>NZ_JAEMSS010000032.1 GCF_016462705.1 Nocardioides sp. | reverse complement strand
GTGGAGGGCGTCGTCGGCTCCTCCTCGTCGGCCGCGTCCTGGGCAGCCTCCTGCGCGGCCTGGTCGGCGGCGTCCTGCGCGGCCTGCTCGGCAGCCTCCTGGGCCGCCTGCTCCGCCGCCTCCTGGGCCGCCTCCTGGGCCGCCTGCTCCGCCGCCTCCTGGGCCGCCTGCTGGGCCGCGAGCGCCGCGGCCTCCGCAGCCGCCTGCTCGAGCGCCTCCTGGCGCTCACGGGCGAGCTCGACGCTGATGTCCTCGAGCTCCGCGAGCTCGGCGATGAGGCCGTCGCGCTCGGCGGCATAGGCCTCGGTCTCGGCTGCCGCGGTCTGCGCCGCGGACTCCGCCGCGTCCCGGGCGCCCTTGGCCTCGCTCTTCGCGGCGGCTGCCTCGGCCAGAGCCTCGTCGGCGCGGACGTCGGCGGACTCGGCGAGGATCGAGGTCGCCTCGTAGGTGTCGTAGGTGTCGTCGATGGCGGCGGCCGCCTGCTCGATCAGCGTCGAGCTCTCCAGGACGTCGCTCACGCCGTCGGCGTTGGCCAGCGCGGCCAGCGGGCTCAGGCTCGGGCCGAGCTGGTAGGACGTGTTCACCGCGTCGGCATAGCCCTCGCGCTGCTCGGCGAGATCGCGGTCGGCCTCGTCGGAGGCCTGCTGGGCCGCCTGCGCGGCCTGGGCCGCCTCCTCGGCGCGGAACCGGGCGGCGTTGAAGGCCTCGGCGGCCTGGATCGCCGCGATCTCGGTCTGCTCGAGCTGGTGCTCGGCCACGGCGAGGCGGGCCCGGACCGACTCCACGGCCGAGGCCTTGCTCTGGACCGCCGCCTCGGCGGCGGCGACGTCCTGCTCGCTCGGCACCGCGCCGTCATCGGCAGCCTCGTCGGCCACGGCGGGTCCCACGAGGGCCAGGACCAGCGCCAGCGTCGACCCGACGGCGGTGCAGAGGACGGAGCCAGCGACGGTCCCGGGGGTCCGGCTGCGCACGGTCGTCTCACCTTCGGCTCGGAAACGCCCCTGGTGGCAACCAGGGGCACTCCAGGCACGCTAGTGCGCTTTCGTCACATCCGAAACACTTTTCACAAATTTTTCGCAGTGCCGCGGCGTGTCGCCTTGCGAACTACAACGTTGTAGTTCTCGAGATCCGGGGTCAGTCCCGGCTGACCGGCACCGCCGCGGTGGTCGTCGTCGGGTGCGAGGTCGTCAGCTTCCGGTCGAACTTCTGCCCGCTCGCGAGGCCGCCGACGTAGAAGCTCACCATCGCGATCACGATGCCGGCGAGGTCGTCGGCGACGTAGTGCCAGCCGAAGTAGAGGGTCGCGACCACGGTGAGTCCGAAGTTGACCCACACGACCCACTTCGCGATCTTGGAGCGGATCGTGTACTGCACCATCAGGGCGAGCAGCAGGGTGATGGCGGTGTGCAGGCTGGCGAACCCGGCGACGGACTGCACCTGGCCCTCGAGCCCTTCGAGCCGGACCCCCTGACGGGCGTTCACGAGCGACTCCATCAGCTCCGAGGTCGGCGTGCGGGCCAGGTCGTTGTAGAGATACACGTACTCGAGGCCGGGCCCCAGGGTCGGCAACATGTAGTAGGAGCCTGTGCCGAGACTCCACGCCAGGCACTGCGAGGTCACGAACCAGTAGCCGAACGACAGGTTGCGTGACCACACCAGCCAGGCGGTCACGCCCAGCGGGACCATGGGGAGGAACGCCAGGTAGATGTAGGACAGCACGTGCGCGGTGACGTCGGTGCCGAGCACGGTCTGCATCACGGTCGCAGGCTCGTGGCCGAAGAACAGCGCCCGGTCGATCAGGTGGAGCTCGCGGTCGTACATCGTCTCGTTGATGAACGGAAGGAACGACTTCAGGTTCCGGTAGCTCACGTAGACGATGTAGAAGCAGATGATGCCGAGCGCGACGAGGGTGAACCGCTCCCGGTTCCAGTGCGTTCGCCACCGCTCCCGGACGATGCCGGGCATCGCCCTGGGGTTGAGGCGGGAGTACCAGAGCGTCCGCGGCAGCATGTCCAGCAGCAGCGCGCCCAGCAGGAGCAGCGGCAGCCGGATGTACGACGGCCCGAGGAAGCTGCCCTCCGGGTCGGCCAGCCGCTTGTCGAGGATCGACGCCGACAGCACGGCGAGACCGCCCATGACCAGCGCCGTGCCGACCATCAGGGCATAGGCGCGGCGGTACACCCGGAGGAGTCTATGGACCCGCCGCAGGGACGTCGCCCCGGATAGCCGCAGTCCGGGTGTGATCCACGGCAAGCCGGACCGCGTCGCCCGGCCCCGGGTGCCGGTCGAGCGGGGCCACGGCGTCGAGCGCGCCGATCCCGTCGACGTCGACGACGAGCCGCACCTGCTCCGGGGTGACCCGCGCGGACACGACCCGGCCCGTCAGGCCACCGGTCTCGTCCAACCGCAGCGCCGAGCGCCGGATGGCGACTGCGGTCGCCCCGGGCACCACCCGGGCGGCAGCCTCCCCGTCCAGGACCCGGGCGTAGCCCAGGAAGAGCGCGGTCTCGGCGTCGACGGGCGCTCGCCAGACCTCGCCGATGTCGCCCTGCTGCACGATCCGGCCCGCGCGCATCACCGCGATCCGGTCCGCGACCGCGAACGCCTCCTCGTGGTCGTGGGTGACCAGCAGGGCCGTGGTGCCCGCGGCCCGCAGGATCGCGTGCAGGTCGCCGGCCAGCCGGGCCCGGAGCCCGGTGTCCAGGGCGGACAGCGGCTCGTCCAGCAGCAGCAGGCGCGGGTCGACCGCCAGCGACCGGGCCAGGGCGACCCGCTGCCGCTCGCCGCCGGACAGGGTGGCGGGCAGCCGGTCGCCGTACCCGTCCAGCCCGACCAGCGCCAGCAGCTCGTCGACCCGGCGGTCTACGTCCTGGCGACCCGGCCCGTGGCGGCGGATGCGCAGCGGGTAGCCGACGTTGCGGGCGACGGTCAGGTGGCCGAAGAGCTGGCCGTCCTGGAACATCAGCGCGAACCCGCGCTTGTGGGTCGGTACGCCGGCGAGGTCACGACCGTCCCAGGCGATCGACCCGGCGGTGGCCGGCTCGAGGCCGGCGACCGCGCGCAGCAGGGTCGACTTGCCGCAGCCGGATGGCCCGAGCACCGCGAGCACGGACCCGTCCGGCACGTCGACGGTCGCGTCCACGACGGCCGGGACGCCGTCGTACTCCACCGTGAGGTGCCGGACCTCGAGCCCCATCAGAACGCCCCCACCGACGGCACCCGCAGGCGCTCCACCGCGAGCATCACCAGCGCCGTGGTCGCCGCGAGCAGCACCGAGGCCGCGAGCGCCATGCCGAAGTTCTCGGCACCGGGACGTCCGATGAGCTGGAAGATCACCACGGGCAGGGTCGGGTGCTCGTCGCGGGCCAGGAACGCGGTCGCGCCGAACTCGCCGAGCGAGACGGCGAATGCGAAGCCCGCGGCAGCGAGCAGGGGCCTCCACACGACCGGGAGGTCGACGGTCGCCAGCACCCGCAGTGGCCCGGCACCCAGCGAGGCAGCGGCCTGGCGCTGGCGGTCGTCGACCGAGGCCAGCACCGGCGCGAGGGTGCGCACCACCAGCGGAAGCGCGACCAGGGCCTGCGCGACCGGGACCAGCAGAGGGGAGTCCCGCAGGGCCAGCGGCGGCTCGTCGAGCGTGATGAGGAACCCGAAGCCCAGCGTCACCGCGGACACCCCCAGCGGCAGCATGAAGAACCCGTCCAGCGCGCCGCGCACCCGGCGTTCGGTCGACGACCGCGAGCGCCGGGTCACGATCACCGCGACCAGCCCGCCGAGCAGGAGCGCCATCCACGTCGCGTCGACGGCGGTCCGCAGCGAGGTGACCAGGGCGTCGGTCACCGGCACCAGCAGCGCCGTGCCGGACTCGGCGTCGGACAGGCCGCGGTAGTTGGCCAGGCCCCAGGAGTCGCCGACCCGGAGGCTGCCGACGACCAGCGACGCGATCGGCGCCGCCACCAGCAGCAGCAGCCCGGCGGTCGCGGCGAGCTGCGGCACGTCCTCGCGGCGGGGGCGGCGCGGCCGGGCGACCTGGCGGGACACCCCGGGGTCGGCGGTCGCGCGGAGCCGGGCGGCGAGCGCGAGCAGCACGGTCACCGCGACGAGCTGCACGACCGAGAGCGCGGCCGCGGCCTGGAGGTCGAGCTGCTGGGTGGTCAGTCGGTAGATCTCGGTCTCGACCGAGGAGTAGCGCAGCCCGCCGAGCGTGAGCACGATGCCGAACGACGTCGCGCAGAACAGGAACACCACGCTCGACGCCGAGACCAGCGCGGGCCCCAGTGCCGGCAGCGTTACCGTGCGGAACACCTGTCGCGGGGATGCCCCGAGGACCGCTGCGGCCTCGGCGGGCCGGACGTCGAGGGACTCCCAGCTCGCCCCGACCGCCCGGATCACGACGGCGACGTTGAAGAAGGCGAGCCCGGCGACGATGGCCACCGGCGACCCGTCGAGCCCGAGGAAGCCGAGCGGACCCGCCTCGCCGAGCAGCTGCCGGAACGCGACCCCGACCACCACGGTCGGCAGCACGAACGGCACCAGCAGGGCGGCCCGGATCAGCCCGCGTCCCCGGAAGCGAAGCCGGTGCAGGGCGTACGCCGCGGGCAGTCCCAGTGCGACCGACGCCACCGTGGCCAGTCCGGCCGACCAGATGGTGAACCAGACGACCCGACGCGTGCGCGGCCGGGTCAGCACGTCGAGGACCGCGCCCGGGTCGAACCGGCCGTCGGGCCAGAGCCCCTGCGCCAGCATCCCGCTGACCGGCAGCACGAAGAAGACACCCAGCACCAGGACCGGCCCGAGGGCCAGCCCGGCGAGGACCAGGAGCCTGCGCGTCATGGTGTCGTCATCGGGTCATCGCGAGATGAGGTCGCTCCACTCGGTCAGCCATGCGTCCCGGTTGGCTGCGACCTCCGCCGGGTCGACGGTGTAGGGCTCCTCGGGCTGCACGGCGAACTCCGCCCACTCCGCCGGGAGTGGCGCGGCGGGGTCGACCGGGAACACGTACATCGCCTCCGGGAGCGCGGCCTGGAAATCCGGGCCCACCAGGAAGTCGACCAGCGCCTCAGCACCCTCGGGGTTGTCGGCGCCGGCCAGCACCCCGGCGTACTCCACCTGCCGGAAGCAGGTCTCGAGGAGCGCGCTCGTGGTGGTGCCGCCCTCGCCGTCCACGGTGAATGCCGGCGAGGAGTCGTAGGACAGCACGATCGGCCGGTCACCTCCGCCGCCGCCCTGGGTGAAGTCGACCTGGTAGGCGTCGGTCCAGCCCTCGGTGAGCTTGGCGCCGTTGTCGAGCAGGCGAGTCCAGTAGTCCGGCCAGTCGTCGCCGTACTCGGCGATCGTGGCCAGCAGGAACGCCAGGCCGGGCGAGCTGGTGGTCGCACCGGGGGTGACGAACAGGTCCTCGTACGCCGGCTTCGTCAGGTCCTCGAGGGTGGCGGGCGGCTCCACACCCTTGTCGGCGAACCAGGTGTCGTCCACGTTGACGCAGACGTTGCCCGTGTCGACCGGCGTGAGCATCCCGGCGTCGTCGCCCTCGAGCGCGAAGGCCTCGGCGCCGTCCGGCAGTGCTGCGTCGTGCGCCGCCAGCACGCCCTCGTCGATGGCGCGGCTGCCGAAGGTGTTGTCGATCCCGAAGACCGCATCGCCGGTCGGGTTGTCCTTGGTGAGCACCAGCTTGTTGGTGAGCGCGCCGGCGTCCCCGGACGCCTTGAGCTCGAGGTCGAACCCCGACTCGTCCTCGAACTGCGCGACGAGCTCGTCGCTCATCACGAACGACTCGTGGGTGACCAGCACGACCTCGGACGGGGCCGACCCACCGGTGTCCGAGGCCTCCGGCTCGTCGTCACCGCCGACGAGCGAGCAGGAGGTGAGGGCCAGGCTGAGCAGGGCTGGCAGGACGAGAACGCGTCGCATCGGGGTGACTCCCTATCGCCGGTGCTAACCGGATCAGGTTCGGAGGGTCTGCGGCTTCTCCGCACTCTCAGCGCCATCGCCTCACGGCCCGGGCGCTCCCCTGTCTTGTGCCGGAAGACTAGCGCGCCAGGCCGACCGCCTCGTCCACGCGTCCGAGCTTGTCGGGGTTGCGCACCAGGTAGAGGGCGGTCACCCGGCCGCCGTCCACGCGCATGGTGGCGATGGTGTCGAGCTCGTCACCGAGCAGCAGCCGAAGGCCCGTCGAGCCGTTGACCAGCGTGGGCGCCGCGCTCGCGGAGCCGTCGGTGGGCATGACGCCGGCGAAGAACCGCAGCACCTTCTCGACGCCGTGGATCGGGCGGAGCGCGGCCTGCTTCTTGCCGCCGCCGTCGGTGATGAGGACGACGTCCGGCGACAGGACGTCCATCAGCCCCTGGAGGTCGCCGGTCGCGACCGCGGCCATGAACCGCTCGACCACCGCGGCCCGGTCCTGCTCGCTGACCACCTCACGGGGGCGGCGCGCCTCCACGTGGCTGCGGGCCCGGTGCGCGATCTGCCGGACCGCGGGTGCGGTCTTGTCGACGGCCGCCGCGATCTCGTCGTAGGGCAGGTCGAACACCTCGCGCAGCACGAACACCGCCCGCTCGGTCGGCGTCAGGGTCTCCAGCACCAGCAGCATCGCCGTCGAGACCGAGTCGGCCAGCTCGACGTCCTCGGCCACGTCCGGCGAGGTGAGCAGCGGCTCCGGGAGCCACGGCCCGACGTACGACTCGCGGCGCCGGGCCAGCGTGCGGATCCGGTTCAGCGCGAGCCGGGTGGTGATCCGGACCAGGTAGGCACGCGGCTCCCGCACCTCGGCGTGCTCGACGTCCGCCCACCGCAACCAGACCTCCTGCAGCACGTCCTCGGCGTCGGCGGCGGAGCCGAGCATCTCGTAGGCGACGGTGAAGAGCAGGTTGCGGTGCGCGACGAACGCCTCTGTCGCGTCGCCCGGCTCCTGGCTCACGTCGCCGAGGGTACGGCGAGCGGGAGCTCGCACACGTCGGAGTAGCCCTGGCTCTGCAGGCCGGCGGCCGAGTTGAAGCGGGACCGCATGTTCTCGAGCGCGACCATCTGGGTCAGCTCGACGACCGCGGGCACACCGAGCTGGTCGATCAGCTTCTCGACCATCCAGTCGGTGACGACGGGCGGCGTGGCGGACATGGCCTCGGCGTACTCGAGGACGTCCCGCTCGAGCGGGGTGAACACCTCCGACTCGCGCCAGCGCGGGACCTCGCGGACCTTGGCCAGGTCGAGGCCGTCGTTGTGCGCCATGAAGTAGCCGAAGTCGAGGCACCACGAGCAGCCGATGACGCCGGCGCTCGCCAGCTGCGCGTAGGACTTGAGAAGGGGGTCGAGCGCGCCCCACTTCGCGACCTTGTTCTCGAACCCGAGCACGTCCTTGAGCACCCGCTTGTGGTGGAAGTAGACGTAGCCGTTGTCGGGGAACTCGCCGCCGAGCCGGCGCATGGCGTACTGCGTCATGAACCAGCCGTACAGGCCGGTCACCGGGGCCTTGGGAATGCGGAAGGTGCTGGTGCTGGGCATGAGGTCCTCCTCGTGTCGTCGGTGGTACGCCCTCGAGACACCGGCGCCCACCGAGGTGTGACACCCGTGTGGCACTCTCGGCGCCATGCCCAGCCGACGACACGAGCTGCTGGCCTACGCCGTGCCCCGGCTGCGCCGGTCGCGCGACCTCGACGACGTCGAGGTCGAGCGGGCCCGGCTCGAGCGCTGGCACACGACCCTCGACCGGGGCTTCCCGACCAGCGCCGTCCGTCGCTTCCACCAGCGCTTCCGGGTCACGGAGGAGCAGCTGCCCGGGGGGTTCCCCTGCTACACGCTCTCCGAGCGCGGCGCCTCCCCGGACCGGGTGGTGGTCTACGTCCACGGCGGCGGCTTCGTGGCGCCGATCGACCCCTACCAGGTCAAGTACGCCGCCCGGCTGGCCACCGCGCTCGACGCGCAGGTCGTCATGCCCGACTACCCGCTCACCCCCGAGCACACCTGGCGGGACTCCCACGAGGACGTCGTCCGGCTCGTCCAGCGCGCGGCCGAGACCTCCGAGCGGGTGGTCGTCGTCGGCGACTCGGCCGGCGGCGGCATCGCGCTCGCGGCCGCACTCACCGTCCGCGACCGCGGCGGCCCGCAGCCCAGCCACCTGCTGCTGCACGCGCCGTGGGTCGACCTCACCACCAGCACACCGGAGACCGCGGTCGTCACCCTCGAGGACCCGTGGCTGTTCATCGGCAAGATGCACGCGTACGCCGAGTGGTGGGCCGGCTCCGGCGAGGACCTCGGCCGGCCCGAGGTGTCTCCGGCCCTGGCCGACCTGGGTGGTCTCCCCCGGGCCCTGATGTTCTCGGGCACCCGCGACACCCTGATGCCCGGCTGCCGGCTCCTCGCCCGCCGGGCCGTGGCGGCGGGCTGGGACCTCACCTACGTCGAGCAGCCCGGCCTGCTGCACGTGTATCCGCTGCTGCCGTTCATCCCCGAGGCCAAGCAGGCCTGGTGGACGACCCTGGAGTTCCTGCGATGAGGGTCGAGCCGTGAGGGTCGAGCCGTGAGGGTCGAGGCGGTGCCCTTCGCCCAGCTCGGCCCGGCACGCGTCTACGACGTCTGTCGGCTGCGGCAGCAGGTGTTCGTCGTCGAGCAGGAGTGCCCCTACCCCGACCTCGACGGCCGGGACCCCGAGCCCGGGACCCGGCACGTCCTGGTGACCGACGACGACGACCGGCTGGTGGGCTACGCCCGGGTCCTGGACGACAGCGCCGTGTGGCGCATCGGCCGCGTCGTCCTCGACCCCTCGGTGCGCGGCCGGGGCCTCGCGGATCCGCTCATGGGGACCGCTCTCGAGGTGTGCCCCGACCGGGACGTCGTGCTCGACGCCCAGTCGCCGCTGACCGGCTGGTACGCGTCCCTCGGGTTCGAGGTCGACGGCGACGAGTTCCTCGAGGACGGCATCCCGCACGTGCCGATGCGTCGGCGTTCCGGCTCAGGCGAGAGCTGAGTACCAGACCACGCCGTCCGCGTCCGTTCGGCGGGAGGCCTCGCCCCTCGCGACCAGCAGGTCGAGGTGGGCCTTGGTCTCCATGGCGGCCATGCCCCGCGCGAACTCGTCGAGCTGCTCGTACGGCGTCTCGTGCCGGGTCCAGCCCAGGGTCTTGCCGACGTCCGCGGCACACACCGGCTCCGGCCCCAGGCCCGCCAGGCAGAGCTCGAGCCGGTGGTCGTGGAAGGCGAGCAGCTCGTCCACGCGGGCGTGCGTCGACGGCGCCACGGGACCGTGGGCCGGGAGGACCTTGAGGTCCGGGAGGCCCCGGACCTTCGTCAGCGACGCCATGAAGTCACCGAGCGGCTGCGGCTCGGCCGGGAACGTGAACCCGATCGACGGGGTGATCGTCGGCAGCACGTGGTCTCCGGTGAACATCAGGCCCGCGGCCTGTTCGGCGAAGACGTAGTGACCGGGGGTGTGGCCGGGGGTCTCCACGGCGTTCAGCGTCACCGGGCCGAGCGGGATGTCGTGGTCCCGGTCGAGCCAGGAGTCGGGGTACTCCCACCACTCGGGGTCGGGCCGCTCGCCGTTCTGCTGGTGCCCTCGGTTCCAGATCTCCGCGATGTCGTGCGCCCCCGCCGTGCGCAGGAGCGACGCGAACGGGTTCTCGGTGAGCGCGTCGAGGTCGTTGAGCGCGTCCATCGCCCGCTCCTCCCCCCGGCCGAGCGCCACGTCGACGCCGAGCTCCTTGCTGAGCACCCGGGCGAGCGTGTAGTGGTCGCGGTGCACGTGGGTGACCAGGAACCGCCGGATGTCGCCGAAGCCGGCACCGATGTCGCGCAGGCACCGGTCGAGGAGGTCGCGAGCCACCGGGATCGACCAGCCGCCGTCGATGAGGACCAGGCCGTCGTCGGTGGTGATGACGTAGACGTTGATCGCCTTCAGCCCGTCCATGGGCAGCGGCAGTGGGATCCGGTGGATCCCGGGCGACACCTCCCAGGCTCCCTCGGCGGTCCAGTGCTCGCCCGAGTCGGGAGAGACGGCGAACGCCGTGGGCGTGCCGTGCGAGGAAGTTGACGCGGTCATCTATCTGAGCCTAGGGCTCGGCTACCCGGCGGTGATGTCCGGCATCCCGAGATCGAGGTTCGGCTGCTGGATTCCCCCGTCGACCTCGAGCAGCTTCCCGGTCACGTACTTCCCGGCCGCCGAGGCCAGGTAGAGGACGGCCGCGGCGATGTCGTCCGGGTCGCCCACCCGGCCGAGCGGGGTCTTCGTCTCCATCTGGTTCATCATCTCCGGCTGGCCGGCCACGAACTCCAGGGCGCTGGTCATGATCGACCCGACGTAGATGCCGTTGACCCGGATCCTGGGCGCCAGGTCGACGGCGGCGAGCCGGGTCCAGTGCGCGAGCGCGGCCTTGGCGGTGCCGTAGGCGACGTAGCCCCGGTCGGCCGTGCGTCCCATCATCGAGCTGATGGTGACCACCGACTGCTGCCCGTCCCCGCTCTTCAGCATGAGCGGCACGGCGGCGCGGGTGAGCGCGTGCGCGGTCGCGACGTTGAAGCTGAACGCCTCGGTGAGGAAGCGCGGACTGGTCTCGAGGAAGCCTCGAGGGAACGTCCCGCCGACGTTGTTGACCACGGTGTCGATCCGGCCCAGCTCGTCGTACGCCGTCTGCGCCAGCCCCGCGACCGCGTCGAGGTCGCTGAGGTCGGCGGGCACGACGACCACCCGCCGGCCGACGGCCTCGATCCTCGCGGCGACCTCGGCGAGCTGGTCGGCGGTCCGCGCCGAGATGAGCACGTCGGAGCCGGCCTCGGCCAGCGCCACCGCGGTCGCGGCCCCCAGCCCGCGGCCGGCGCCGGTGACGATCGCGACCTGCCCGGGGACCGCGAAGCTGTCGAGGATCGTCATGCCCTGCTCCTCGACCCGGTGACCAGCCCGCGGCCGGTGACCAGCGGCAGGTCGAGGGCGGTGACGAGGCCCGGCTTCGCGGCGACGACCGCCGGCAGGGCGTTGATGATCCGCTGGGCGGTGGTGATCATGCCGCTGACGTTGTGGTCGCCGTGCTCGCCGTGGTGGGTGAAGTCGACGTTCATCATCGGCTCGCCGGTGATCTTGATCCGGTAGCAGCCGTCGTGGCCCGCGGGCGGCGTCTCCCAGTCCGGGTCGGACTCGGCGTCGGTGCGGGTGATGTGCTCGAGGACGACGCGGGGCACGCCGTCCACCTTGCCGATCAGCTGGAAGCGCACCGAGCCCATCGTCCCGGCCTTGACGTCGCCGGACACCGAGTCGGTGTCCCGCTCCGCGGCGCGGCGCTCGACGTCCTCGGTCAGCGGCTCGTCGAGGGTGATGTCGAGGCCGGCCGCGATCTGCCGGACGACGCTGCCCCAGGCCATGGTGAGGATGCCGGGTTCCCAGAGGAACGGCTTGTAGTCCATCGGCCGGCCGAAGCCGAACATGTCTCCCATGACCACGGGCTGGTAGTAGGTCGAGTAGTCGCAGATCTCCATGACCCGGACCTCGTCGATGCGCTGGGAGATCGAGGTCATCACCAGCGGCAGGATGTCGTTGGCGAAGCCCGGGTCGATGCCGTTGATGTGCATGGACGCGTTGCCCTTGACGCACGCGTCCTCGATCCGCGCCAGGAACTCGGGCGGCAGGATCTTCTCCGGCCACTGGAGGAGCACCGGGCCGCTGCTGGTGACGTTGATGCCAGCCTCGACGAACGAGATCAGGTCCTCGATGCACTCGAAGACCCGGTCGTCGGCCATCGCGGTGTGCACGATCGCGTCCGGGGCCAGGGCGATCAGCGCGTCCCGGTCGTTGGTGGCCCTGATCCCGAGCTCGCGGCCGAGGTCGGCGAGGACGCCGGCGTCCTTGCCCTCCTTGTCGGGGTTGGAGACCCAGACGCCGACCAGCTCCATGTCGGGATGGGCGTCGATGCCGGCGATCGCGTGCCGGCCGATGGTTCCGGTGGACCAGACGACGACGCGGAGGGGCTTGTCGGGGACGACCTGGGACATCTCACTCACTCTTCTCGTAGGCAGGGATCTCCGGACACCTGGTCCCGGAGTAGATCGTGGGCATGCACTGGTTGCAGTGGATGCACTTGCCGGCCTTCTGGCGGCCGTTCTGCAGCTGGTTGACCAGGTCGGGCTCCCGCAGCAGCGCCCGGCCCATCGCCACGAAGTCGAAGCCGCTCGCCATCGCCCGCTCCATGGTGGCCAGCTGGTTGATGCCGCCGAGGAGCATCAGGGGCATCGCCAGTGCCGCCCGGAACTGGGACGCCTTCTCGAAGAAGTAGGCCTCCTCGAAGTCGTAGTGCTTGAGGAACCCCTTGCCCATCGGGGTCTTCATGCCGAAGCGCACCAGGGGAGGCATGGTCGCGGCGAACTCCTTGGTCGGTACGTCGCCGCGGAAGAGGTACATCGGGTTCATCAGCGAGCTGCCCCCGGAGAGCTGCAGCGCGTCCAGGTGGCCGTCGGCCTCGAGGAGCCGGGCGACCTCGATGCTGTCCTCGGTGCGCACGCCGCCCTTAAAGCCGTCGCTCACGCTGAGCTTGGCCGTGACCGCCGCCTGGTCGCCGACCTCCTCGCGCACCGCCTGGGCGACCTGCCGGGCCAGCCGCGCCCGGTTCTCCAGGGGCCCGCCCCAGCCGTCCTTGCGCCTGTTGAGCCCGGGAGCCAGGAACGAGGAGATGAGATAGCTGTGCGCCATGTGCAGCTCGAGGACGTCGAAGCCGGCGCTGACCAGGATCCGCGCGGTGTCGACGTACGCCTTGGTGATCCTGGTCAGGTCCTGCTCCGTCGCCGACCGGACCATCTGCATCGACAGCGGGCTCGGCATCCGGCTGGCACTGAGGGCGTGCACGCCGTTGGACCGTCCGTTGGCGACGGGTCCGGCGTGACCGACCTGGCCGGCGATCTTGGCGCCGGTCTCGTGGATCGTGTCGGCCAGGCGGGTCAGCCCCGGCTTGGTGGCCGGACCGACCAGGATCTGCTCCCGGTGCGTGCGGCCCTCGGGGGCGACGGCCAGGTAGGCCACCGTGGTCAGGCCCACCCCTCCCCTCGCCACGGCGAGGTGGTAGTCGACGAGGTCGTCGGTCACCACGCCGTGGGGGGTCCGTCCCTCGAAGGTGGCCGCCTTGACCGTGCGGTTGCGAAGCGCCACCGGTCCCAGGGTCGCGGGTGCGAACACGTCCGGGGGTGCGTCGGGGGCCACGAGCGTCAGACTAGAACACGTTCTAGTCTTGGGGAAGGGCGTTGACGCGGTCCCACCGGGTCTGCCAGAAACGACCATGCGCTTCCCGCCCACCTACGCCAACGTCGTCTCCACAATGGCCCTGGTGCTGGCCGTCAGCGGCGGGGCCTACGCCGCCACCCAGCTCCCCAAGGACAGCGTCGGCAGCAAGCAGATCAAGAACAACAAGGTGAAGTCGAAGGACATCAAGGACGGCGGCATCAGGGCCGTCGACCTGCGAGCCGACGTGCTGGGCGATGTCGTCCGGGACGGGGATCTCACCGACGTGGTCCGCGACGCCGAGCTCGACGCCGACCTCGCCGCGGCGGTGGCCGACCTGGTCAGCGAGGGCCAGCTCGACACGGCCCTGGCCGCGGCGCTCGAGGACTACGTGGCCGGCGACCGGGACGACGCGGCGTTGACCCTCCCCGGCGGCAGCACGATCCAGCCGCTGGTCAGCATCCCCGGTCTGATCTCCGTGACCGCCAGGTGCAGCGCACCACCGGCGAGCGGTGACCGCGGCCTGGAGATCAACGTCAGCAACGAGGGCGCGGGGAGCTGGACGTACGTCCTGCGCGAGTACTCCGCGGTTCCGGCGGTCGACACGATCTCCAGCGACACCCTGCTCGGAGGCTCCGACACCAACTACGTGTTCGCTCCCGACGACCAGGGCGAGAACGTGCGATACCTGCGCATCACCGTGCTCAACGGCCAACGTCTCGACCTGGAGGTCTCCGCTGTCACCAACACCCTTGCCGGTGGGTGCTTCGTGCGTGGCTCAGTCTTCCGCGACGGCGGCCCGGCCTGACGGGTCGAGCCGCCCGGTCCGCTGGGCCCACACCTCGAACAGCAAGGTGCAGAACGGCGGCACCGACGCCGCCAGGGCGACGGCCGCGACGGGGAGCGACCAGCGCTGCTGGTGCCAGGTCGGCAGCGTGACGACCAGGTAGGCGAGGAACACCGTGCCGTGGATCGGACCGAAGACCTGCACACCCTGCTCGCCCGCGTCGACGACGTACTTGACGAACATGCCGACGAGGAGACCCGCCCAGCTGAACGCCTCGGCGGTCGCCACGACCCGGAACGCCGTGACCGCGCCGCGCGAGCGACCCGGGTCCTGGGCTCGCAGCCACAGCAGCCCGGCGACCGGCAGCACCGCCGGCACGAAGCCGTAGCCGATGCCGTAGCCCGACCAGACCGTGGCGTCGGGGAACCAGTCCTTCTCGACCAGGCTCAGCGTCCCGACCGTGACCACACCGCCCAGCTCGACCCAGAGCAGCACCGACGCCAGACGGGGGCTGCCCCCGGAGGCCCGCCGGATCGCCAGCCAGCCGAGCGCGTAGGTCAGCGCCGCCGCCAACGACAGCGTGTAGGCGAACGGCGCCTCGTCCGCGCGGGTGGCGAGCTGGACGGCACTCCGCGCGCCGGCGGCCAGCGCGAAGACCGCGTAGACGGCGAGCAGGACCTGGTGGCCCCCGGAGCGCCTCGTGCCGTCGCCCGAGCCGTCGATCGAGCCGTCGACCGGGGCGCTCATAGCGTCATCATCATCCGCACGCTGATCACGCCCACCGCCACGACCGCGACCGCGAGCACGCCGATCGACCACGGTCCGCGGTCCTCCGTCGTGGAGCCCAGCGCGATCGGGACCACGCACACCGAGGCCACCAGGTAGCCGACGTGAGTCGCGATCGAGTCGGGTCGGTCGCCCGAGGCCAGGGCACCGAGGCCGGCCAGGGCCCGGATCGCGAGGAGCGTCTCCAGCATCCACGCCATCGAGTCGAGCCACGGCGGCCGTTCGCGCCCGCGCCAGGCGGAGTACGCCGCCACGAGCAGCACCAGACCGGCGTACCCGACGACCACGTACGAGATCTGGTCGAGCGGTCCGGGCATGGAACTATCATCGCGATGACGTCTGCCGCACCACCCGCCGGGCTCGTCGAGCGGCTGCGCGCGGCCGGGTGCGTGTACGCCGAGGACGAGGCGGCCCTGCTGGTCGAGGCCGCCGAGGGAGACGAGCACCTGGAGCGGCTGGTCGCCGAGCGCGTCGCCGGCACTCCGCTGGAGCAGGTGGTGGGCTGGGCGGAGTTCTGCGGGCTGCGGATCGCCGTCGCGCCCACGGTCTTCGTGCCGCGCCGCCGGACCGAGCTGCTCGTCCGGATCGCCCTCGAGGTGCTCTCCCCGGGCGACGTGGTGGTCGACCTGGGCTGCGGGACCGGCGCGATCGGAGCGGCCCTCCTGGCGGCCGGACCCGGCCTGGACGTGTGGGCGGTCGACCTCGACCCGGCGGCCGTCGCCTGCGCAGGGCGCAACCTGCCGCCCGGGCGGGTGCGCCCCGGCGACCTCTACGCCGGCCTCCCCGTGACGCTGCGCGGACGGGTCGCGCTGGTCGCCGCGAACGCGCCGTACGTCCCGACCTCAGCCATCGACACCATGCCTCCGGAGGCGCGCGACCACGAGGCCCGGCTCGCCCTGGACGGCGGCCCGGACGGCCTCGACGTGCAGCGCCGGGTGATCGCCGAGGCTCGGGGCTGGCTGGCTCCGGGTGGTCGTGTCCTGGTCGAGACGAGCCTCCGGCAGGCCGAGCGGACGCGCGCCGCGATGGAGGCTGCGGGACTCCTCGCCGACGTCCGGCACGACCCGGATCTGGACGGCACGGTCGCGGTGGGTCGACTGCCCACAGTTACACCGTTGGTGGTATAGCAACCTCACCCGGCGCGCTCTAGACTTCGCGCACCGAGGGCAACCTCGGTACGGCGACGGTCTCCATCCCCATGTGCGCCGCAGCCCCGGTGGGGGGTGGCTGCGTTCGGGGGCCGTCGCCCCCGCCATTTCCGTCCGGGACGGTCAGCGGGCCAGGAAGTCCGCGATCGCGGCGTTGACCGCGTCCGGCTGCTCGAGCTGGAGGAAGTGCCCGGCGCCGGGGACGACGACCACCTCGGCGAGGTCCGGCAGACCGTCCGCGGCCTTGGCCGCGTATCCCACGTCGAGGCACCCGTCGTCCGCACCGTGCAGGTAGAGCAGCGGGTGCGTCGGCAGCGCGTCGAGGGTCGCCTGCCAGGCGCGGTAGGCCTCGGGCACCGTCCACGGCCGGGTGAGCGCCCGGTAGTAGTCGAAGGGCGCGGAGCGGCGGTCCGGCGCCGAGACCGCGGCCAGCACGTGCCCCAGGTCCTCGCGGGCGTCGTACCCCGGCGACCAGTCCCGCCACAGCTTGCGGACGAGCCGCTCCTGCGTCCGCTCGGGGAGGACGGGCAGCTGGTTGAAGAGGATGTACCAGCTGTGCCGGGCCTGGCGGAGCATCAGCCGGGCGTCGAACCCGGCCATCGCCTGCATCGGCGGGACCGCGAGGGTCACCGCGCGCCCGAACGGCGAGTCGTCGTGGCCGTTCAGCGCGTTGGCCGCGATCGCTCCCCAGTCGTGGCCCACCAGCACGGCCCGCTCGTCGCCGCCGAGCCGCTCGTGCACGGCGACCGCGTCGGCCATGATCGCGCCGACGTGGAAGCTGCCGTCGCGCGGCAGCCCGCTCGGCGCGTAGCCGCGCAGGTGCGGCGCCACCACCCGCCACCCCAGGTCGGCGAGGTGCGGGCCGAGATGACGCCAGGTCCACGCGGTGTCGGGGAAGCCGTGCAGCGCCACGACCAGCGGCCCCTCGGCAGGGCCCCACGCGAGCGCGGAGAGCGTGACCTCGGGCAGGTCGAGCTCGAGCACCTCCGGCTCGGCGCCCGTCCGACCACTCATCGGGCCGGCACCCCACGGACCCGGGACCGCGGTGGTACGTCGTCGATGACGACCGCGTTGGCGCCGACGACCGCGTGCTCGCCGATCTCGACGCCGGGCAGGATCTGGGCGCCGCTGCCGATGTGGCAGGCCTTGCGCAGGACCGCCGGGCGGGAGACGTCCGACCCGGGCTCCTCGCTCCGGCGCATGGTGAGGCCGGCCAGCACGCTGACCAGGGGCCCGAGGAAGACGTCGTCCTCGAGGACGACGCCGGCGGCCAGGGCGGCGTAGCCCTGGGTCCGCACCCGCGCGCCGATCCGGGCGTCCCGTCCGACGGTGCCGGCGTGGCCGATGCTGGCGCCGGCGCCGAGCACCGCGCCCTCGCGGGTGAGCGAGTGGTCGCCCAGGAAGACCTCGGCACCCGTCGACGCGCCGGCGCAGACGACGGCGTACGACCCGACGACGGTCCCCTCACCGAGCACGGTGGGTGCGGCGGTCGGCGCGGGGCTGGCCGAGCCGCGACCGGGCCTGGTCAGCTTGCCGAGGACCGCCCCGTCCTCGAGGTGGCATCCCGGACCGAGGCGCACGCCGGCGTGCAGCACGACGTTGACGCCGATGTAGGTGTCGTCCGGCACGACCACGTCGTCGGCGACCCACAGGTTGGGAGCCCGGTCACTGGGTCGCATCGACGGTCCCCTTCTCCAGCTCGGCCAGCCGCTGCTCGGCCCGTCGGGCGGCCCGGGCCCGGCGCCGACGGCGCTGCTCGGACAGGTACAGCTTCTCCTGCGCCTCCTGCAGCCGCCCGGTCAGCTCACCGACCTGGCCGCGCAGTGCCTCGGCCTCGAGCTCGGCCTTCCAGCGCAACCGGGACAGCCGCGCCAGCTCCGCCGCCTCGGTCGGACCGTCACCCCCGCCCGGGGTGAGCCGCCGGAAGATCCCGACGAGCGCTTCGGCGTGCTTGCGGTCCTGGTGGTGCTTGAGGATCAGCTCACGGTTGACCCGGCCCATCGCCGGGTCGTAGTGGTCCAGCGCCCGGACCAGTCCGTCCCGGTCCAGGACGGCCGCCTGGGACTGGCCGGCGAAGGCATCCGCCTCGAACGCGTCGTACGACGCCGCCGTGACCCAGCCGTCGGCGCCGAACACGTCGTAGACGAACGCAGGCCTGCCGCACGCCATCGCGTCGAGGACGGCGCGGCCCTTGCCGACCACGATGTCGGCGTCCGCCACGGCCGCGGCCACGTCGAGAGTGGGCCGGGTCATCACCCCGACCTGCACGACGCGCACCTTGGCCGCCGACCAGGCCTCGACCAGGGCGTCCCGCGCCTCACCACGCAGGTAGTTGCCGAGGAGGACGGCGCGGCGCGGCCGGGCCGACACGGTTCCACGGGGCGAGAGGCGGACGGCGTCGATGGGCTGCCGGAGCCGGACGGTCTCGAACGTCCCGGGAAGTGCCCCGACCCGAGCGCCCACCCGGTCGCTCATCACGACGACCACCGAGCCGGGGACCGGCACGAGGGGTGGCAGCTGGAGGTCGAAGTACGCGCTGTGCGCGACGTAGACCTGCGGCTGTCCGGGCCACCGGTCCGCCATCGCGTAGGCGGTCCCGACGTCCTGGACCAGCACCGCGTCGCATGCCTCGGGGAGGCCGCTCTCGTCGACGACCGTCGCCCCCACTCCGCGCACCTGCTCGGCCATGGCCCCGAGGACGGGCGCGTGCACGGTCACCTCGTGGCCCAGCCGGACCAGGTTCTCGGCGACCGTGTAGAGGTAGGTCTCGCTGCCGCCGACGTCGACGAGGTGCGGCGTCGCCATCACCACGTGCACGGCCCCACCTCCCTCGGTCGGACCGCACCCTAGTGTCAGGCGGGTGATCGTGGTGGTCGGCGGCGCCAACCTGGACGTCAAGGCGCACAGCGCCCGGGACGCCGTGGCCCGCACCAGCAACCCGGGCTCGGTGCTCCGGTCCGCGGGCGGCGTGGGCCGCAACGTCGCCGAGAACGTCGCCCGCCTGGGCACCGAGGTCTGCCTCGTCGCCGCCGTCGGGACGGATCCGGCGGGCGACGAGGTCCTGGCCGCGACGAGGGCGGCCGGCGTCGACGTGTCCAGGGTCGCCCGGGTGCCGCAGCCGACCGGGACGTACGTCGCCGTGCTCGACGCCGACGGCGAGCTGGTCGTCGCGGTCTCCGACATGGCCGCCACCGAGTCGATCGGACCCGGCGACGTCGACGCCGCCGCGGACGCGATCGCCGCAGCGTCCCTCGTCGTCCTCGACGGCAACCTGGGCACCGCCGCTCTCGGACGGGCCCTGGAGGTGTGCGCGGCGACCGGCGCCCGGGTGGTGCTCGACCCGGTGAGCGTGCCCAAGGCGGCAGCGCTGGCGGGGCTCCTCTCGCCGCGCACCCCGCTGTGGGCGGTCACGCCCAACCGCGACGAGCTCGACGCGCTCGGCGGCTCGGCGGGAGCACTCCACGACCGCGGGGTCGAGCTGGTGTGGACCCGGCTCGGCGTCGCCGGCTCACGGCTCAGCAGCCGGGACTCCAGTACCGACATCGCGTTCATCGGCGCTCCGGAGGTCCTGGACGTCACGGGGGCGGGCGACGCGATGCTGGGGGCGTTCTGCCACGCCGTCCTGGCGGGCGCCGACCCGGCCGAGGCGGCGGCGTACGGTCAGTCCGCGGCCGCCCTGACGGTGGCCAGCGCGCACACGGTGCGCCCCGACCTGACCGACGAGCTCGTGAGGAGCCTGCTGTGACCGCACACCCGTCGTTGGTCCTCACCGACGAGGTGGCGACCGCGCTCGCCGAGGGCGCGCCGGTGGTCGCCCTGGAGAGCACGATCATCAGCCACGGGATGCCCTACCCGGACAACGTCGCGATGGCGACCGAGGTCGAGGGCATCGTCCGCACGCACGGCGCCGTCCCCGCGACCATCGCCGTCCTCGACGGGCGCCCGCGGATCGGGCTGTCCGCCGACGACCTCGAGCTCCTGGGCAGCCACCCCGACGTCAGCAAGGTGAGCGTCCGCGACCTGCCCTACGTCGTCGCCCGCGGCACCCACGGCGCCACCACCGTGGCGTCGACGATGCGGCTCGCGTCGATGGCCGGGATCCGGGTGTTCGTCACCGGCGGCCTCGGCGGGGTCCACCGGGGTGCCCCGCAGTCGTTCGACGTCAGCGCCGACCTCACCGAGCTCGGCCGGACCCCACTGGCCGTCGTGTGCGCCGGCGTGAAGAGCATCCTCGACATCGGCCTCACCCTGGAGACCCTGGAGACCCTGGGCGTCCCGGTGCTGGTCAACGGCAGTGACGAGTTCCCGTCGTTCTACTCGCGCAGCAGCGGCTTCCGAGCGCCGATGCGCATCGACGGCGCCGAGGAGGTCGCCGCCGTCCTCCGGTCGAGCCTGGACCTCGGCCTGCCGGGCGGGCTGGTCGTGGCGCACCCGATCCCGGTCGAGGACGAGATCCCGGCCGACGAGATCGGGGCCGTCATCGCGCGGGCGCTGGCGGACATGGACCAGCGCGGCATCACCGGCAAGGACGCGACGCCCTACCTCCTCGGCCGGATCGTGGAGCTCACCGGCGGGGCCAGCCTCACCGCGAACATCGCGCTGGTGCGCGCCAACGCCAGGCTGGGCGCCGAGGTCGCCGTCGCGCTGTCCTGACGTACGGGGCCCGCGGGTCGGGGTACTGTCCGCCCCTCACCAGGCCCAGGCAGATGGCCCAGGCAGATGGCGCAGGGAGATCCGGAGGAGAAGCATGAGGGGATTCGGGGACGGCTCGCACAGGGTCGGTCCGCTAGCGGTCATCGCCACACTGGCGCTGTTCATCGTGGTCGGGGGCTCGGCGACCGCCGCAGGCCTGATCAACGGCAAGGACATCAAGCCCGGCACGGTCACGGCCAAGCAGATCAAGAACAAGTCGGTGACCGAGGCCAAGCTCGCACCGTCGGCCGTCGACGCGCTCCAGGGGCCCGCGGGCCCCCCCGGAGCCGCCGGCCCCGTCGGTCCCGCCGGTCCCGCCGGTCCCGCCGGTGCTGCGGGAGCCCCCGGGCAGCCCGGCCAGGACGGAGTGGTGAGTCCGCTGACCGCGACGATCGAGTACGCCGAGCTGGGCGGCGATGCCACGATCCTCCGGCTGGAGCCGGTGCCGGGTCCCTACCTGATCACCGCGAAGGCGACCCTGACCGCGGGTGGCGCCTACTCCGACGGCCTGAGCTGCTCGATCTGGACCGACGACACGGACGCCGAGGACACCGCCAGCAGGAGTCCCGTGGCCATGAACGAGACGGTCGCACTCTCCCTCATGGCGGTCGCCTCGCCCACCGAGAGCATCGAGCTCCGCTGCGACGCGGACGCCTTCTCGGGCACCGGCAACGTGCGCTACGCGAAGCTGTTCGCGGTGCCGATCCAGGGCTGAGCGCGATCGGTCGCCATCGGGGTCGTCTCTCGACCGTTTCGCGAACAGGAGCGGCGGTCCGTGACTACCGTCGACTGTGCCTCGACCCACGACGCTGCTGATCGCGACGGCCCTGATCGTCACCTGCCTCGTGCCGTCGACGTACGCCGCGACCGCAGCGGCACCGGAGCGCGCGGACCTCACGACCACCGCAGGTGACGTCACGGTGTCCGGCGCCCGGGTCACCGGTTGGTTCACGGTCCGCAACAACGGCGACCGGACGGCTCCGGCCACCTCGGCGGCGATCAAGGTCGACGGGCGGCGGGTGCGTTCCGTCAGGACCCGGGCCGTGCGCCCGGGCGGACAGCGGATGGTCCGCTTCCGGGTGCGGCTCGGCGGTGGCACCCATGTCGTCCGCGTCTGCGCCGACCGACGCGACGTCGTCACGGAGCGCCGCGAGCGCAACAACTGCCGCACGCTCGGCACGGTGACGGTCGAGTCCACCTCGGTGCCGGCGAACCCGGTCTCCTACACCCCGGGCTCGGTCTTCCGGATCGGCACGTCACCGGACGAGTACTGGATGTACGTCCCTCCGGCGTACGACGACAGCCACCGGACACCGACCCGGATCGTGGTCTTCGTGCACGGCTGCGGCGGAACTGGTGAGGAGTACGCGACGCTCATCAAGAACCTGGTCGCCGACCTCGACCACCTGGTCATGACACCCGGGCTCGGCAGGGACGGGCAGTGCTGGGACCCGACCGCCGACGCCGGCCCGCTGCTCGAGTCGATCGCCGACGTCAAGACCCGCTTCAACGTCGACCCCCGGCGCGTCGTCCTCGGGGGCTACTCCTCCGGCTCGACCCTGGCCGGCCAGGTCGCGTTCGAGCACGCGGACGGCTTCGCCGGCCTCGTGGTGGTCCCCGGCCGCCCCTTCTGGAGCGACGACAACCGCGAGGAGCTCATGGCGGCCGCCGACTGGAAGCTCAACGTCGCCTGGCGCGCGCACACCGGCGACGAGTACTACCCGATCGCGACCCTGCGTGCCGACAAGCGGGCCCTGAAGGACTCCGGCTTCCCGGTCGCGTTCTCCGAGGTCGACGGCGGCCACGAGTTCACCGAGGCCGACCTCGACTACGTGTTCGGCAAGGCCGCGACCTGGACGGCCCCGTGACCCTGAAGGGTCAGCGGGGCAGTGACGCCACGAACTCCAGCTTGTCGAGGACCGGCGCGGGGATGACGAACGGGTAGAGGTCGTCCTTGCCCATGCTGCGGTTGATCATGTTGAGCGCGACGGTCAGGGGCACCCAGACACCGGTCACCACGTCGCGGAAGCTCGAGAACGCCGCCACGGGAGCGACCGCGGTCAGGCCGTACTCGGACGCCGTCTCGACGGTGTCGCAGATGTGCAGGTAGTGCGCCCAGGTCTCGGCGAAGTCCTCGAACGGGTGCATGGTGGCGTACGTCGAGATGTAGGACTCCTCCCAGCCGGCGGGCGGCCCGTCGGCGTAGTGCCGGTCGATCGCCTCCTGGTAGTCCGCCGACTCGTCGCCGAAGAGCTCCCGGGCCCGGGTCATGAGCTCGTCGCCACGCACGAGCTGCCACTCGTAGTAGTGGCCGACCTCGTGGCGGAAGTGGCCGAGCATGGTCCGGTAGGGCTCGGCGAGCTGGGTGCGGACCTTCTCGCGGTGGGCGTCGTCGCTCTCGGCGAGGTCGATCGTGATGACGCCGTCCTCGTGCCCGATCACCACGTTCTCCGCTACCGACGACAGCAGGTCGAAGGCCAGCCCCTGCTCCGGGTCACCGCCGGTCTCCGGGTCCTTGCCCACGACCCGGAAGCCGAGGGTGTCGAGCTCGAACACCAGGTGTCGCTTGGCCCGCTCGGCCGCCGGGTAGTTCTCCAGCCCCACCAGGTCCTCGTCGCTCGGCCGGGTCCGGGTCAGGTCGCACGCGAAGCACTGGCCGCCCTCGAGCGGGGCGAGCCAGGTGCACCCGGACAGCGCCAGGTTGCGGCAGACGTGCCAGACCAGACCCCCCGCGTCGACGTACCTCCCCTGGTCGTCGACGGGGACGATCGCCCGCTCGGCGCGCGAGAAGCCCAGGGCCGTCCCGCACGACACGCAGACGGAGTTCTCGAAGTGCAGGGGGTTGTCGCACACCCGGCATCGGAAGGTCTTCACCCAGCGAGCCTGCCACGTCACGGTTACGATCCCGCCATGGATGCTGCGGTGCGGCTCAACGCCCACGCGAGTGGCCCGGCCGGCGCGCGCCCGATCCTGCTCGTGCACGGGTTCGGCTGCGACCAGTCGATGTGGCACCACGTGGCACCGGAGCTGGCGGTCGACCACCGGGTCGTGCAGCTCGACCTGGTCGGCTCGGGGGGGTCGGACCTGGACTCCTACGACCCCGACCGCTACTCCCGGCTGGAGGCGCACGCCGAGGACCTGGTCGCGCTGTGCCGCGAGCTCGGGCTCGAGGACGTCGTCCTGGTCGGCCACTCGGTCTCCGCGATGATCGCGGTCCTGGCCCACCTCGCCGCCCCGGAGCTGTTCTCCGCACTCGTGCTCGTCGGACCGTCCGCGCGCTACCTGGACGACGGCGACTACGTCGGCGGCTTCAGCCCCAGCGACATCGAGGACCTCCTCGAGACCATGGACAGCAACCACCTCGGCTGGCAGAGCCCGCTGGCCGGCCTGGTCATGGCCAACCCCGACCGGCCCGAGCTGGCGGCGGAGCTCGAGGCGACGTTCTGCCGCAACCGCCCGGAGATCGCCCGGCACTTCGCCGGCGTGACCTTCCTGGGGGACAACCGCGACGACCTGCGCAAGGTCACCGTGCCGACCCTGGTGCTGCAGACCCGTCACGACGCGATCGCGCCCGTCAGCGCCGGTCAGTTCGTCCACGACCAGATCGCCGGCAGCCAGATGGTGGTCATCGAGGGTCACGGCCACGTCCCGCACCTCAGCGCACCGACGGAGACGCTGAAGGCGATCCGCGAGTTCCTCGCCAGGTGAGCGGCCCGCGATCCGACCTCTTCGAGAACGCTCCTTGCGGCTACGCCGTCCTCGACGCGTCCGGACGGGTGGTGGAGGCCAACGCAGAGCTGCTGCGGCTCCTCGGGCGGAGCCGTGACGAGGTCGAGGGCCGGCTGTCCCTCGCCGAGCTGGTGTCGGCCGGCGGCCGCATCTACCTCGACACCCACGTCTACCCGATGCTGGCGCTCAACGGGTTCGTGCGCGAGGTCGCCCTCGACGTCGTCCAGGCCGACGGCGAGCGGGTGCCGGTCCTGGTCAGCGCCAACGTGACTCCGGGCCCGGAGCCGGACCAGACCCGCACCCGGGTCGTGGTCCTGGAGGCTCGCGACCGGCGGCGCTACGAGACCGACCTCCTCGAGTCCATGCGCACCATCGAGGCCGCCCGTCGGGACGCCGCCGAGCTCGCCGAGACCCTCCAGCGCACGCTCATCCCCCCGACTCCGCCGGCCGTCGAGGGGCTGTCCATCGCGGCGGCGTACCGCCCGGCCGGCGACGGACGCGAGGTGGGCGGCGACTTCTACGACGTGTTCCAGGTCGCCGAGCACGAGTGGCTGGCGGTGATCGGCGACGTGACCGGCAAGGGCGTCGCCGCGGCCACCGTGACGGCGTTCGTCCGGCACACCGTTCGCGCCCTCGCGATGCAGTTCCGGGACCCCGCGGACCTGCTGGTGGAGCTCAACCGTGCCGTCCTCGACCACGACACGGACCGGTTCTGCACCGTGGTGGTGGTCCGGCTCGTCGACGACGGTGCGGGGTGGTCGCTCACCGGCAGCATCGGCGGCCACCCGCTGCCGCTGGTGCGTCGCCCCGACGGCTCGGTCGCCGAGCTGGGCACGCACGGGTCGCTGGTCGGTGTCATCGACGCGCCGATCTTCAGCACCTTCCGGCACCGGCTCGGCGACGACCTGCTGGTCCTCTACACCGACGGCGTCATCGAGGCCCGGCGAGACCGGACCCTGTTCGGGCTGGAGCGGCTGCTGCCGCTCGTGTCGGCCAGCGACCACGACCCGAGCGCGGTCACCGCCGACGTGGTCGAGGCCGCCCTGGACTTCCAGGACGGCGACCCGCGCGACGACATCGCGGTGCTCACCCTGGGCAGCGGCAGGAATCCGCCGCCGCCGGGTTAGTCTCCCGGTGTGGAGGAGCGCGCATTCAGCTACGAGATCAGTGACGAGTCGGACCGGCTCGTGCTGCACGGTGACCTCGACGAGGGCACGACCGTGCAGGTGCGGATGCTCCTGAAGGAGGTCACCGATGGGCTGACCCGCGACCTGGCGATCGACCTCACCGACGTCGACCTGCTCCCCTCGTCGGCGGTCGGCGTGCTGGCCAACGCCCAGGACACCGCTGCCAAGCAGGGCGCCGCCCTCACGTTCATCGCCGGGGACGGCACCATCGCGGCCCGGGTGCTGACGATCTGCGGCCTGTCCTACGACCTCGCCTGACCGGCGTCGTCAGCGGGCGAGCCAGGCCTCGACCCTGGTCCCGCCGCTGCGGTCGACGGTCCACCTCTCGCTGAGCGCCTCGACGATCGCCAGGCCCCGCCCGTCGACGCTGTGACCGGAGGCCGCCCGCACGGCGACCGTGCCGGCCCGCCCCTGGTCCTGCACGGCGATCACCACGTGGCCGTCCAGCAGCCGGCACGAGACCGCGATCTCCGTGCGCTCGTCGGGCGCGCCGTGCCTGACGCCGTTCATCACGAGCTCGTGGGCGACCAGTCGACCGTCCTCGACCAGCTGGCCGTCGCACTCGTGCTCGATGAGCAGCTGGCTCACCATCGTCCTGGCGACCCGCGCGGCGTCCGGTCCGAAGGGAAGAGTCACCGCGAACTCCGCCGTCGCGGTGCCGTCCGCCATCTCGCTCCTCTGCACTGGGGGTTGCTCGAGCGCCCCGTCCTCGACTCTAGAGGCGAGCACGGCACCGGCCCTGCAACTCGACCGGAACACCTGCGGTACCCGATCAGGCGACGTCGGCCTCCATCTGGGCCACGAAGTCTCGTTTGACCCGCCGCCAGGCCTCGTCGGTCATCGTCCGGCGCCAGTAGGGCGAGCAGGACATGTCACCGCGGGACAGCCCGCGCTCGGCGAGGAGGTGGCGGCGCAGGGCCCGGACCTCGTCGGCCTCCCCGTGGACGAACGCGTGCACGCGCCCGCGGGGGAACTCGAGCAGGCGGACCGCGTCGACGAGGAGGTCGCCGTCCTGCTCGTCCCCCGTGCGGTGCAGCCACTCCAGCTCGAGCGTCCCGTCCGTGCTCAGCTCGATCTCGTGCTCGGGGCCGTCGCACAGCAGGCGGACCACCACCGGCGCCCCGGCGGGGACCGCCTCCAGAGACGCTGCGATCGCCGGCAGGGCGGACTCGTCGCCGACCATCAGGTGCCAGTCGGCGGCCGGGTCCGGCCGGTAGCCGCTGCCCGGCCCCTCGAAGACCAGGACGTCGCCGGGCCTCGCCCCCTTCGCCCACGGGCCGGCCACCCCGTCGTCCCCGTGCACCACGAAGTCGAGGGTCAGCTGCCTGGTCGCCTCGTCCCAGGTCCGGACCGTGTAGCGGCGGCGGGCCGGCTGCACGTCGGCCGGGTGCCCGGCGGCTCTGACCTCTGCCGGGTCGAACACCCCGGACTCCTCGGCGTACGGCGCACCGGCGGGCGGGATGGCCACGTTGACGTAGGTGTCGGTGTGCGGCTCCGGCGCTCCGGGCATCGCGAACGAGGCGAGGTCGCCGTCGGCGAGGACGACGCGGACCAGGGACGGGGTCAGCCAGGTCGTGCCGCGGACGCGTGCGTGCATGAGGGATCCCGTTCGGTCTGGGTGGACTTAGGGTGACCTTATCCAGCCACGCAGAAGGGGCCCGGCACCAGGTGCCGGGCCCCTCCGCGTCATCCGTGGTGCGTCAACGCACTACGAGCAGGCCTCGTAGCTCGCCTCGACCTCGTAGGTCTTGCCCGGCTTGCCGTTCTTCTTCTTGACCAGGGTGACGACCGCCTTGAGGTCGGCCTGCACCTTGTCCGCGACCGGGACCTTGACCACGGCGCCCTTGGTGGGCGTCTTGGTCTTCGCGGCCAGCTTGTCGTTGACGAAGAACTTCACCAGCTTGATGTTCTCGGCCCGCTTCTTCTTGGGCGTGACCGTGGCGTCCAGCGAGTCGGTGGCGCACGCGCGGGCCCCGGGCAGGGCGACGTACTTGCCCGCCTTGCCGACCGGTGCCGCCGTCTGGGCGCCCACCAGGTCGAAGTCGGCGTGGATCGTGGTGGCGACCTGGGTGGCAGCGAGGGTGGACGTGACCTCGGAGAGGACCGCGTCGGACTCGAGATAGCCCCCGTAGACACCCGCCGGGAGGTAGACACGCTGGGTCCCGCTGAACTGCAGCCCAAAGCCGTACAGCTCGACGTAGTCGTTGCCGGCGTCGTCGAAGAGGTAGAACTCGCTGTAGGTGTGCTTGGTCGCGTCCAGCGTGATGTCCATGAAGCCGGGCTGGGTCAACGTGAACCCGAAGTCGAGGTCGCCGTAGCTGTAGCCGCCGAGCTCGCAGGCGGAGACCGGCTTGGACGCCGTCGCCTGGACGCTGCCGGTGGAGGAGATGTCCAGGGTGTCCGGGTTGCCACCCGCGGCGGTCATCTTGCCCGTGACGCTGACCTGGGTGGCGAACGAGATCGTGTCCGTTCCGTCGCCGTCGTTGGTGACGGTGCCGGAGTTGCTCGCGGAGACGGTCGTCGCCGGGCCGTTCTCGACGACCGGGACGTTGGAGACGATCGGCGACGGGTTCTGCACGACGGTGCAGGCCGTGGGCGAGCCCTCGCTGGCGTTGGAGTTCGCGTCCATGTCGCCGGTGGTGTAGACGGGAAGGGCGTGCGCCGGGGCGCCCAGCAAGGTCGTGGAGGCCAGGACGAGGCTCACCACGGACGCTCGGGCGGCGTGCTTGAGAAGGGGTTGCACTGTGGACCTTTCACTGGTGGCGCCGAGGCATCCTGCGCCGACGTCCGCGCTGGACTGTAGGTCACTCCGCCCGTCCGGATGTCGCGAACCGCCCGATCGGGCCATGTCGCCGGGGTCCGCCGTCATGACAGGGTCCCGCGCATGACCTCACGCCTCGCGCGATCGTTGTCCGCCGCCTGTTGCGGCGTGGTCGCGGCCGCCGTGCTCGCCGCTCCCGCCGACGCGCACACGACGGGTATCCACGACAACTGCACCAACTTCAACAAGAGCTTCCCGCACGGCGTGGGCCGCAAGAACGCGGTCGACAAGACCTCCGGCACGAAGGTGACCACGTTCAAGCGGTCGAACAAGATCTACAACACCGCGGTCGACCACAACGCGGACCTGGACCGCGACGGTGACAAGATCGCCTGCGAGAAGGCCTGACCGGCGACGTAGCCCGCCGACGGGATCGCCCTACGGCGTACCGAGAACACAGAGTTCGTTGCCGCCCGGTTCCGCCATGACCACCCAGCTGACGTCCGCCTGCCCGAAGTCGACCGGTCTGGCACCGAGGCGGGATCGAGTTGATCGCGTCAGCCGTCCGTAGGCCTGTGGACAAGCCGCTGTCGCCGGAGGCCGAGTGTCGGTGCCACCTGTTTGGGTGGAGTCATGGTCGCAGTGGCGGTGGTGGAGGGGATGGGTGAGGACGATGTCCTTGCCTTTGCCGGTGACGCTGCTGCGCG
>NZ_JAEMSS010000189.1 GCF_016462705.1 Nocardioides sp. | reverse complement strand
CGCCATCGGCGTGGTGACCGGCATCGTGCAGGAGTTCCAGTTCGGGATGAACTGGAGCGACTACTCCCGGTTCGTGGGCGACGTCTTCGGGGCGCCGCTGGCGATCGAGGGACTGCTCGCCTTCTTCCTGGAGTCGACGTTCCTGGGTCTGTGGATCTTCGGCTGGGACCGCCTGCCGGAGAAGGTGCACCTGGCCTGCATCTGGCTGGTGCACGTCGGCACGCTGTTCTCGGCGTACTTCATCCTCGCCGCCAACTCCTGGATGCAGAACCCGGTCGGCTTCGGCTTCAACCCGGAGACCGGCCGGGCGGAGATGACCGACTTCGCGGCGGTGCTGTTCAACAAGGTGCAGCTGGTGACCTTCCCGCACGTCGTGCTGTCGGCGTACATGACGGGCGCGGCGTTCGTGGTCGGGGTGGCGATCTGGCAGCTGCGCCGGCACCGCACAGAGGCGGAGACGTCCGACAGCGGCGACGCCGCGATGTACCGCAGGGCCGCCCGGACCGGCGCCGTCCTGATCATCGTCAGCGGCCTGGGCGTGGTGGCGACCGGCGACGTGCAGGGCAAGATCATGACCGAGGTCCAGCCCATGAAGATGGCGGCGGCCGAGGCGCTCTACGAGACCGAGGACCCCGCGGCGTTCTCCATCCTCACCATCGGCAGCCTGGACGGCTCCGAGGAGGTCTTCGCGATCAAGATCCCGCGGCTGCTGTCCTTCCTGGCCAACGGTGAGTTCAGCGGCGAGGTCAAGGGGATCGACGAGCTGCGTGCGGAGTACCAGGAGACCTACGGCCAGGACCCCGGGGCCTCGTACTACTCCCCCGGTGACTACACGCCCGTCATCCCGCTGACCTACTGGACGTTCCGACTGATGATGGGCCTCGGCCTGGCCGGCATGGTGGTCGGCGCCTGGGTGCTCTGGGCGACCCGGCGTGACCGGGCGCCTACCGGACGGCTGTTCCTGTGGTCCGCGCTCGCCCTGCCGTTCCTGCCGCTGTTCGCCAACTCGTTCGGGTGGATCTTCACCGAGGTGGGCCGCCAGCCGTGGTCCGTCTTCGGGCTCCTGACCACCGAGCAGTCGGTGTCCCCGACGGTGAGCACCGGCGAGGTGCTGACGTCGCTGATCACGCTGACCCTGGTCTACGGCGTCCTCGCCGTGGTCGAGGTCAAGCTGCTGTTGACCTACATCGCCAAGGGTGCCGACGCGCTGCCGGAGTCCTCGGACGACGACGGCCCCCTCGACCCCGACCGGCCGCTGGCCTTCGCCTACTGAGACCGGAGAGAAGACGTCATGGAGCTCACCACCGTCTGGTTCATCCTGATCGCCGTCCTGTGGGTCGGCTACTTCACCCTCGAGGGGTTCGACTTCGGCGTGGGCATGCTGCTGCCGATCCTCGGGCGTACCGACACCGAGCGCCGGGTGCTCATCAACACCATCGGACCGGTCTGGGACGGCAACGAGGTCTGGCTGCTCGTCGCCGGCGGCGCCACCTTCGCGGCGTTCCCGGAGTGGTACGCCACGCTGTTCAGCGGGTTCTTCCTGCCGCTGCTGCTCATCCTGGTCGCGCTGATCGTGCGGGGGCTCGCCTTCGAGTACCGCGCCAAGCGCGACGACGACGCCTGGCGCCGCAACTGGGACCTGGCGATCATCGTCGGCTCGTTCGTCCCTGCCCTGCTGTGGGGCGTCGCGTTCGCGAACATCCTGCGCGGGGTGCCGATCGACTCCGAGATGGAGTACGTCGGGGGGTTCTTCAACCTGCTGACGCCGTACGCGCTGCTCGGTGGGGCCATGACGCTCCTGCTCTTCCTCACCCACGGCGCGATGTTCGTCGCCCTCAAGACAGACGGGGAGATCCGGGTCCGCGCCCGGAGCCTGGCGGTCCGCCTCGGCCTCGGGGCCGCGGTGGCCGCGGTCGCGTTCCTGGGCTGGACCCAGGTCAAGACCGGCACGGTCGCCTCGGCGGTGGCGTTCGTGGTCGCCGCCCTGGCCCTGGTCGGCGGGCTGCTGGCCGTCACCCGGGTCCGGGAGGGCTGGGCCTTCCTGGGCACCTTCGTGGCCATCGCCGCCGGTGTCGCCGGGCTGTTCCTCGGCCTGTTCCCCGACGTGATGCCGACCAGCCTGGCCGACGGGGTCACGCTGACCACGACCAACGCCGCGGCGACCGGCTACACGCTGAAGATCATGACCGTCACCGCGGTCATCTTCACGCCGCTGGTGCTGGCCTACCAGGCCTGGAGCTACTGGGTGTTCCGCAAGCGGATCGCGGTCCACCACATCCCCACCGCCCAGGCCGTGGTCTCAGCGCAGTCGTGAGGCCGTCCGACCCGTGGCTGCTCCGCCAGCTGAGACCCGCGCGCGACGCCCTGCTGGCGGTCGTGGGCTACGGCGTGGTGTCGTGCGTGTTGGTGATCGCGCAGGCCTGGGCGGTCACCGCGCTGGTGATCGCGGTGCTCGACGACCGCGCGCTGACGGTCCCGGCGGCCCTGGTGGGACTCGTCCTGCTCGGCCGCGCCGTGGCCGGCTGGTTGAGCGAGCGGGCCGCGGCGGACGCCGCCGCGACGGTCGCGAGCTCGCTGCGGGGGCAGCTCGTCGACCGGGTGGTCGCGCGAGCCGCCGGCGGTGACGCCGGCACCGTCTCGGTGCTGCTGACCCGGGGGGTGACGGCCATCGAGCCCTACGTCACCCGCTACCTCCCGGCCCTCGTCCTGGCGACGTTCCTGCCCGGGCTGACCGTCGTCGTCATCGCCACGCAGGACCTGCTCAGTGCGGTGATCGTGGCGCTCACGCTCCCGCTGGTCCCGGTCTTCGGGGCCCTGGTCGGCCTGGCCACCCGCGACCGGGCCCGGTCCCAGTGGCGGGAGATGTCGTCGCTGTCGGGCCACTTCCTCGACGTCGTCCGCGGCCTGCCGACCCTGGTCGCCTTCCGCCGGGCGCGTCCCCAGTCCGGCCGGATCGCCGAGATCAGCGACCGCTACCGGCGGGCCACCCTCGACACCCTGCGGATCGCCTTCGCGTCCTCGCTCGTGCTCGAGCTCGTGGCCACGCTGTCGGTGGCGCTGGTCGCGGTGACCACCGGCGTCCGGCTCGCCGGCGGCTCCCTCGACCTGCACACGGCGATGGTCGTGCTCCTCCTCGCCCCGGAGGCCTACTGGCCGCTGCGCCGGGTCGGTGCGGAGTTCCACGCCGCGGCCGAGGGCACCGCCACCTTCGAGTCCGTGCGCGACCTGCTCGCAGAGAGCGAGGCGGACGCTGGCATGGACGCTGGCATGGACGCTGGGGCGGAGGCCGGGGCGCCCACCATCGACGCCGCCCCCCGGCCCGGCGCCGCGCTGGTGCTGCGCGGCGTCACGCTCACCCATCCCGGACGTGCCCGTCCGGCGGTCGTGGACCTCGACGGCGTGATCCCGGCGCGCGGCCTCACCGTCGTCACCGGTCCGTCCGGGTGCGGCAAGTCCACCCTGCTCGACGCCCTGGCCGGCCTGATGCCGCTCGGCGGCGGCTACCTCGGCGCCGACGGTCTGCCCGTGGGTGGACCGGCCTGGCGGGCGCAGGTCGCGTGGCTGCCCCAGCGCCCGCACTTCGTGGCCGGCAGCGTCGCCGACAACCTGCGCCTGGGTTCCCCGGACGCCTCCGACCAACAGCTCTGGGAGGCCCTGGCGCAGGTCGCCCTCGAGGAGCGGGTCCGCGCGTTGCCCGACGGCCTCGACACGCCTCTCGGGGAGGACGGCACCACCCTGTCCGCCGGTGAGCGGGCCCGGCTCGCCCTGGCCCGCATCGTGGTGGCGGACCGCCCCTGGATGCTGCTCGACGAGCCCACCGCGCACCTCGACGAGCTGACCGAGCGGGTCATCACCGACACCCTGCTCGCCCTCAGCCGGCGCGGCGCCGTCGTGGTCGTGGCGCACCGCCCCGCCCTGGTGGCTGCCGCTGACCACGTGCTGGCGCTGCCGGCCCAGGTCTCGGCCACCGCACCGACGGTCCCCGTGGCTGACCCGACGGGGTCCAGCGCTCCCCCGGCTGCGGATGCCTCGCCCGAGACGGACCTCGACGGACAGCCCGAGGCCGCTCCTCGTCTGGGCTTCAGGCTGGCCACCCTGCTCGGCGGCCTGGCCTCGGCGTCCGGCGTCGCCCTGACCGCCACCGCCGGCTGGCTCATCGTCCAGGCGTCGACCCACCCCGCCGTGCTGACGATGCTCGTGGCGATCGTCGGCGTCCGCACCTTCGGCCTGGCCCGCCCGGTCCTGCGGTACGCCGAGCGGCTGCGCTCGCACGACGCCGCGCTGCGGCTGCTCGCCGAGCGCCGGGTCCGGGTCTACGACGCCCTGGTGCCGCTCACCCCCGGCAGGCTCGGCCGGCGCCGCGGTGACGTGCTGTCGTCGGTGGTCGACGACGTCGACTGCGTCGTCGACCGCGAGCTGCGGGTCCTGATGCCGGTCCGCGGCTACGCCGTCGCGGCCGTGCTCGCCACCGCGGTGGCGACGTACCTGCTGCCGGCCGCCGGACTGGTGCTGGCCGTCGGCTGCCTGGTCTCCTCCCTGGCGTTCGTGGTCGCCCGCCTCGGCGCCCGACGCTCCGAGCGCCTGGCGGTCGAGAGCCGCGCGGCCCTGTCCGCCACCGCGGTCGAGGTCGTGCAGACGGCCCGGGAGCTGCGGATGTGGCAGGCGGCTCCGCAGGCCGCCGCGCGGGTCGTGGCCCTCAGCGACCTGCTCGGACGGAGCACCCGGCTCAGCGCTCGCAGCACGGCGACCGCGCGGGCGCTGGTGCTGTCCGTCGCGGGTCTCGCCATGGTGACGATCGCGCACCAGGCCGCCGGTCCCGTCGCCGACGGCCGGCTGTCCGGCCCGATGATGGCCCTGCTGGTCCTCCTACCCCTGGCGCTGGCCGAACCCGCGGCGGCGCTGGCCGACGCCGGGACGCTGTCGGTGCGCACCGACGCCGCCGCGGCCCGGCTGGCCCGCTGGGAGCACCTCGCCCCCGCCGTCCGCGACACCGTGCCCGGGTCCGCGCCCACGTCCCACGAGCTGGTGGTCGACCGCGCCCAGGCGCAGTGGGACCAGCGGGAGGCGCCGACCCAGGAGCTCAGCCTGAGCCTGGCCCAGGGCGAGCGGGTGGTCCTGGTCGGCCCGTCCGGTTCCGGCAAGAGCACCCTGGCGGCGCTGGCGATGCGCTTCCTCGACCCGGTCCGCGGTCAGGTCACCCACGGGGGCCGGCCGCTGCGCGACCTCGCGCTCGACGACGTACGCCGGGTGACCGGGCTGGTGGACGACGACCCCCACGTCTTCGCGACCACGCTGGTCGAGAACGTCCGGTTGGCCCGACCCGGGGCGAGCGACCTCGACGTCGCGCAGGCACTGGTGGAGGCCCGTCTCGGACCCTGGGTCGCGTCGCTTCCCGACGGTCTCGACACCTGGATCGGCGACGGCCACGCGGGCGTCTCCGGGGGCGAGCGAGCCCGGATCGCGGTGGCCCGCTCGCTCCTGGCCGACCAGCCGGTGCTGGTCCTGGACGAGCCGGCCGCGCACCTCGACCACGCCACCACCACCGAGCTGGCGGCCGAGGTCCTGTCCGGTCCGAGGCGGCGTTCGGTCCTCTGGATCACCCACGCCGACGTCGGGCTGGACCTGGCAGACCGGGTGGTCCGCCTGGCCGACCCCTACGAGCCGCTCGACCGGGCCGCCGGCGCGGTGCCCGTCACCGGCTGAGCGCCAGCTGGGGCAGCTCCAGCAGGCAGGCGCCCGGCTCGGCGAACGGGCGCAGCCCGGTCCCCTCGGTGCTCTCCCCCAGCCGCTCGAGGACCCCTCGGACCATCCCGAGATGCACGGCGCAGACGACGTCCGGGAAGCGGTGTGCCGTCTCGAGCAGCGGACAGCGCTCCAGCCGCACCACCGTCGGCTCCTCGGGTGCGACCCGCGGCGCGAACCGCAAGTCGTCCAGCGTGGCGACCACGACCGAGGCCGCGGTCGACGACCCGTCGTCGTCGTGCTGACGGACGACCATGTCGCGGCCCCAGGCCCGGCCCTGGGCCTCCGCCACGGCCGTCGGGTCGGCGGCGGAGCCGGCCACGGCGCGGGACAGCGCCGCGGCCAGGCCGGCGTACTGCGCCTCCTCAGGCCCACCCTCCCAGCTCAGGTAGAGCCAGGCAGGCCGTCCGCGGCCGGTCGCGGGGGCCCGGGTGCGCCGGACCCTGCCGGTGCCGACGAGTGCGTTGAGGTGCTCACGCACCGTGTTCTCGTGCAACCGGGTGAGGCGGACGAGCGCGGCGACGCTCACGGGCTCGGGCTGCCCCCGGACCGCATCGAGGATCGCGGCCCGCGCGACCGACAACGGCCGAGGGGGGCTCGCGGCCCGCGGACCAAGACGTGACCCTAAGACCCTATTTTCCACGGAGCCAACTGTAGTAAATGTGGAGCCTGTCGGATGACGCCCGCCGACGTGAGTCGACGAGAGGACCGCGGCATGGCCGAGGAACCCACCCTGCGGAGCCCCTGGCTCATGCTGGGATTGGCGACGCTGGGATTCGCGGTCAACTTCTGGGCGTGGGCGCTGATCAGCCCCCTCGGCCCGATGTTCCGCGACCAGGGCACCCTCGGCGAGCTCACCGAGTCCGACGTCGCCCTCCTGGTCGCGGTCCCCGTGGTCGTCGGCTCCCTGGGACGGATCCTGGTGGGCGCGCTCACCGACCGCTACGGCGGCCGGGTCATGTTCCCAGTGGTCTCGGCGGTCACCATCGTGCCGATCCTCTTCATCGCCTTCGTCGCCCTCGAGTCCTACACCCTGCTGCTGGTCGGCGGGTTCTTCCTCGGCATCGCCGGCACCGCGTTCGCCGTGGGCGTGCCGTTCGTCAACGCGTGGTTCCCGCCCGAACGCCGAGGACTGGCGGTCGGCGTGTTCGGGGCCGGCATGGGCGGCACGGCCATCAGCGCCCTGACGACGGTCAAGCTCTACACCAACGTCGGGGACAAGGCGCCGTTCCTGATCACCGCCGTGGTCCTCGCCGCCTACACGGCCCTGGCGTGGTCGCTGCTCCGGGACGCCCCCGGTCGGGTCGTCCCCACCACCAGCCTGGCGGTCCGGCTCAAGGCGAACGCCCGGCTCTCGATCACCTGGCAGGCGTGCATCCTCTACGCCGTCGCCTTCGGCGGCTACGTCGCGTTCTCCGTCTACCTGCCGGCCTACCTCAAGACCGCACACGGGCTGACCCCGGCGGACGCGGCCAACCGGATGGCCGGCTTCGTGGTGGTCGCGGTGATCATGCGCCCGGTGGGCGGCTGGCTCTCCGACCGGTTCGGCTCCATCCCGGTCCTCTCCGCCGGCTACGCCGTGGTGGTGGTCTGTGCCGCCATCTCCGCCGGGACACCGCCGCTCGACGGGATCGGCACGGTCGCCTTCCTGGCCATGGCCGCGGCCCTGGGCAGCGGCAGCGGGGCGACCTTCGCGCTCATCGCCCAGGTGACCGACCCCGCGCGGGTCGGCGGCGTCACCGGCCTGGTCGGCGCCGCGGGCGGCCTCGGCGGGTTCGTGCCGCCCCTGATCATGGGCTTCGTCTACGGCCGGACCGACTCCTACGCCATCGGGCTGATCCTGCTCTCGGTGACCGCCGCGCTCACCCTGGTCCTGACCCTCACTGTGGTCCGCCGGACCGCGGCCGGCCGTGCCACGGCCATCCCTGCCCCCACCCCCACCGGAGGTTCCTCCTCG
>NZ_JAEMSS010000188.1 GCF_016462705.1 Nocardioides sp. | reverse complement strand
GTGCTGCTGACGCTGCACGCCAAGGCCGGGCGCTGGTTCCAGCTCGGCGGGCACTGCGAACCCGGCGACGCGTCGCTGGCCGCCGCGGCCCTGCGCGAGGCGACCGAGGAGTCCGGCATCACCGGGCTCGTCCTCGACCCCGACCCGGTGCACCTCGACGAGCACCCGGTCACGTTCTGCGGTGAGCCGGGGCTGGTCCACCACCTCGACGTCCGGTTCGTCGCCGTCGCGCCCGCGGGCGCCGTGCCTGCGGTCAGCGAGGAGTCGATGGACGTGCGCTGGTGGCCGGCCGACGCCCTCCCCGAGCCGGACACCGGGCTGGTCGCCAGGTCCCTGGAGCGGCTGCGCGCCTAGTCAGTCCATCTCCTCGCTGGCCATCTCCTCGCTGGGCGGCGGCTCGATCCGCGAGGCCGCCGACCAGCCGAGCAGGTAGCCCTTGGCCCGCTCGGCGTGCGGGTAGTGGTCGACCCAGCCCCAGAACGCCGCGTCGTGACCGGGCTCGAGCAGGTGCGCGAGCTCGTGCACGATCACGTAGTCCACGACCCACGGCGGCATCCCCTGCAACCGCTCGGAGAGCCGGATCGTCCGGTCGGCCGGGGTGCACGACCCCCAGCGCTGCTTCTGGTTCGACACCCAGCGCACCGTGCTGGGCATCGCCAGGCCGCCGAGGTAGCTGTCGTTGAGCCACATCGCCCGCTCCCAGAGCTGCTCGTCACTGGGGATCGCCTGGCGCTCGGACCTCTCGACCCGCTCGACCATGGTCTCGACCCACTCCGCCTCCTCCTTGCGGGACATGGAGGCGGGGATCAGGACCACGATGCGCTCACCGTCGCGGTAGGCCGAGACCGTACGACGCCGGCGCTTGGAGCGGCGCACCTCGACGTCGGCACGACCACCCATGTCCCGAGGCTAGCCGCAACTCAGCCGGGATCGGCCCACTCGAGCAGTCGCTCCCGGGGCCAGGTCGTCACGATCCGGTCCGGGTCGATCCCGGCCACCTCGGCCCGCTCGGCGCCGTACCAGAGGAAGTCGAGCTGTCCCGGCGCGTGCGCGTCGGAGTCGATCGAGAACAGGCAGCCGATGTCGCGGGCCAGCTCCAGCAGCGGGGTGGGCGGGTCCCGGCGCTCGGGCCGGGAGTTGATCTCCACGGCCACGTCGTGCTCGACGCAGGCCTCGAAGACCCGCTTGGCGTCGAACGACGACGGCGGCCGGGTCCCGCGGTTGCCCATGACCATCCGGCCGGTGCAGTGGCCGAGCACGTTGGTGAACGGGTTCTTGACCGCCTCGACCATCCGGTAGGTCATCGGCCGGGAGTCCATGCGGAGCTTGCTGTGCACGCTGGCGACCCGGACGTCGAGCTGGGCCAGCATCTCCTCGGACTGGTCGAGGCTGCCGTCGTCGAGGATGTCGACCTCGATGCCCTTGAGCAGCGTGAACGTCGCGCCCCCGGCCGACAGGTGCTGGTTGACCGCGTCGACCACCCCGAGCTGGCGCTGCAGCCGCTCGGCGGACAGCCCGTTGGCCACCCGCAGCCGGGGCGAGTGGTCGGTGAGCACCTGGTAGTCGTGGCCCAGCTCCATCGCGGTGAACGCCATCTCCTCGATCGGCGACCCCCCGTCGGACCAGTCGGAGTGGGAGTGCAGGTCGCCGCGGAGCCGGGCGTGCAGCTCCTTCCCGGCGTCGACGAGCGGTCCGCCGTGCGCGGCCTCGAGCTCGGCCAGCCGGGCCGGCGTCTCGCCCCGGACGGCGGCGGCGATCGCCTTGGCGGTGCTGGCGCCCACGCCGGGGATGTCGGTGATCGTCCCGGCCTCGACCGCCTCGCGCACCGCGTCGTCCCCGAGGGGCAGGATCGCGGCGGCGGCGTTGCGGTAGGCCTTGACCTTGTAGGTCTCCTCGCGCCCCCGCTCGAGCAGGAACGCGATCCGGCGCAGGGCCGCGACCGGGCCACCGTCGTACGACACGCCGTCACCCTAGGCCGGACCGGCGACTGGGCCGGACCAGTGGCCCAGGCCACATCGCCAACTGATTTTCGTCCACATGGGGTGGAACCGCGTTTGCGCAGGTCAGCCTGGTTTTCCGAGATCCTTCAGCAGAGTTATCCACAGGCTTGTCCCAGACCGTTCCGCGTGTCTCCACGGGCCACGGCACTTGTGCACACCGTTGTCCACAGCGTTGTCCACAGGCTGGGGTGCCGCCACGTTGACCCCGTCGGCACGGCGCGCCTACGGTCTGCGAAGACGCGGCCCCCGGGGCCGGCGAGCGAGATCCGCAAGGGGAAGGTGGGTCTCTCGAGCCGGACCCGGGGGTTTCGTCATTCCACCCCCGGTCACTGGCCGGTGAAGACCGGTGGCCGCTTCTCCTTGCTGGCCGCGATGCCCTCCTGCAGGTCCGCGGTCGCCAGCGTGACCGGCTGCGCCAGCGCCTCCCACTGCAGCGCCGCCTCCAGGTCGGGGTGGCCGCCGTCGCGCAGCGCGAGCGTCGTGAGCCGGGTAGCGATCGGGGCGCTCGCGGCGACGCCGGCCGCGATCTCGAGGACCTCGTCGCCGAACGTCGCCGGCTCGAGCACCCGGGAGACCAGCCCGATCCGCAGCGCCTCGTCGGCGTCCACGACCCGGCCGGTGAGCAGCAGGTCCTTGGCGTGCGCCTCGCCCACGACCTCGGGCAGCAGGTGCGTGCCGCCCATCCCCGCGTGCATGCCGAGCTTGACGAACGGCACGCCCAGCTTGGCCCCGCGCGCGGCGTACCGCAGGTCGCAGGCCAGGGCGAGGCAGAGACCGGCACCGATGGCGGCCCCGTTGACCGCGGCGATGGTGGGCACCTCGAGCCGCCGGATGGAGAGCCAGGCGCGGTAGAACGCGATCATCCGGGTGCGCAGGTGGTCGACGGTCGCGTCGGGCTCGCTGGCGATCCACGAGGTGTTGCCGCCGGAGCAGAATGCCGACCCCTCTCCGGTCACGACGACCACCCGCACGGAGCGGTCCGCGGCCAGGTCGTCGATGGCCCGGACCCAGGAGCCGGTCATCTCCTCGGACATCGCGTTGCGCATCTCGGGGTTGTCCAGGGTGAGCACGACGACGCCCTCGGAGGGGCGGTCGAGACGCAGATGGCGGAGTTCTGTCGGTGCGAGGGCCATGAGGCGCAAATTACGGCACGCCGGGCGCCTCCGACGCGCCGGTCTGAGCGTGACATAGGCTCGAACAGGTCCCGCGAGAAGTCGCGGGTCCCCCGGCGGGCTTCCTCATCATTCCCCGTCGCGACGACCGAGAAGAAAACATAGGCAAGGAGGCCGTCATGGCGGAGACCTGGAGCGGCGAGTTCTACTGCGTGAAGTGCAAGGCCAAGCGCGAGGCATCGGGCGAGGTGCGCGTCAACGACAAGGGCACCCGCATGGCGAAGGCCGTGTGCCCGGTGTGCAGCACCAACCTCAACCGGATCCTCGGCAAGGCCTGAGGCACCAAGAGCACACCGTCGGCGGCGGCGTCCCCTCGGGGGCGCCGCCGTCGTCGTCCCATGACTCGTCGGGGGCTGTGGAGAGCCCCGGCGGGTCGCGGCCGGTTCGTGTGACCGTGGAGCCGTGAGCGAACCGTTCCGCCTCCTCCCCGGGCTCCGCCTGGTGCGCCGCGACGCCGACCACGTGCAGCTCGGCGTGGACCCGCCGCGGTGCGCGGTGCTGCGTGACCTGCCGGAGGTACGCCGCCTGGTCAGCGACCTGGCGGTCGGCAACCGGCCGCCACGACCGGGGCCCGAGGCCGGCCGGGCGCTGGCCGCGATCATCGACGCCGGTCTCCTGGTGCCCGACGACGCCGCCGAGCGGCGTACCCGGCTCGCCCGGGCGACGCTCCGCGTCGACGCTGAGCCGGAGGTCGACGCGGGCGTGACCGCCCTGCTCGAGGCCGCGGGCGTGCGACCCCCGTCCCGGGCGTCCGGCCGGCCAGACGCGGTCCTGGTGGTCAGGCACGGCGAGGTCCCTCGCGGGATCCTCGACCCGCTCGTCCGCGACGAGGTGCCGCACCTGCTGGTCCGCGACCACGGTCACGAGATCGTGGTCGGCCCGTTCGTCACTCCTGGCCACACCGCGTGCCTGCGCTGCCTGGACTGCCACCTCGGGGAGCACGACCCGCGCCGGGGACTGGCGGTGGAGCAGGCCGCGACCCAGGAGCCTCTGGTGGCCCCTCCGGTCGACCCCACGCTGCGGGCGGTCGCGCTGTCGGTGGCGGTCCGCGACCTGGTGACGTTCGTCGAGGGCGACCTGCCCGCGACCTGGTCGGCCACGCTGACGGTGGGCCGCCCGCTCGACCTCACCCCGACCCGATGGCTGCGGCACCCGGCGTGCGGGTGTGCCTGGGGCGACGCGCTGGCGGGTTGAGGCTCACCACCACTCGGAGTCGAGCTTGCCCTCCATGGCCCGCAGGTTGTCGCGCGAGCAGGCGTCGCAGAACGTGCGGCGCCGGCCGTTCTCGACGGCGACCGTCCACGTCAGGGTCGTCAAGGACTCGGCGTCGTCCTCCTCCTGCCGCCCGCAGAAGTCGCAGGTCCTCATGCCGACGAGGCTAGCGCCGGGAGGATCCAGCGCCAGGAAATGACGAAGGACCGGATCCAGAGTGGATCCGGTCCTCCGATTTCACACCCGCGATCAGGGTGTCCCGCTGAGGTTCTCGCGTGACGCGCGAGGCTCCCATCGAGGTCTTACAGAGCGCGGGCGAGGGCGAGACGCGCCTGCTGCGCTGCCTGCTCGGCCTTGCGGCTGAGTCGGCGGGCGCGGGCCAGCTGTCGGCCGCGCCGCAAAGCTTGCGCCTCTCCCAGGCGCGCGGCCATATGCGCGCGCGCGAGGTTTTCGTTCATGAGGTTCATCTCACTGCTCCTGATGGTGAAGTCGTTCATGGATGGTGTGGGTTCCTTGTGGTTCCTGGACGGGAGAGGGACCGCTACGCGGCTACCTCGTTCTTGCGGGGACGGCCACGGGGGCGCTTGCGGGGGATCACCACTCCCTGGAGGAAGAGCTGGCCACCCCAGACGCCCCACGGCTCGCGACGCTCGAGAGCGCCGTCGAGGCAGAGGGCGCGGACCGGGCAGTCCGAGCACAGGGCCTTGGCGTACTCCACGTCAGTGGGCGACTCCGCGAACCACAGCTCCGGGTTGTTCACCCGGCACGGCAGCTTCTCGTCGTCCACCGCGCCTGCCTGGTCGTGCAGGGTGCCGAGCGAAGGCTCCTGGAGGTTGTCCGGGAGCTTCCGGCCGTCGAGGACGCTGATGGTCATGTGTTTCACCTCCTTCGTTTCACCTTGATCGCGGGTGTTGCGTTGGTCTTCGGGTGGACCCGCGGCGCTTTCGATAAACAGAAAGGCCGCGGATCCCTTGTCGGGTTCCGCGGCCTGGAGGCTGCCGATGCGTTGATCTCTCAACTCGGCGGTGGACTCCAGGCACTGGTCCCCGGGGTGGCGTACGTGCGGACGACGAGAGCGTCGGCTCCGAAAGCCATGTCTCCCTTGACGCGCACCTCGGCCTGAGCGGCGACGACACCATTGGTGACATCGACGGAGCCGAAGGCGTGACCGCACGCGGGCATGCCAAAGGTGGACGGGGCAGAGAAGACGGGAATCTGCATCGCCGGGTACGAGTTGCGGATGCTGCTCATGCGGTCCACCTCCTTCGGTGCGTTCGGGCGTCCGGAGTTGTCAGTTCCGTTGACGCGGGTCTTGGTTTTGAGGACGCTAACGCCTCGGCTCCGTCATGGGCAAACGATTTAATGACTATTTCCGAAATTTTTCTGCCACGACCTGGGAACAGCCCCTGCGGGGCCCTCAGCTGACCAGCTCGAGCACGTCCTCGCCGTACTTCTCCAGCTTCTGCGGGCCGATCCCGGAGATGCCGAGCAGGGCCTTGGCGGACGTCGGCTTGAGCTCGGCGATCAGCTGAAGCGTGGCGTCGCTGAAGACCACGAACGCCGGCACCTCCTCGGCGTCGGCACGGCCCTTGCGCCACTCGCGGAGCCGCTCGAACAGCTCCTCGTCGTAGGACGCCGGGCAGTCGGCGCAGCGGCCGGTCTTCTTCTCCGGGCCGGTGCTGAGCGGTCGCCCGCACTCGCGGCAGGTGCGGGCCCCCCGCTTGGACCGGGCCGAGCGCGGCTGCGCGGACTCGAGCAGCGTGTCGGGCAGCAGCGGACCGAGGAACCGGGACGGCTTGCGCGAACCCCTCCCGCCGGGCTGGCGGGCCAGCGACCACGACAGCGACAGCCCGTGCCGGGCCCGGGTCATGCCGACGTAGAGCAGCCGGCGTTCCTCCTCGACCGCGGCCGGCGTCTCGGCGTAGGTGATCGGGAGCGTGCCGTCCTGGAGCCCGCACAGGAAGACGGCGTCCCACTCCAGGCCCTTGGCGGCGTGGAACGTCGCCAGGGTGACGCCCTCGGCGACCGGCGCGTGCTGCTCGGCGGCGCGCCGGTCGAGGTCGTCGACGAACGCCTCCAGCGTCCCGCCGGCCCTCTCGAACTCGGCTGCCTGGTCCATCAGCGCCTGCCAGGACTCCCAGCGGTCCCGGGTCTGGCCGCGGGCGGTGGGCGGTTCGTCGGTCCAGCCCATCCCGGCCAGGGTGCCGCGGACGGTGTCGACGACCCCGTCGCCGGCGGCCTCGGCCTGGCCGGACCGGGCGGCGCCGCGGATCCGCGTGACCGCCTCGCGCACCTCGGGGCGGTCGAAGAACTTGGCGGCCCCGCGGATGACGTAGGGGATGCCGCGGGCGGCCAGCGCCTCCTCGAGGTTCTCCGACTGGGCGTTGATCCGGAACAGCACGGCCATCTCCGCCAGCGACCGCCCGGACTGGCGCAGCGCCAGGATCTGGGCGGCGACGGCGTTGGCCTCGGCCACCTCGTCGGGCCACTCGTGGAACTCGACCGCCGGGCCGGACGGCTGCTGGGCGCGCAGCGCGACCCCCTGGCTCCGGGTGCCCGCCAGCAGCGTGTTGGCCGCGTCGACCACCTGGGGCGTGGAGCGGTAGTTGCGGACCAGCTCGATCGAGGTGGTGCCGGGATGCTTGGCCGGGAAGTCCCGCAGGTAGTCGGCGTTGGCGCCGGCGAACGAGTAGATCGTCTGGGCCGGGTCGCCCACCACGCAGAGCTCGTCGCGACCACCGAGCCACAGGTCGAGCAGTGCCGACTGCAGCGGCGACACGTCCTGGAACTCGTCGACGACGAACCACTTGTACTGCCGGCGCACCTGCGCGGCGACCCGCTCGTCCTCGGCCAGGAGCCCGGCGGTCAGCAGCAGGACGTCCTCCATGTCCATCCGCCCCTGGGCCCGCTTGACCTCCTCGTAGCCGTCGAAGATCCGGGCGACCGCCTCCGGGGACTGGCCGGTGACCGAGCGGTTGCGCGCCTGCGCGGCGGCGGCGTACTGCCCCGCGCCGATGTTGCTCACCTTGGCCCACTCGATCTCGGAGGCGAGGTCCCGCAGCAGCGCCTGGTCGGCGCGGAGCCGCTGGTTGCGGGCCGCCGCGGCGAGCAGCCCGATCTTGGACTCGATGATCTGCGGCAGCTCGGTGCCGTGCACGTGGGGCCAGAAGTAGCGCAGCTGCCGCAGCGCGGCGGAGTGGAACGTGCGGGCCTGCACGCCGCCGGCCCCGAGCGCCCGCAACCGGGCGCGCATCTCGCCGGCCGCCCGGGTCGTGAACGTCACCGCGAGGACCTCGTGGGGGGCGTAGACGTTGCTGGCGACGCCGTGGGCGATCCGGTGGGTGATCGCCCGGGTCTTCCCGGTGCCCGCACCGGCGAGCACCCGCACCGGGCCGCGCAGCGCCTCGGCGACCTCACGCTGCTCGGGGTCGAGCGCATCGAGCAGGTGGGTCACCGACGTCACGAGGGTCACAGTCTCCCGGGGTACTGGGCTGACGATTGGGCGGAACAAGGGCGTGGTGAGG
>NZ_JAEMSS010000187.1 GCF_016462705.1 Nocardioides sp. | reverse complement strand
CGATCGCCGGCGGGGCGATGTACTTGCCGCCGGAGGTCTTGAAGAGCTCCTTGATCCGACCCGTGATGGTGAGGAAGCCGTCGGCGTCGAGGCTGCCCTTGTCCCCCGTGTGCAGCCAGCCCTCCGGGTCGAGGGTCTTGGCGGTCTCCTCCGGGAGGTTGTGGTAGCCGTCCATGACGTGGGGCCCGCGGATCAGCACCTCGTCGCCCTCGCCGAGCTTGACCTCGCTGCCGGGCAGCGCCGGACCGACCGTGCCGAACTTGTAGTCCTCGGGGTGGTTGACGAAGCCTCCGGCGGAGCACTCGGTGAGCCCGTAGCCCTCGAGGATGACGATGCCGGCCGCGTGGAACCACTCGGCGATGTCCTTGTTGAGCGCCGCGGCACCCGAGATGAAGAAGCGGACCCGCCCGCCGAAGCGGTCCCGGACCTTGCTGAAGACCAGCTTGTCGAAGAGACCGTGCTGGAGCTTGAGCCCGAGGGGCACGCTCTTGCCCTCGCGGACGAGCTTGTCGACCTCGAGACCCACCTTGAAGGCCTGGTTGAAGAGCTTCTCCTTCAGACCGCCCTCGGAGGCCTGCATCGTGACGATCCGGCCGTGGGCCTTCTCGAAGATCCGCGGAGCGGCACCCATGAAGGTCGGCTTGACCACGCCCAGGTTGTCGACGATCTTCTCCACCCGGCCGTCGATGGCGGTGGCGAAGCCGCAGGCGAGCTGCGCCGAGAGCAGGACCTTGCCGAACGAGTGGGCCATCGGCAGCCAGAGGAACTGCAGGTCGTCCTCGTGGAGGATGTCCTGGACCGCGATGGCCTCGCCCTCGTAGACCCAGGACTTGTGCCGGAGCCGGACGCCCTTGGGGCGGCCGGTGGTGCCCGAGGTGTAGATGAGCGTGGCGAGCTGCTCGCCCTTGATCGCCGCGACGCTGGCCTCGACGGCACCGGCGTGCTCGACGAGGTACTTCTCACCCAGGTCGGCCAGCGTGTCCAGCGTGATGACCCAGTCGCCGTCGCCCGCGCCGTCGAAGGTGATCACCTTGCCGACGGTGGGGATCTCGCTGCGGCGCTCGGTGAGCTTGGCCAGCTGCTCGTCGTCCTCGACGAACACGACCTGGCACTCGGAGTCGCTCAGGATGTACGCCGTGTCCTCGGCGTTCGTCGTCGGGTAGACCGTGGTCGTGGCGCCGCCGGCCGCCATGATGGCCAGGTCGGAGAGGATCCACTCGTAACGCGTCCCGGCGGCGATGCCCACCCGCTGCTCGGGCTGGATGCCGAGCGAGAGCAGGCCCGCGGCCAGGTTGGTCACCCGGTCGCCGGCTTCCTTCCACGTCACCGACTGCCAGGTCTCTCCGACCGGGTAGCGGAACGCCTCGTTGCCGGGGCTCTTCGCGACGCGGTCGTAGAACATCGCGGCCATGCTGGGCTTCAGGTTGTTGACGAAGCTGGTGTCGTGGTTGATCGGCATGACCACTCCTGTGGGAACCGTGTCTCGGGTGACGGGGTCGGTCGCCGCATCGGGTCGCGGAGACGCTGGACGTAACCTAGATCACTCTAGGTACTCACCGGTAGCAACCCCCCGAAGTCTCTGCCGGGCAGATGGTCTAGCCCTGGCGACCCCGGTGCTCGCCCACCAGGCGCAGGTAGACGCGGGCCAGCTCGTGGGCGGACGTCGTCACGTCGTGGTGCGCCTCCACGTGGGCTCGGCCGGCCCAGCCCTCGTCGTCGGCACGGGACGGGTCCTGCAGCCGCAGGCTGAGCGCGGCCGCCATCTCCGACGGGTCCTGGGGCGGGACGATCGCCCCGGCGTCGGCGGGAACGCTCTCGAGCACCCCCGACACGGAGGTCGCCACCACGCTGCGGGCGCTGGCCATCGCCTCCAGCGGCACCAGGGGCATGCCGTCCCAGCGGGAGGGCACGGCCACGACGTCGGCGGCCGCCAGCCAGGAGCGGACGTCGCTGCGCTCGCCGACCATGACCACTCCCGGCAGCTCCCGGGCCGCCCGGGACAGCCGGGCACGCTCCGGCCCGTCACCCACGAGCACCAGCTGCGCGTGCGGCAGCTCGTCGATGACGTGCGGCCACGCGGAGAGGAGGTCCTCCTGGCCGCGCTGGGGCGTCAGCTCGCCGATGCAGACCACGGTCGGCACGTCCACCAGTCCGAGCTCCTTGCGGGCGGCGACCCGGTCGCGGCCGCTCGCGGGGCGGAACGACGTCAGCTCGACGCCGTTGCGGACCACGACGGTGCGCCCACCGATGCCCAGGCTTCCACCGGCGACCCGCTCCGCGTCGCTCACGCAGACCGTGATCGCCGTCGGTGGCGAAGCGCTCCCAGCGCAACGAGGCGGCCCGGACGCCGCCGCGGGCCGCGAGGTAGGACCAGGCATGAGGCTGGAACACGGTCGGGATGCGCTCCCGGAGCACCAGTCGCCCGACCAGTCCGGCCTTCGAGCTGTGCAGGTGGACGACGTCCGGATCGGCGTCCTTGATGATCCTGGACAGGCTGACGTACTCGCCGACGACCCGCCGGTTCGGCTCGCGCTCGGCCTGCCACCAGTGGGTCCGGGCACCGGCCGCGCGGGCGTCGTAGCCCAGGAACCCGTGGGACGAGCACGCGACCGAGACGTTCCACCCGCGCGCGACCTGGTCGCGGACGTAGCCGAGCGCCACCGCCCCCACGGCACCGGACCCGGACGCCGACACGTGGAGCACGTGCAGCCGCCTGGACGCGCCCTCCTCGGGGTGGTTGTCGGAGGTCACTGCCCTAGGCCGCCGTCGCCTCGGCGCGCCGACCGATCAGCACGACCCCGAGGAGCCGGGCGCCGGCGGCGCGCACCCGGGTGGCGTGTGAGCGCAGCGCCGAGGACGACACACCTCCCTCGGTGACGGCGAGCAGCAGCGAGCCCCCCACCGCCATCTTCCTGGCGTCGTCGGCCACGTCGAGCGGCGGAGCGAGCACCACCACGACGTCGAACTGCTGGGAGGCCTCGGCGATCACCCGGTCGAAGTCCTGCTCGAGGAGCGAGTCCGGGGGGTCGTGACCCCAGGTACCGGCCGGGAGCACGCTCAGCAGCTCGACCGGCCCCGGGCTCACGGCCCGGTCCAGGTCGGCACCCTTCAGCACGTCGTAGAGCCCGAGCGTGTCCGGCGCCGGCTGGGCGGGTCGCCCGAACCGGTCGCCCATCCGCCCGTCGACGAGCAGCACCCGGCGTCCGACGTGCGCCAGCGAGATCGCCGCGTTGGCCCCCAACCACACGCTGACCTCCCCGGCACTCACCCCCGCGACCACGACCTTCTTGGACGGGCCGCTGCCCGTCTCCGCCTCGAGCGCGAGCCTCAGGTGCCGGAACATGTCGGCCTCCGCGGACCCGGGGTGCAGGGCCGGCATCGCCGTCAGGTCCGCCGGCGCGTTGAGATGCGCGAGCAGCGGCGCGACCGCGGCGCTCTCGACGTCGTTGGCGTCGTCGACGGTCTCGGTGCGTCGGTCGCGCACCAGCGCCACACCGAGCGCCAGCAGGAGAGTGGAGCCCAGCCCTCCGGCCAGGACCGTGGCCAGGGGTGGATCGACGAAGAGCCGGGGGGCCATCGCGCGCTCAGTGACCGTCACCGTGACGATCGCGTCGTCCCAGGACAAGGCCGCGATCCGGGCCGCCACGGCGTTCGCGATCCGCGCGGCCTGGACCCGGTCCGGGTCGCGCACCGTGATCTCGAGCCCGGTCCGCCCGGGAGCGGAACGACCGTCCACCTCCGCGGCCAGCTCGGACACCGAGAGCTCCAGGTCGAGCGCCTGACGCACATCGCGGAGCAGCGCGGTCGAGTCCGCCGTCTCGGCGAGCTGGCGGCGGGCCTTGTCGACAGCCGCCGCGTCCGCGGTGGCCGTCGGCTCCTTCGCGGCCTCGACCCGGGCGACCGACTCATAGGTCTTCGGCGCAACCCAGAGCCCACCAGCCACTACAGCCCCACCGATGAGCAGGAGAACCAGGACGAGCAGCTTCTGCCGCCACAGCGCCGCGCAGATTTCGCGCACGTCCATCGTCGTCCCCACACGTCAGCTTCCTCCGTGGTGGACCCAGTTCCCCCCAGGTCGACCACGGCTCCGAGTCCCCCCAGTATCCGGGACAGGTGGAACAGGCTGCACCGGGCCGTCAGATCTACCCGGTTTTCGACCCGCCGGCACCCCCAGGTCTAGCGCAGCGGACGCCGGCACCCATCCGGACAGCCACCGGGACGGCAGGGGCCTAGTGGGCGGTGCGGAACAGCCACCCCAGCGGCCGGGCCGCCTCGTCGCCCGGCTCCTGCTCCTCGTCGGTGAGGCCGTCGGTGGCCGCGTCGGTGTCGAGCTCGCGTCGCTGGGCGGCCAGCTTGCTCTCGTCGCCGCGCCGTCGCCGCGCCTCCTCGGGGTGCTGCAGGTCGCGCAGCTCCCGGCTGGCTTGCTCGATCTCCAGGCTGCTGGAGGACAGGAACGCCTCAGTGGCGGAGCGGGGCCGCCCCAGGTCGCCCGGGTCCGCCGGGTCCACCTCGGTGCCGAACGGGGAGCTCGCGCTCGGGACGCTGCTGGTCGCGGCCCCCAGGGGCTCCAGACCGAACGGGGTGTCGACGAGATGCGCACCACCGGTCCGGGAGGCCGGCGGCTGCTGCTCCGGCGGGACCTCGTCGGGACGGGAGGTGGTCCGGGTGTCCGTCGGCCGCAGCGCCTCCAGCGAACCGAGCAGCTCGCTCACGTTGCCGAGTGCGGTCTCGAGGGAGACCCCGAGGATGCGCACCGACGCCTCGAGGTCGCTGACCACGGCCTCCGACTCCTCGCGCGCGGCCGCCTCGGCAGCCCGGTGCTGCTCGGTCAGCTCCCGGGTGACCAGCGCCGTCACCTCGGCACGCACCCGACGCCGGTGCTCCTCGATCTCGGCCTCCGCGGCAGACCGCAGTGCCTCGGCGTTCGCCCGCGCTTGCGCGGCGAGCTCCTCGGCCTCGGTCCGGGCCCGGCTCAGGACGGCCTTCGCCTCCTCGCGCGCCTCCGCCGTGACCTGCTCCGCGGCACGCCGGCTCTCGGCCACGAGCTGCTCGGACAGCTGCTGCGCCTCCTCGACCAGGGCGTCGGCGGCCAGCGCCGCGTCCTGCCGGATCTTCCCGGCCTCGGCCAGCAGCGTCTCCGCGACCTGGCGCGCACCGAGATTCGCGCGCAGCTCCTGCGCTCGAGACGTCACATCCCCCGAAACGAGGGAAGCGTTGTTCGCTTCCATCAGTGATTCCCCCCTGGAACCGGTGGATGGCCGCCCCACAGCACCCATCCGGGACCCAGTCAACCACCTCCGGGCCGCGAAGGTGAGTCACCGAGGGCTGGTGTCTCACGCCTGGACGGCTTTCGCGATCACCACGCACCTCGTGACCCACTCCAGCTCCTCTGGCCCCAATGGCCTCGCCTCGCGCGCGGCGTCCTCGACCGACCAGAACGCGTTGACGACCATCCGCACCACCGTCCAGGCCACCGCGCGCTCCTCGTCGAGGAGCGCAGCGTCGACCAGGCTGTGGAACCGCTGCCGGATCGCCCCCCGCACCGTCGACGCCTCGCTCGCCAGCTCGTCCCAGCGGTTCCACAGCATCGGCGCCGGCTCGTAGGGCGGGTCTCCGGACAAGGGCTGCGGGTCGATCGCCAGCCACGCCGCACGCTCGCCGCCGGCCAGGACGTTCTCGTAGTGCAGGTCCACGTGGAGCAGCCGTCCGGTGGAGGCCTCCTCGTCCAGCTCGCGGGCCAGGCCCAGGGCCTGGTCGACCAGCCGGTGCGGGATCGGCGCGTCCCGCGGGAGCGCTGCCAGCCCCGGCACCCAGCGGGCGACGTACGCCGGCAGCGTGACCAGCTGCGGCGGCGCGGGCACGTGCAGGTCGGCGTAGAGGCCGGCCACGGTCTCGCAGGCCTCGCGCACGGGGACCTCGAGCAGGTCGCGAGGCTCGAGGCGTTCCAGCAGCAGCGCCCGACGCCGGGGGTCGGCACGCAGCAGCCGCACGGCACCCCGGCCTCCCCACGTCTGGAGCGCGAGCGCCTCGTGCGCGGTCTCGGGGTGCACCTCGGTCACCTTGAGCACCGCCGGCTGCCCGTCGGCGACCACCGGCTGGACGACCGAGGCCTCGTGCACGACCGGCGGGCCGTCGGGCGTCAGGCCCCACTCCTCGAGCAGCCCGGACGCGATCCGGGCCGGCTCGAGGTGGGGACTCACTTCCCGGTCTTCTCCCCCGGGCCCGACGTGGAGAGGGCGGCGATGAAGGCCTCCTGGGGGACCTCGACGCGGCCGACCATCTTCATCCGCTTCTTGCCCTCCTTCTGCTTCTCCAGGAGCTTGCGCTTGCGGGTGATGTCGCCGCCGTAGCACTTGGCGAGCACGTCCTTGCGGATCGCCCGGATGTTCTCGCGGGCGATCACCCGGGCACCGATCGCGGCCTGGATCGGAACCTCGAACTGCTGGCGCGGGATGAGCTCCTTGAGCTTGCCGGCCAGCATCACCCCGTAGGAGTAGGCGGCGTCGCGGTGCACGATCGCGGAGAACGCGTCGACCGGCTCGCCCTGGAGCAGGATGTCGACCTTGACCAGGTCGGCGGCCTGGTCCCCGGACCGCTCGTAGTCCAGCGACGCGTAGCCCTTGGTGCGCGACTTCAGCTGGTCGAAGAAGTCGAAGACGATCTCGCCCATCGGCAGGACGTAGCGCATCTCCACGCGGTCCTCGGAGAGGTAGTCCATGCCCTGGAGGCTGCCGCGCTTGGACTGGCAGAGCTCCATGATCGTGCCGATGTAGTCCGACGGGCTGAGGATCGTGGCCCGGACGACCGGCTCGCGCACCTCGGCGATCTTGCCGTCGGGGTACTCGCTGGGGTTGGTGACCTCGATGACCTTGCCGTCCTCCATGACCACCTCGTAGACCACGTTCGGCGCGGTCGAGATCAGGTCGAGGTTGAACTCGCGCTCGAGGCGCTCGCGGACGATCTCCATGTGCAGCAGGCCGAGGAAGCCGCACCGGAAGCCGAACCCCAGGGCACCCGAGGTCTCCGGCTCGTAGGCCAGGGCGGCGTCGTTGAGCTGGAGGCGCTCGAGGGCGTCCCGCAGGGTCGGGTAGTCGTCCCCGTCGATCGGGTAGAGGCCGGAGTAGACCATGGGGTTGGGGTGCTTGTAGCCGCCGAGCGGCTCCGTGGCGCCGTGGTGCTGGCTGGTGACCGTGTCGCCCACCCGGGACTGGCGGACGTCCTTCACCCCGGTGATGAGGTAGCCGACCTCCCCCACGCCGATCTCGGATGCCTTGACCGGCTCGGGGCTGATCACACCCACCTCGAGCATCTCGTGCACGACGCCGTTGGACATCATCTTGATCCGGTCGCGGTGGCTGAGCTTGCCGTCGATGACCCGGACGTAGGTGACCACGCCGCGGTAGGTGTCGTAGACGGAGTCGAAGATCAGGGCCCGCGGCGGTGCGTCCGGGTCACCGACCGGTGGCGGGGTCTGCTTGACGATCTCGTTGAGCAGCGCCTCGACCCCGACACCCGTCTTGGCGCTGGTGAGGAGCACGTCGGAGACCTCGCACCCGACCAGCCGGGCCAGCTCGGCGGCGTACTTCTCCACGTTGGCGCTCGGCAGGTCGATCTTGTTGAGCACCGGGATGATGTGCAGGTCGGCACCCATCGCCAGGTAGAGGTTGGCCAGCGTCTGCGCCTCGATGCCCTGCGCCGCGTCCACCAGCAGGATCGCGGCCTCGCACGCCTCGAGCGAGCGCGAGACCTCGTAGGTGAAGTCGACGTGCCCGGGCGTGTCGATCATGTTGAGGACGTAGGTGCCCGGCTCGGCGCCCTCCGCGTTGCCCTCCGGCACCGTCCACGGCATCCGCACGGCCTGGCTCTTGATGGTGATGCCGCGCTCGCGCTCGATGTCCATCCGGTCGAGGTACTGCGCC
>NZ_JAEMSS010000031.1 GCF_016462705.1 Nocardioides sp. | reverse complement strand
GAACCTCAACCACCAGGAAGCGGTGGTGCTGGTCCAGAAGCTCGCCTGGACGCTGGACGACAAGAAGCACGACTACGGTCGCGTCGAGGTCGTCGTCGTGCCGCCGTTCACCGACATCCGCTCGGTGCAGACCCTCGTCGACGGCGACCGGCTGTCCATCAAGTACGGCGCCCAGGACGTCTCGACGCAGGACTCGGGGGCCTACACCGGTGAGATCTCGGCGTCGATGCTGGCCAAGCTCGGCTGCTCGTACGTCGTCGTCGGCCACTCCGAGCGGCGCGAGCACCACGCCGAGACCGACGAGGTCGTCAACGCCAAGGCGCACAAGACGCTGGCCGCCGACATGACCCCGATCGTGTGCGTCGGGGAGGGCTTGGAGGTCCGGCAGGCCGGCGAGCACGTGCCGTACACGATGTCGCAGGTCGAGGGCTCGCTCGCCGGGTTCACCCCCGAGCAGGTCGCCGGCCTCGTGGTCGCCTACGAGCCGGTCTGGGCGATCGGGACCGGCGAGGTCGCGACTCCCCAGGACGCCCAGGAGGTCTGCCAGGCGATCCGCGGCCAGGTGCGCGAGGCCTACGGCGACGCTGCGGCGGACGGCGTACGCATCCTCTACGGCGGCTCGGTCAAGGCCTCCAACGTCGCCGGCATCATGGCCGAGGCCGATGTCGACGGCTGCCTCGTGGGCGGCGCCAGCCTCCAGGCCGACGAGTTCGGTGGGGTGTGTCGCTACTACGACATGCCTGCCCTCTGACCTGCTCCGTCGCGACGCTCTTCCGACACTCGATCACCCCTTCGGGTGATTGACCCGACCTGACGTAGGATTCCGCAACGTGGACCTGTTCTTCACCGTCGTGCTGATGATCTCTAGCGCGCTGATGATCCTTCTCGTGCTCCTCCACAAGGGGCGCGGGGGTGGCCTCTCCGACATGTTCGGAGGCGGCGTCTCCAGCTCCCTCGGCGGCTCGTCGGTCGCCGAGCGCAACCTCGACCGGCTGACCGTCGGCATCGGGGTCATCTGGTTCGCCTGTGTCATCGCCCTGGGCCTTCTTCTGGCCTACCAGAGCTGAACGACAAGCCGTAGGAGCACAACGATGGCTGGTGGGGGAAACGCGATCCGGGGAAGCCGGGTCGGTGCGGGACCGATGGGGGAGGCGGAGCGCGGCGAGGCCGCGCCCCGACAGGCCATCACGTACTTCTGCTCCCACGGACACCGGTCCGTGGTCACCTTCGCGGTCGAGGCCGCCGTCCCCGAGCACTGGGACTGCCCCAAGTGCGGGCTGCCGGCCAGCGTCGACTCCGACAACCCGCCCCCGGCGCCCAAGATCGAGCCCTACAAGACGCACCTGGCCTACGTGAAGGAGCGCCGCTCCGACAAGGAGGCGGCGGACATCCTCGACGAGGCGCTGCAGCTGCTGCGCACCCGTCGCAAGGCCGGCGAGATCATCTTCTAACACCCCCGCGAGCTCGGCCCGGCACGCACGACGGACCGCTTGCTTCGCTGCGGGAAGCTTCGCCGTCCATCGTGCGCGACGGCCGATCGCGGGGCGCGCGGACTACGTCCGCGAAAAGCCGGGTCGCTCCGCTCCCACCGCTCTCATTGCGTCTTTGAGCGCTCTCCTTGCGCTTCAGGCGCGTGGGTCGGGTCAGAGCCTGCTGGCCGCCGCCCGGTCCAGGAACCAGATCGTCTCGGCCTGACCGGCCACACCCGCCGCGGGGGCGTCGTGCACGTCGGTGCCGTCCGCGAGCGCCAGGGCGACGGCGCCGGCCTTCTCCTCGCCGCTGACCACGAACCAGACCGACCGGGCCCGGTTGAGGCAGGGCAGGGTGAGGCTGATCCGGTCCGGGGGCGGCTTGGGGGAGTCGTGCACGGCCACGGCGATCTCGTCGGCGTCGAGCTGCGGGAAGCCGGGGAACAGCGACGCGACGTGGGCGTCGGGACCGAGGCCGAGCATGACGATCTCGAACGTCCCGCTGCCGTGGGTGCGCAGCTCGTCGGCGTACGCCGCGGCGCCGGCCTCGGCCGACTCCGCCGACTCGGTGGACGGCATCGGGTGGACGTTGGCGGGGTCGACGTCGACCTGGTCGAGGAAGAGCTCGCGGGCCAGGCGCTCGTTGCGGTCCGGGGAGGCCGGCTCGACGAACCGCTCGTCACCCCACCAGAACACGACGCGGGACCAGTCGACCTCGCTGCCGATCTCGCTCTCGACGGTGAGCCGGGCGAGCTCCCGGTGGACCGCGTCGGCCACCGAGCCGCCGGTCAGGGCGATCTGCGGCACGCCCCCGTCGGCCTGGGCCTCGACCAGGCGGTGGACCAGCTCGCCCGCGACCGCGACGGCCAGGTCGTCGCGGTTCTCGTGGACCTCGATCAGGGGCTCTGCGTCGGGGAGATCGGTCATCAGCGGCGGTGCTTCCGGTAGTAGGCGATCAGGGCCTGGGTGGAGGGGTCCTGCTCGGCCGCGACGGCCTGGTCGCCGGCGACGGCCGGCGCGATCTGCTGGGCGAGCTGCTTGCCCAGCTCGACGCCCCACTGGTCGAAGCTGTCGATCCCCCACACCACGCCCTGGGTGAAGGTGATGTGCTCGTAGAGCGCGATCAGCTGGCCCAGGACGGACGGGGTCAGCTCCGGCGCCATGATCGACGCGGTCGGCCGGTTTCCGGTGAACACCCGCGCCGGCACGATCTCCTCGGCGGTGCCCTCCGCGCGCACCTCGTCGGCGGTCTTGCCGAAGGCGAGCGCCCGGGTCTGGGCGAAGAAGTTGGCCAGGAACAGCTCGTGGACGTCGGTGTCGCCGTCGCGCAGCGGGTAGGCCGGGTTGGCGAACGCGATGAAGTCCGCGGGGACGAGCCGGGTCCCCTGGTGGATGAGCTGGTAGAACGCGTGCTGGCCATTGGTGCCGGGCTCGCCCCAGAACACCTCGCCGGTGTCGCCGGTGACCGGGGTGCCGTCCCAGCGGACGCCCTTGCCGTTGGACTCCATGGTCAGCTGCTGGAGGTAGGCCGGGAACCGGTGCAGGAGCTGGGAGTAGGGGAGCACCGCGTGCGTCTGGGAGCCGAGGAAGTCGGAGTACCAGACGTTGAGCAGCCCCATGAGCAGTGGCACGTTGCGGGCCGGCTCGGCGGTGCGGAAGTGCTCGTCCATCGCGTGCAGCCCCGACAGGAACTCCGCGAACCGCTGGGGGCCGATCGCGAGCACGAGCGAGGTGCCGATCGCCGAGCTGACGGAGTAGCGTCCGCCCACCCAGTCCCAGAACCCGAACGCGTTGGCGGGATCGATGCCGAAGTCCTCGACCTTGTCCAGCGCCGTGGACACGGCCACGAAGTGCCGGGCGACGGCCTCCTTCGGGTCCGCACCGGAGAGCCCGTCCAGCAGCCAGGCCTTGCACAGCCGGGCGTTGGTCAGGGTCTCGAGCGTGCCGAAGGTCTTGCTGGAGACGATGAACAGCGTGGTGGCCGGGTCGAGTCCCTGGAGCTTCTGGCCGGCGTCGGTGGGGTCGATGTTGCTGATGAACCGGCACTCGAGCCCCGCCTCTCCATCCGGGAGGGTGCGGTAGGGCTCGAGAGCCTCGTAGGTCATGACCGGACCCAGGTCCGAGCCGCCGATGCCGATGTTGACGACCGTGCGGATCCGGTCGCCGGTCACGCCGGTCCAGGCGCCTGACCGGACCTGGTCGGCGAACTCGTAGACGCGGTCGAGGACCGCGTGCACGTCGGCGACCACGTCCTGGCCGTCGACCTCGAGCGAGGCGTCGCGGGGGAGCCGGAGCGCGGTGTGCAGGACCGCCCGGTCCTCGGTGACGTTGATGTGCTCGCCGCGGAACATCGCGTCCCGGCGCTCGGTCACCCCGGCGTCGGCCGCCAGGTCCAGGAGCGCGGCGAGGATCTCGTCGTCGACCAGCCCCTTGGAGAGGTCGACGGCGAGGTCGGCCGCCTGGAACGCGAGCCGAGCCACCCGGTCCGGGTCGGCGGCGAACCAGGCTCGCAGGTCAGGCGAGAACGCCGCCGCCAGGTCCGCCAGCCGGTCCCGCGCAGGGGTCACGCCGCCTTGTCCATCTGTCCCTGGACGGTCTCCACGAGCTCCTGCCACGACTTCTTGAACTTGTCGACCCCCTCGGTCTCCAGCACCAGCATCACGTCGTCGAAGTCGACGCCGACCTCGCGCAGGCGCTCGAGCAGGGCGCTGCCCTCGCCCGCCTTGCCGGTGACCACGTCGCCCAGGACCTCACCGTGGTCGGCGAAGGCCTCCAGGGTCTTCTCGGGCATGGTGTTGACGGTCTCGGGGACCACGAGGTCCCGGACGTACATCGTGTCGTCGTAGTCCGGGTTCTTGACGCCGGTGGACGCCCAGAGCGGCCGCTGCCGACGGGCACCGGCGGCCTCCAGGTCGCGCCACCGCTGCGAGCCGAACACCTCCTCGAAGGCGCCGTAGGCCACCAGGGCGTTGGCCACCGCGGCCTTGCCGCGCAGCGCGAGCGCGATCTCGCTCTGTCCCTCTCTGGCGATCCCCTCGAGCCGCTTGTCGACCTCGGTGTCGACCCGGGAGACGAAGAACGACGCCACGGACTGGATGCTGCTCAGGTCCCGGCCGGCGTCCCGGGCCTGCTCCAGCCCGGTCAGGTAGGCGTCCATCACCTCCCGGTAGCGGGCCTCGCTGAAGATCAGCGTGACGTTGACGCTGATGCCCTCGGAGATGGCGGTGGTGATCGCAGGCAGTCCCTCGCGGGTCGCCGGGATCTTGATCAGGGCGTTGGGGCGGTCGACGGCCTTCCAGAGAGCCCGTGCGGACGCGACAGTGCCCTCGGTGTCGTTGGCCAGGTCGGGCTCGACCTCGATCGAGACCCGGCCGTCCGAGGGAGACCCGTCGGCCACGGGAGCCAGCACGTCGCAGGCGTTGCGGACGTCCTCGGTGGTGAGCTCGAAGATCACCTTCGTCACGTCGGCGCCCTCCGAGACGAGCTTGCGCACCTGGTCGTCGTAGCGCTCCCCGTCCGCGATGGCCGAGGCGAAGATCGTCGGGTTGGTGGTCACGCCGACGACGCTCTTCTCCTTCACGAGGTCGGCGAGGTTGCCGGTCTCGATGCGCTCCCGGGAGAGGTCGTCGAGCCAGATGGACACCCCCGCGTCGGTGAGCTCCTGCAGACGGTCACTCATGAGCTGCTCCCTTCTCGGACGCTGTCACGTGCCGCGTCGGCGACGGCCGCCGCGGTGATGCCGAACTCCTGGTAGATCCGGGCGTAGTCGGCCGAGGCGCCGAAGCGCTCGATGGACACGATCCGGCCGCGGTCGCCGACGTACTCCCGCCAGCCCTGCTTCACACCGGCCTCGACCGCGACCCGGGCCTTGACGATCGGTGGCAGGACCGTGTCGCGGTAGGCGGCGTCCTGGTCCTCGAACCACTCCAGGCACGGCATCGAGACCACGCGGGCGGAGATCCCGTCGTCGGCGAGCAGGGCGCGAGCCTCGACCGCGAGCTGCACCTCCGACCCGGTGGCGATCAGGACGACGTCCGGTGTGCCGCTCTCGGCATCGAGCAGCACGTAGCCGCCGCGGTGCACGTCCGTGGTGTCCGCGAAACCGTCGACGCCCCGCGGGAAGACGGGCACGTTCTGCCGGGTGAGGGCGAGCGCGGCCGGGCGGTCGCTGTGGGACAGGACCGTCTGCCAGCACGCCGAGACCTCGTTGGCGTCGGCCGGCCGGACGACGTCCAGTCCCGGCATCGCCCGCAGCGCGGCGAGGTGCTCGATCGGCTGGTGGGTCGGGCCGTCCTCGCCGAGGCCGATCGAGTCGTGGGTCCAGACGTAGGTCACCGGCAGCTGGCTGAGCGCGGCCACCCGGACCGCGCCGCGCATGTAGTCGGAGAACGTCAGGAAGGTGCCACCGAAGACCCGGGTCAGGCCGTCGGCGGCGATGCCGTTCATGATCGCGCCCATGCCGTGCTCACGGATGCCGAAGTGCAGCACCCGGCCCTGGTAGGGGTCGCCCTGCCACTCCTTGGTCGACCGGCTCTCCGGGATGAACGAGGGCGCCGACTTGATCGTGGTGTTGTTGGACCCGGCGAGGTCGGCCGAGCCGCCCCACAGCTCCGGCATGACCTCCGCGATCGCGTTGATCACCTCACCCGAGGCCGACCTGGTGGCGACGCCCTTGTCACTGGGCTCGAACGTCGGCAGTGCGGCGGCGAAGCCCTCCGGCAGGGTGCGGGCCTTGAGCCGGTGCAGCAGAGCCGCGGACTCGGGGTTGGCCTGTGACCAGGTGTCGTACTGCTCGTCCCACGCCGCGCCCCACTCGGAGCCGCGCTCGCGCAGGCGGCGCGTGTGCGCGATGACGTCCGCAGGGACCTCGAAGGTCTTGTCGGGGTCCCAGCCGAGGATCTTCTTGGTCGCGGCGACCTCCTCGTCGCCGAGGGCGCTCCCGTGCGCCTGCTCGGTGCCCTGCGCGTTGGGGGCGGGCCAGGCGATGATCGTGTCGAGGACGATCAGCGAGGGCTTGTCGGTCACCTCGCGGGCGGCGGTGACGGCGTCGAACAGGGCCGGGACGTCCTCCTGGTAGTCGGTGCCCCCGTTGGTCCAGTCGACCACCTGCACGTGCCAGCCGTAGGCCTCGTAACGGCCGGCGACGTCTTCGGTGAAGGCCACGTCGGTGTCGCCCTCGATCGAGATCCGGTTGCGGTCGTAGATCATCGTGATGTTGCCGAGCTCCTGGGTGCCGGCGATGGAGCTGGCCTCGCCGCTGACCCCCTCCTCGAGGTCGCCGTCGGAGCAGAGGACGTAGACGTGGTGGTCGAACAGGCTCTCGCCGGGAGCGGCCTCGGGGTCGAGCAGCCCGTGCAGGCGGCGACCGGACATGGCCATGCCCACGGCGTTGGCGACGCCCTGGCCGAGCGGACCGGTCGTCACCTCCACGCCCGGCGTGTGGTGCAGCTCGGGGTGGCCCGGGGTCTTCGATCCCCAGGTGCGGAGCGCTTGCAGGTCCTCCAGCTCGAGGCCGAAGCCGCCGAGGAAGAGCTGCGTGTAGAGGGTGATGCTCGAGTGCCCGCACGAGAGCACGAAGCGGTCCCGCGCGATCCACTCGGGGTCCGCGGGGTCGTGGCGCATGACCTTCTGGAACAGCAGGTACGCCGCCGGAGCCAGGCTCATGGCCGTGCCGGGATGGCCGTTGCCGACCTTCTGGACGGCATCCATCGCGAGCACCCGAGCGGTGTCCACGGCCTTGTCGTCGAGCTCGTTCCAGTCGAGAGTGGGGGCAGCGCTCACAAGTGTCCTTCCAGGGGACTTCGGGTGCTTCCGAGCCTACTCATGCACCGCCGTAGACTCTCCTCGTCCCAGTGCCCGATCTCGCGAGGAAATACGTGACCTACGTCGGCCAGTCCGTGCCGGGCCTCGCGCAGACCGAGGGTGGCGGGTCCGAGGCGGCCCGAGCGACGTGGCGTGACGTGGTCGCCGCCTACGTCGGCCTCACCAAGCCCCGGGTCATCGAGCTCCTGCTGCTGACGACCGTCCCGGTCATGTTCTTCGCTGCGAAGGGTGTGCCTGAGCTGGGCCTCGTCGTGGCCACGGTGGTCGGCGGGGCCTTCTCCGCCGGGTCCGCCTCGGTGTTCAACTGCGTCTACGACCGTGACATCGACGAGCAGATGCGACGCACCCGGCGCCGGGCCCTGCCGCGTCACCTCGTCTCCCCGCGGGCCGCCCTGACCTTCGGGGTCACCCTCGCCGTGCTGTCCACGCTGGTCCTGATGGTGTGGGTCAACACGCTGTCCGCGGTGCTCGCCCTGCTGGCCAACGCGTTCTACGTGTTCGGCTACACGATGCTGCTCAAGCGCCGCACGACCCAGAACATCGTGTGGGGCGGCCTGGCCGGCTGCTTCCCGGCACTCATCGGCTGGACCGCGGTCACGGGAGAGCTGGCCTGGACCCCGGTCGTGCTCTTCGCGGTGGTGTTCTTCTGGACGCCGCCGCACACGTGGGCGCTGGCACTGCGCTACCGCGAGGACTACGCCAACGTCGACGTGCCGATGCTCCCCGTCGTCGTGCCGGCCCGGGAGGTCGGGCGCCAGGTCGTCCTCTACAGCTGGGCCATGGTGGCGGTGTCGCTGCTGCTGTGGCCGGTGGCGGACACCGGCCTGGTCTACCCGTTGGCGGCTGTGGTCCTGGGCGCGGCGTTCCTGCTCGAGGCGCACCGGATGTGGGCACGGACCCGTGGGACGGAGGACCTGAGTGTCATCGCGCCGATGCGGGTGTTCCACTCCTCCAACCTCTACCTGTCGCTGCTCTTCGTCGCGGTCGCCCTGGACCCCCTGCTGACCCGCTAGTCAGCCCGCCGGCCAGCCCGCTGGTGAGCCCGCGCGTCCGCACCGCGGTCCGGTTCGCGGCGGGTGTAACGAACCGGCCGTGAGCCGACATGATCATCCGTTCGGTCAGCTGCGAGTAGCCCAGACGGGCCATCGTCGCTAACCTGACGGACGAGTCGATGCTGGTCGGGTGCTCCTCCGACACGCGGCGACGCTGACTGGGGGGTCGGCAACGGCGGGCCTCCCTACCTATGGGGGGTAGAACAGCATGACTGCGGGGACTTCGCAGGACTCCAGTGGCCGCGTTCGCGAGCGACGCACGCGACAGCCCCGGATCAGCATCGTGGTGCCGGCCCTCAACGAGGCCCGCAACCTGGTCGAGGTCCTGCCCACGCTGCCGCCGGCGCACGAGGTGATCCTCGTGGACGGTGGCTCGGTCGACGGCACCGTCGAGGCGGCCCAGGCCACGCTCCCTGGCATCCGGGTGGTGCGCCAGCTGCGGCGCGGCAAGGGCAACGCGCTGGCGGCCGGCTTCGCGCAGGTCACCGGTGATGTCGTCGTGATGTTCGACGCCGACGGGTCCGCCGACCCGGCCGAGATCCCGGTGTTCGTCGACGCCCTGGTGAGCGGGGCGGACTTCGCGAAGGGCTCACGGTTCTGCCCCGGCGGTGGAAGCTCCGACATCACCCCGATCCGGCACGTCGGCAACAAGTTCCTCAACACCGTCATGAACGTGTCGTTCCGGACCCGCTTCACCGACCTCTGCTACGGCTACAACGCCTTCTGGGCCGACATGATCCCGTTGCTGGACCTGCCCGACCACGAGCTGGTCGTGCCCCGTGAGGTCGGCATGCTGTGGGGCGACGGGTTCGAGATCGAGACGCTGATCAACTGCCGCTTCGCCGCGGCGGGGGTGGCCATCGCCGAGGTTCCCAGTGTCGAGCGCGACCGCATCTTCGGCCGGAGCAACCTGCGGGCGGTCTCCGACGGCCTGCGGGTGCTGCGCACGCTGCGCACCGAGTACGCCCGGGCGCGTGGCCCGGTCGCCGAGCGTCTCTCGCACAGCACGACACCGCTGGCATCCTGACGCGATGCCCCCTCTGGCATCCTGAGCCGGTGCCCACCCGCGTAGGAATGATCGCGACGCGGTGCCAACCCGAGATCGGCGGCATCGAGTCCCACGTCGCCGAGGTCGCCGGCCGTCTGGTCGCGCACGGCTACGAGCTGGAGATCCTGACGACCGACCGCAGCGGCGACCTGCCTGCCGTCGAGCGGGCCGACGGCGGGTACGTCATCCGGCGCTTCCGTGCCTACCCGGCCGCGCGGGACTGGTACTTCAGTCCCGGGCTGTTCCTCGCCGCGCTGCGGGCGCGCTACGACCTGGTGCACGTCCAGGGCGTGCACACGCTGGTGCCGCCGATGGCGATGCTCGCGGCTCTGCTGCGCCGACGGCCCTACCTGCTCACGTTCCACACCGGGGGCAACTCCAGCGCCTTCCGGGAGAAGGCCCGCGGCACGCAGTGGAGGATCCTGGCGCCGCTCCTGCGCCGGGCGGACCGGCTGATCGGCGTGTCGGTCTTCGAGGGCCACCGGTTCGACGAGGTGCTCGGGTGGCCACCCGGGACGATCACGGTGATCCGCAACGGCGGCTCGCTCCCGCCCGTGGGGGACTCGGTGGCCCGGGTCCCCGGGCGGATCGTCAGCGTGGGGCGGGTCGAGCGCTACAAGGGCCACCACCGGGCCATCGAGGCGCTCCCGCACCTCATCCCGTCGCATCCCGACGCCCACCTCCAGGTGCTCGGCGCGGGGCCCTACGAACCCGACCTGCTCGCCCTCGCGGAGTCCCTGGGGGTGCGGGACCGGGTCAGCGTCGAGTTCATCCCACCGGTGGACCGGGCGCTGATGGGGGAGCGGATGGCCTCGGCGAGCGTGATGACCCTGCTCAGCGACTACGAGGCGCACCCGGTGGCCGTGATGGAGGCGCTCACCGCGGGGACTCCGGCCGTGGTCAGCCGGACGTCTGGCCTGACCGAGCTCGCCGACATGGGCTGGGTGGTCGGCGTCGACCGGGAGGCCACACCGGAGGAGACGGCCGCAGCGATCGCCCGCCAGCTCGACGACCCGGTGCTGCCGGATCCGTCCGTGTTGCCCACTTGGGAGACGTGTGTTGCAGGTGTGGCCGATACTTATGACTCGATCATGAAGGCCGGTTGACGCCGGGTTCAGGAGGAGCCGGCATGCCGAAGGCACTGCGCGAGCCGGAGCTGCCCGCGAGGTCGCGCTCCGGTGGCTCCGCGTCCCCCGGGCCTCCCGCGTCCCCGCCCGCGCCCGAGACGGCCGCGGACCCGCCCGAGTGGGTCCCGGGCTGGGTCGCACGACGGCCGGAGACGGTCGCGATCCTGGTGTCGCTCGTGGGGCTCTTCGTGCAGGTCGTCGGCTACAGCCGTGGCTGGGCCGGCGACGAGGGCCTCCCCATCGTCCTGTGGTACGTCGGCTTCGTCGTCGTCATCGCCCCCTTCGCGGCACTGCTCCTGGTGCCGGGCCGTACCGGTCACCAGCGACTCGGTGCCTCGCTCGCCCTGACCCTGGTCGTCTACGCGTCGTGGCTGTTGTCCAACCCGCTGATGTCCACCCGGTTCGACGAGAACCTGCACGTGACCACCTTGGTCGACCTGGTCGAGCACGCCGAGTTCTTCCGGCTCAACAGCATGCTGCCGGTCTCACCGCACTTCCCGGGGCTCGAGCTCGCGACCGCGGGGGTCCACTGGCTGACGGGCCTGCCGCTGTTCGTGTGCCAGGTCCTCGTCGTCGGTGCGTCGCGGGTGACGTTCGCGGCGGCGCTGTTCCTGCTGGCCAGCCGCATCGGCCGGTCGACCACCGTGGGCGCGGTCGCGATCCTGCTGTACGCGGCGAGCAACCAGTTCTACTTCTTCAACGCGCAGTTCTCCTACCAGACGGTCGCCATCGCCATGGTCATGGCGACGTTCTACCTCCTGGTCCGAGCCTTCGACAGCCCCGTCGAGCGTCCGTGGTCGCTGTTGGTCACCGCGCAGGTCTGCCTGGCCGCGCTGGCCATCACCCACCACCTCACGAGCTGGATCATGCTGGGGACGCTGTGGGTGCTCGCCGCCTTCTTCTGGGCGGGCAAGGAGCGCCGCCGGTTCGAGATCACGCTGATCACCGCGGAGGTCGCGACCGCCGTGGTGGCGGCCTGGACCGCCGTCATCGCGCCGCTGCTCATCGACTACCTGACACCCATCTTCGACGCGGCGACCTCTCAGCTGGCCGGTCTGCTCCAGGGCGGAGCGCAGCGCGAGATCGGTGGCGGTACAGCGGGCACTCCCACGCCGACGTGGGAGGTCATGGTGATGTTCGGCTCGTTGCTCCTGTGGTGCCTCATGCTGCTCCCGGCCGGGTGGGCAGCATGGCGCCGGAAGAGCATCGGGGCGACCCGCGCCCGATACGTGCCGCTCCTGATCGCCGTGGCGTTCCCGACCCTCCAGCTGGCCAGGTTCTCCAGCGCGGCGAGCGAGGTCGCCGACCGTGCGTCCACGTTCGTGTTCATGGCCATGGTCCTGGTCGTGGGGGCCTGGGTGGCCAGCCGCCTGCACGTGCTCCGGACCCTCGTGGTGCCGGGTGCGCTGCTCCTGGTGCTCGGCGGGACCATCCTGGGCAGCGGCCCCGACTGGCAGCGCGTGCCCGGTCCCTTCCTGGCGGGTGCCGAGCAGCGGTCCGTGGACTCCACGACGGTGGCGGTCGCGGAGTGGGCGGGGCGCTACCTGCCCGAGGGCTCCAACGTCGCCGCTGACTTCACGTTCAGCCGGGTCATCCCGAACTTCGCCGACGTCACGTCCGTGACCCAGCCCGCGGGCTTCGACAGCGTGACCCCGATGTTCATCTCGGAGTCGTTCGACCAGACGTCCCTGGAGCTGATCCTGCGCAACGAGGTCGACTTCGTCGTGGTGGACACCCGGCTGGTCGGCGAGACCGTCCGGTCGGGGTCGTTCTACGAAGGTGGGGCCGGGTACGGGGAGGCCGCCGCCACGGTTCAGCCCCAGATGGTCGAGAAGTTCGAGACCGAACCCGGGTTCGAGCTGGTCCTCGACGGGCCGGTGAAGATCTACGACGTGCGCTCTCTGCGGGGCGTCGCCGCCCCGTTCGAGGACCGGGCCAGCCCGGGACTGCCCGGGGAGTGGACACCCTGGCAGGTCGCGCTGACCGCTGCCCTGGTGCTGGTGGCGGTGGTGCTGCGTCGCCGGCTGTTCGACCTGCGCCGGTTCCAGGCCGGCGACGCCTGGCGGTTCGCCCTGGTGGTCCCGGTGGCGATGGCGCTGGGCGCGATCGGCGTGGTCCTGGCCTTCGCGCCGGTGGCCGGAGCGGTGGCCGGCGCCGTCCTGCTCTACGTGCTGGTCCGGCTGAGCACGAACCCGCCCGCGTTGCCACGCCGAGGCCGTACCTGGGAGTCCCGTCTCTGGCTCGGTCTCACCGTGGTGCTCGCGGCCGCGTCGAGCGCGCTGGCGCTCTGGTCCACCTGGCACGGGCTGCTCGACTTCTCCGCCCTGCCGCCACCGCTCGACGGCCGGGGGGAGTGACGGTGACCGGCCTCCGCCGGACGACCGGGACACGTGACGGCGGCCGGATCCGCTCGTTGGACCCCCGGCCACCAGCGAGACCTGGGATCATGGCCGTTTCGCCCCACTCTGTGGCAGCCCCCAGCTGCGTCACCGGCGCCCGCGCCGAGATCGAGGAGCAACGCACGACCATGGACATGACCCCGTCCGCAGTGCCGCGGCGCACCCTGTCGAGACCGGTCCCGGGCCGGCGTGGCCATCCCGAGGCCGGCAAGGTGGCGCCGCACGTGGGCGCCATCGCGCTCGTCGTGCTCATCGTCGGCGTCGGTGTGTGGACCTCGACCCGCGCCGGTGACGACACGGCGACGCCGGGGACGTCTCCCACCCAGTCGGGTCAGCCGAGCGCCAGCACGCCTGCCGTCGAGGACTGCGTCGACACCGGTCGGGTCCCGTTGATCGACCTCGGCGTCCAGGCCGCGACCGGCGACGACACGAAGCCGCAGCTGACCTATGAGGAGGTCGGGGCCCTCGTCACGCTGGCGAAGGCCGCGGGTGCCGACGTGATCTCGACGACGGCGTCGTTCCGGGCACTCCAGCCCCGTGAGGGCGGCAGCTACCGGTTCGAGGGGATGGACCGGGTCATCTCCGCGGCCCGGGACGCCGGCCTCGAGGTGCGGCTCCGGTTGATGCTGATGCCCCGCTGGGCTCTCGACGAGCCGAACGGCACGCTGCGGCAGCCGCCGCGATCCGACGCCGAGCTCGCCCACTGGGCGCAGTTCGTCGGCGACGTCATGCGTCACGTCGACGGTGAGGTCGCATTCGTCGAGGTGTGGAACGAGCCGAATGCCCAGAAGTACTGGACCACGGGTCCGGACCCCGTGGAGTTCGCCCGGCTGCTGGACACCACCTACGACGTCGTCAAGGAGGCGGCCCCTGAGGCCACGGTGATCAGTGGGGGGCTCAACGGCAACGACATCGGCTTCCTGGAGAAGACCTACGAGGCGATGGAGACCATCGGGCTGGAGACGACGCCGTTCGACCAGCTGGGCGTTCACCCGTTCGCAGGCGCGGCGGCTCCTGAGGAGATCGACCCGGGCGAGATCTACGAGCGCGACCCCTACGGCCTGTTCGACGCCAACTTCACCGGGTTCGAGACGCTCCACGACGTGATGGCCGACAACGGTGACGAGGGCCTGCCCCTCTACCTGACCGCCTTCGGCTACTCCACCCAGGGCTCCAGGACCACGCCACCGGTCGACGACGCCACGCGGGCCCGCTACCTCGGTGAGGCCCTGGACATCGCCACGTGCGCCGACTACGTCGCCGGCGTGTCGTGGTACGCGTTCCACCCGACGCCGTGGGACCCGCCGGCCTGGACCCTGCTGGACGCCCGGAGCAAGCCCAACCTCACCTACGCCGCGCTCCAGGAGTGGGCTGACAGCGCGCCGGAATGACTTCGCGAGTGATTTGCGCGTTTTCCCACGGGAGCCACCCCCCGGTGCTTGACTGGGGACGTGGCTGGAGGCATCTCGGATTCCGCGGTGGAGGAGTGTCGCTGCGGACACGGTCCGCACGCGCACGAGCACTACCGCCGCGGCTCGGACTGCTCCCTGTGCGAGTGCTCCCGATTCCGGAGTTCCGAGGGCTCCCCGCTGGCGCGTCTTCTCCGCCGTCGTGGAGGCCGTCGTGACGCTTCTGTCGAGAGCCCGCCGGCGACCCAGCAGCAGCCGGAGCTCCACCCGCAACAGCCAGCCAAGCAGCCGGCCGAGCAGCCGGCCGAGCAGCAGCCCGAGCAGCAGCCCCAGGAGCCTCGACCCCACCGAGTCGCGTCCTGACACGGTCAGCGTCGTCGTGTGCGCGCACACGACGGACCGCTGGGACGACATCGCGGCCGGACAGGCAGCCCTGGCCGCACAGACCTTCCCGGCGCTCGAACGGATCCTGGTCATCGACCACAACCCGGAGCTGCTCGCCCGGGCCAGCGAGGCCTTCCCGGGAGTACGGGTGCTCGAGAACGCCGGCCGGGGTGGGGCGTCGGGCGCGCGCAACACGGGCATCGGTGCGGCCACCGGCGACGTCGTCGCGTTCCTGGACGACGACGCCAGACCCGAGCCGGACTGGCTCGAACAGCTGATCGGCGGCTACGACGACCCGGCCGTGATGGCGGTCGGTGGCGTCGCCCGCCCGGTCTGGCCGGACCGGCGGCCCGACCACATGCCTCCCGAGCTCGACTGGCTGGTCGGCTGCACCTACCTCGGTCAGCCCACCGAGCGCGCCGACGTCCGCAACCTGTGGGGCTGCAACATGTCCGTACGCCGCCGGGTCTTCGACGAGATCGGCGGCTTCCACGAGGACGTCGGCCGGATCGGGCTGATCCCGCTGGGCACGGAGGAGACCGAGCTCTGCATCCGGATCGCCCAGCGCAAGCCCGGGAGCCGCATCGTCTTCGAGCCGGCCGCGGTGGTCCACCACCGGGTGACCGTGGCCAGGACCGAGTTCGCCTACCTGAGGTCCCGCTCCCAGGCGGAGGGCGTGTCGAAGGCGGCGATGGCCCGGCTGGTGGGTGCCCAGGACGCGACCTCCGAGGAGAGCCGGTACGTCCGCACGGTGCTCACGGCGGGGCTGCGCCGCGAGCTGGGCAAGGCACTGCGCGGCGACCGAGCCGGCTGGCGGGGCGCCCGGGGCATCATCACCTGCCTGGGCACCACCGCCTACTGGTACGCGCGTGGGCGGCTGGGCCACCGCGCGGAGGTCGACGCCGTCGCCCTGGAGCGCCGCGGACGCGCCGCGTGAGGATCCTCCAGCTGGCGCAGTTCTACCCCCCGGTCATCGGGGGCGAGGAGCGCCACGTGCGCAACCTCTCGGTCGAGCTCGCGGCCCTGGGCCACGACGTCCACGTGGCCTGCCTGGAGATGGGTGGTGCCCCTCCGCAGCAGGACGCCGGTGTGCACGTGCACGCGCTCACCAACGTCGGTGTGAAGGTGCCGGCGCTCTATCCGACCGCCGACCGCCCCCTCGCGCTGCCGTTGCCCGACCCGCTCGTCACCCGGGCGCTCTCCCGCCTGGTCGACGAGGTCCGCCCCGACGTCGTGCACGCCCACAACTGGATCATCAACTCCTACCTGCCGCTGACCGCGGCCCGACGCCTGCCGTTGGTCTACTCGCTCCACGACTACAGCCACGTGTGCGCGACCAAGCGGCTGATGTTCCGCGACGAGGAGCTCTGCTCGGGCCCGGCCCCGCGGAAGTGCCTGGAGTGCTCCACCGACTGGTACGGCGCCGGGCGAGGACCCGCCATCTGGTCGCTGGTCCGGGCCGGGCGGCCGGTTCGCAACCGGGTGGTCGACCTGTTCACCCCGGTCAGCCGCTTCGTCGGGCAGGCCAACCAGCTCGACCAGCAGGGCGTGCCGTGGCAGGTCGTCCCGAACTTCGTGCCGGACTCACTGCTGTCCGCCCGCGACCTGCCGCGGGACCCGGCGCTGCCGAAGGACAACTACCTCTTCTTCGCCGGGGACCTCTCCGAGCAGAAGGGCGTCGACACCGTCCTGGCGGCGTACGCGACCCTGGACCCGGCCACCCGGCCCGCCCTCGTCCTGGTCGGCCGGTCCGCGATGGACCTGTCGGCGCTGCCCGACGGCGCCGTGGCCCACGAGAAGTGGGACCACGAGCGGGTGCTCTCGGGCTTCGGTCACGCGCTGGCTGCCGTCCTGCCGAGCCGGTGGCCGGACCCGTGCCCGACGACGGTCCTCGAGGCGATGGCGCTCGGGGCACCTCTGGTGACCACCCGGATGGGCGGGATCGCCGACATGGTGACCGACGGCCGGTCGGCACTGGTCGTGCCGCCCGGCGACGTGGCCGCCACCGGGGCGGCGCTGACCCGGGTCGTCGGTGACCCGTCGCTGCGCGAGGAGCTCTCGGCACAGGCCTCGGTGGAGGTGCGGCGCTACCTGCAGGGCACGGTCGCGAGGCAGCTCGAGGAGATCTACGGCCGGCTGGTCAGCGGGGTCGGCGGTGCCGCTCCAGGTCGCGCCTGAACACCTCGCTGTACTCCTCGAGCGCGACCCGCCAGTCCCGCATCACGTCGAGCCCGCGCTCGCGCAGGCGGGCGTTGACCAGCTGCTCGGACGCCGGACGAGGGGCGAAGTACGCCTCCGCGAAGTACTCCGAGGTGACCGGGACGACCTCGACCTGGTCGGACAGGCCCAGGTCGTCCACCAGGGCGAGCGCGACGTCGTAGCGGCTGGCGGTGCCGCCACCGACCTGGTTGTAGGTGCCGTAGTGCCCGCTCCGGGCGACCAGCAACAGGCCGCGGGCGAAGTCGTGGGTGTAGGTCGGGCTGCCGAGGAGGTCGGTGACCGCCCGGACCGTCGTCGCGCCGTCGCGGATCTGGCGGTAGACCTTGTTGACGAACTTCTTGTCCAGGTCCGGCCCGCCGCCCATCATCCACCCGGGCCGCAGGACGAAGTGGCGGCGCACGTGCTGCTGGACGAACCGCTCGCCGTGGAGCTTCGACCTGGCGTAGACGGTGAGCGGGTCGGGAACGTCGTCGTCGGAGTACCACTCCTGGTCGCCGCCGAAGATGCCCGCGGTCGAGATGTAGACGTAGGGGACGCCGAGCCGCTCGGCGATCCGGGCGCCGTTCTCGGCCCCGACCGCGTTGGACGCCCATGCCCGCTCGGGGTCGTGCTCGCACAGCTCGAGGTCCGTCTCGGCGGCCAGGTTGACGATCAGGTCGGGCTCGAAGGCGTCGACCGCCTTCGCGAACAGCTCCGCGTCGGCGACGTCCAGGAACGACATCGCGTCCGTGCGGGGGGCGATGTCGCTGGCCTCCACCTCGTAGTGCTGCGAGCACGCGGCCAGGACCGCCTCACCCAGCATGCCGGCGGCACCGGCCACGTAGATCCTCGAGTAGTCGTGCGTGTCCCCGTTCATGTCCCCGTTCACGTCCCCGCTGGTGTTGGTGGTGAGATACCCAGCATGGGGCAGACACCGACGATCAGTGCGGCGATCTGCACACATGCCACCGATCGGCTCGAGGACCTCGCGTCCGGACTGGCAGGCGTCGCGGCGCAGAGCCGGCCTCCCACCGAGGTGATCGTGGTCGTCGACCGCAACCCCGAGCTGCTCGAGCTCGTCGCGTCGCGGTGGCCCTGGGTGCGGGCGGTCGCGAACACCGACCACGGTGGGCTCGCCGGGGCTCGCAACACGGCGCTCGCGACCGCCACGGGCGACGTCGTCGCCTTCCTCGACGACGACGCCGAGCCTGCCCCGGACTGGTTGGAGCACCTGGCGGCGCCGTACGCCGACCCGGACGTCCAGCTCGTCGGCGGCTGGGTGGAGCCCCGGTTCGACGACGAGCGGCCCGCGCACCTCCCGCCGGAGCTGGACTGGGTCATCGGCTGCAGCCACCGCGGCCGCCCCACCCGGCGGGCCGACGTGCGGAACGTGACGGGGGCGAGCATGTCCCTGCGCCGGGGGCTCCTCGACCAGGTCGGCGGGTTCGAGGAGGCGGTCAGTCGCAAGGACCACGTGCCCGTCGGCTGCGACGACACCGAGTTCTGCATCCGGGTGACGCAGCGCGTCCCGCACAGCCGGATCGTCACGGAGCCGGCGGCGGTGGTCCACCACCGGGTCCCGTCGCAACGGGGCTCGTGGCGCTACCTCCGTCAGCGGGCGTACTCCGAGGGCAGGTCCAAGGCCGTCGTGGCGGCGCTGGTCGGCGCGCAGGACGCGATCTCGGACGAGAAGGCCTACGTCCGGCGGGTGCTGCCGCTCGCGTTCGCCCGGGAGCTGCGGCACGGCCGGCTCCGCGGGGCGGCAGGCGTGTTGGTGGCGCTCACGTGGGCCGGCTGGGGCTATGCGCGCGGCCGGCGGTCTCCACGTCAGGCAGTCGCCCGGTCCGGGGATGTCGCACCTCGAGCAGCGCCCAGGTCATGACCGCCGAGATGAGCGCGGCGCCGAGCAGGTGGAGGCCGACCAGCACGACAGGCAGGTCGGTGGCGTACTGCACGAACCCGATGGCGCCCTGGGCGACCTCGACGCCGAGCAGCACCTCCACCGCGCGGGTGGCCCGGGACCGGCCACCGGTGGCCAGGAGCGCGAACAGCAGCCCGGCCGTCAACCCGACGAAGAGGAACACCAGGTCGGTGTGCAGCTGGCTCGTGCTGCGCGGGTCCAGCCCGTTGCGCACCGCGTCCTCGTCGCCGGCGTGCGGGCCGGACCCCGTGACCACGGTGCCGAGGTAGAGGACGGCCCAGCCGGCCGCGAAGGTGGCCCACGCCAGCCGCGTGACCCATCCCCGGTCCGGGTCCGGGAGCGGGCCGTCGAGGGACAGCAGCAGCCGCACCGCGAGCCCGATGATCGCCAGCGAGACCAGGAGGTGGAACGCGACCACCCACGGGTTGAGGTCGGTCCGCACGGTGATCCCGCCGATGACCGCCTGGGCAGGGATGCCCAGGAACAGGACGACGACCATCCACCTCACGTCGCGGCGGGCGCTGGCGAGACCCGCGACCAGCGTGGCGACCGCGACCGCGACCAGGACGAAGGTGAGCGTCCGGTTCCCGAACTCGATCGCGGAGTGGTAGTCGAGCTCGCCGTGCGGCGTGTAGGAGTCCTCGGTGCAGCGCGGCCAGGTCGGGCAGCCGAGACCGGAACCGGTGAGCCGGACGGCGCCGCCGGTGAGCACGATCCCGATGTTGGCGACGAGTGTCGCCCAGGCCAGGGGTCGCAGGAACCTCGCCATCGGCCTCACCCCGCCCGGCGTCACTCCCATGAGAACGTCCTCGCCGCGAGGACCGAGCCGACGGCCCCCCAGCCGAGCAGCACGGCGAGGTCCCGCCAGGCGATGTCCCCGTGCAGCAGGGCGTCGCGCATCGCCTCGCCGAGGGCTCCGGAGGGCAGCCACGTCGCCACGTCGCCGAACCCGCCGTACGCCGCGGCCGGGAGGACGACGGCACCTCCGGCGAGCAGGAGCAGGTAGACGAGGTTGGCGACGGCCAGCGTCGCCTCCGCGCGCAGGCTGCCCGCGACGAGCAGGCCCAGCGAGGCGAACGCCGCGGTGCCCAGCGACGCCGCCAGGACCGCCCCGACGAGGCCGGCGGGTCCGGGGGAGGGGTCCCAACCGAGGAGCACACCCACCACCGCGATGACCGCGACCTGGAGCAGCTCCACCAGCAGAAGGGCGAGGATCTTGCCCGCCAGGAGCCCGGACCGCGGGAGCGGCGACGTACCCAGCCGCTTGAGAACTCCGTAGCGGCGCTCGAACCCGGTCGCGATGGCCAGCGAGGTGAAGGACGTCGACAGGACCGCGAGCGCGAGGACGCCCGGGGTGACGACGTCGACGACCGGGTCGTCGTAGTCGAGGCCCAGCGAGTCCGCGGCACCGACCAGCCCCACCAGCACGATCACCGGGATCACGACGGCGATCAGCAGCTGCTCCCCGTTGCGGAGCATCAGCCGCGACTCCATGCGGGCCTGGGTCAGCACCATCCGCGGCAGCGTCGCCGCACCCGGCATCGGGGTGAAGGTGCCGGTCACTCGGTCACTCCGCGGGCCAGCGTCCGGCCGGTGAGCTCGAGGAAGACGTCCTCGAGGTTGCGGGTGCCCAGGGTCAGGGACTCCGGCAGCACGTCGTTCTCCTCGCACCAGCGGGAGACCCGGGCCAGGGTGGAGGCGTCGGCGCTCCCGGTCAGGAGCAGGCTCAGCTCGTCAAGGACGACGACCTCGACCTGGTCGCCGAGCGCGGCCTTGAGCGACTCCGGCGCCCCCGGCGGGAAGGGCTTGGTGACCACGAGCCGGATGGTCGAGGTCGGGCCGCCGCGGGTCAGCTCGATGGGCGAGCCGCTGGCGACCAACCGGCCCCGGTCGATGATGTGGATCCGGTCGGCCAGCCGCTCCGCCTCGTCCATGTAGTGGGTCGTGAGCACCACCGTCGCGCCGTCCTCGCGGAGCTCCTCCATGACCTCCCAGACGTCGCGCCGCACCGCCGGGTCGAGACCGGCGGTCGGCTCGTCGACGAACACGACCTCAGGACGGCCCACCAGCGCCATGGCCAGCCCGAGACGCTGCTTCAGGCCGCCGGAGAGCCGGCGGTACGGCGTCCGGCCGCACTCCGCGAGACCGAGACGCTCCTCGAGCATCGCTACGTCGAGGGGGTGGGCGTGCAGCGCGGCGATGTGCCGCAGCATCTCGTCGGCGCGGCTGCCGCTCCAGGCGCCGCCCTCCTGCAGCATCACACCGATCCGGGGGAGCAGGGCGCGGGCATCGCGGACCGGGTCCAGGCCCAGGACCCGGACCGACCCGGACTGCGGCTTCCGGTATCCCTCGCAGGTCTCCAGGGTGGTCGTCTTGCCGGCGCCGTTGGGGCCCAGGACGGCGGTGATCGTGTGCGGCTCGACGGTCAGGGAGAGACCGTCGACGGCGACGGTGTCGCCGTACCGCATGACCAGGGCGTCGACCTCCACAGCAGGAGTCACCGCGGACGTCGACACGGCCGAAGTCTATGGACGAGCCGGGTGCGGACCCGTGGAGGGTCAGCCGCTTCGGTGGCGTACCTCACGCAGGATCTCCGGCTCGTTCGTGATCACGCCGTTCGCCCCGAGACCGACCACCCGGTCCAGCGACGGCAGGTCGTCGATCGGCCAGGTCATCACGACCGGGACGTGCTCGCGCAGCATGGTCACGACGCCCTGGTCCAGGAGCGAGGCGTGGACGGACACGCCGTAGGTCTTCCCGCTGGTGTCGGCCCGCAGCCGCCGCCGGAGGGCGGCGAGCTCGGCGCGGTTGCGTGCCGAGAGCACCGGCCGCACGAACCCGAGCTCGGCCACGGCGTCCACGGTCGGCCAGTAGCGGCCGCAGACCAGGACGTCGCGGACCGGCGTCCGTTCGTGCAGGAGCTCGGCGACGGCTCGTCCGGTCGAGGTCCGGCGGCCCTTCAGGTCGAGCATGAACGTCGTGCCGCGCCGGTCGGCGTCGAGCAGCTCGCTCAGGCCGAGCCGGGGCGCCGAGGCGGAGGCGAGCTCCCAGGTGTCCCACAGGAACGGCAACGGTCCGGCCGTCTTCAGGTGCCGGACCTCGAGACGCCCCCGGTGCTCGTGGACGTCGCACTCGATGACGTCGGCGCCCAGGAGGTTCGCCTCGTGCAGCCCGGCCAGGGAGTTCCCCGCCCGGTGCGCGATCGCGAGCAGGCTCATGGCTCCGCCGACCCGCTGCGCACCGCCGGGGTCGGCGCCCGGGCCGTCGGCGCCCGGCGGCTCCTGCGGCGCTCCAGCGCGATGGCGAGCACGAACCCGAGCAGCGCGAGGCTGACACCGGCGATGACGTCGACCAGGTAGTGGTTGGCGGTCGCCACCACGGCGAACGCCATGAGCATGGGCAGCACCCAGCCGATGAGCCGCACCACGAGGACGCCGCCGGCCGTGGCGATGGAGATGCCGACCAGCAGGTCCCACCCGGCGTGCAGGCTGGGCATCGCGGCGTACTGGTTGACGAAGTTCGGAGGCTGGAGGTAGCGGTAGGCCGCGGAACGCTCCGTGACCGTGTCGATCAGGTCCGGGTCCACCAGCCGCGGCGGCGCGACGGGGTAGGTGACGAAGACCACCAGCCCCAGCCCGCCGGAGATGAGCATGGCGTCCCGGAGCCGGAGGAACACCTCGCGGTGCCGCCACCCGAGCCACACCATCGTGGTGATGATGACCGGCCAGTGCCCCCAGATGTAGATCCAGTTCGCGAAGGTCGACAAGGCCTCGGACGGCGTGACCGCGGCCTGGACGGCCTCCTCGACGTCGATCCCGATGGCCTGCTCGAAGCGGATCAGGTCATGGGCGTGGTCGACGGCGGTCGCCGGGTCGGTGGAGGTCAGGCCGCGCACCTGGAAGTAGCAGAAGATCCCCGTGAGGACGATGAGGGCCTGGCCGAGCATCCAGTGGACGCGACGGTGTCGCAGCACGACGCCGCGAGGCAGCAGCATCCACCGACCTCCTCGTCCGGAGCAGGGCGCGCCGGTCGGACGCTCCCCAGCTCCGATACTGCCTCGACGCCGCCGTCGTGACGACGGGAGAAGGTCCTGTCCGCTCCGGGTGACCGAGGTGTCAGGCAGCGGCGGCGGCGAGGCCGTGCTGCCGGCGCGCGACGAGCAGGCTCACACCGCCGAGGCCGAGCGCGGGCAGCCAGGCGATCGCTGCCTTGAGCGAGACCGCCGCGGCGGCCGCCGCCCAGGGCACCCCGGCCGCGACCAGACCGACCACGAGCGCGCCGTCACGCGGGCTGGCACCGTTGGGCCCGGGGACCGCGCCGGCCAGCTGGCTGGCGCCGAACGCACCGAGGACGACCCACGGCGACACGGTGTGGCCGGTGGCGGCGACGGAGCCCACGAGCAGGGCAGCGATCGACAGCTGGTAGCCGGCCGACAGCACGAGAGCGTGGGCGAGCGTGCGCGGCGGCGGCAACGGCCGGGTCGGCAGGAGTCCCGGCCGCACCCTGCGGAGCACCAGCACCACGACGACCGCCACCACCGAGACCCCGACGACCGGGAGCAGGAGCCGCAGCGGCAGCGCCGTACCCGCGAAGGCGACGAACGCGGCCAGGCCGATCGCGCCGACCAGCCGGTCGGCCCCGACGCTGAGAACGGCGTCGCCACGGCCCAGGCCGGTGCCGGTCAGCCTCTTGAGCCGCCACAGGTCCGCTCCGACGTGGCCGGGAGTCAGGAGGCCCAGGAGCTCGGACTCGGCGTACGCCCGGATGTGCCAGCGACGCGACAGTCCGGCGTCGGTGAGCGCCCGCCACCGCAGGGGGCAGAGGAGGTACTTGCCCAGCACCCAGGGCAGCAGGCCGAGGAGCAGCGGCCACAGGGTCACCTGGGGGAGCCGGGGGAGCGTGAGGGCCGGCACGAGCAGGCTGACCAGGACACCCAGGACCAGGACGGTGCGCGAGGTCACCACTCGTCGGAGGCGGGGCAGCATGGGATCCTTGGGTTGCGTAGGGTCTGTGGTCCCAGTGTCGTCGATGGTGCAACCCCGGGTGACCGAAGTGCGCGGATTGCCGGGCGAGATCCTGGTAAGGGTTGCCTTCCTTGAACCGCTCCAGTCAATAACGGCACACTGGTGTTGTGATATTCGAGGCGGACCACCCCACGCGGCAGCGCGTGGCCCGGTCGATCCTCGAGCACGGCCCGTCGACCGCGGCCGCCCTGGGCGAACGGCTCGCCCTCACACCCGCCGCCGTCCGTCGCCACCTCGACCAGCTGGTGGAGGAGGGGGCCGTCGAGGCGCGCGAGCCACGGGTCCCGGTGCGCCGGGGCCGGGGCCGTCCCGCCAAGGTCTTCGCGCTCACCGAGCACGGTCGTGAGGGCTTCGACCAGCAGTACGACGACCTCGCCGTGCAGGCGCTGCGCTTCGTCGCCGAGACCGGCGGCGAGACCGCGGTCCGCGAGTTCGCCAACCGGCGGGTGGCCTTCATCGAGGACCGCTTCGACGAGGTCACCACGGCCAACCCGCACCTGAGCCCCGCCGAGGTGCTCGCCCAGGTGTTCACCGACGAGGGCTACGCCGCCGGCGTCCGTGCCCTGCCGATGGTCAACGCGCAGCACGCGGGGGAGCAGCTGTGCCAGCAGCACTGCCCCGTCTCCCACGTCGCCCACGAGTTCCCCCAGCTGTGCGAGGCCGAGACCGAGGCGATCAGCCGGGTGCTCGGCCGCCACGTCCAACGGCTCGCGACCATCGCCCACGGCGACGGTGTCTGCACCACCTGCATCCCTGCTACGCCCACCCCGACCACCACCAAGAAGGAGAAGGTCTCGTGACCTCCATCGAGGAGCGCAACCCCGAGCTCGAGGGCCTCGGTCGCTACCAGTTCGGCTGGGCCGACAGCGACGTCGCCGGTGCCGCGGCCAAGCGCGGCCTGAGCGAAGAGGTCGTCCGCGACATCTCCGCCAAGAAGAGCGAGCCGCAGTGGATGCTCGACCTGCGGCTCAAGGGCCTCAAGCTCTTCCACCGCAAGCCGATGCCGACCTGGGGCTCGGACCTGTCCGGCATCGACTTCGAGAACATCAAGTACTTCGTCCGCTCGAGCGAGAAGCAGGCGGCGACCTGGGACGACCTCCCCGAGGACATCAAGAACACCTACGACAAGCTCGGCATCCCCGAGGCCGAGAAGCAGCGTCTGGTCTCCGGCGTCGCCGCCCAGTACGAGTCCGAGGTCGTCTACCACTCCATCCGCGAGGACCTCGAGGAGCAGGGCGTCCTGTTCCTCGACACCGACACCGCGCTGCGCGAGCAGCCGGAGCTCTTCCGGGAGTACTTCGGCACCGTCATCCCGGTCGGTGACAACAAGTTCGCCGCGCTCAACACCTCGGTGTGGTCCGGTGGCTCCTTCATCTACGTGCCGAAGGGGGTGCACGTCGACATCCCGCTGCAGGCCTACTTCCGGATCAACACCGAGAACATGGGCCAGTTCGAGCGGACGCTGATCATCGTCGACGAGGACGCCTACGTGCACTACGTCGAGGGCTGCACGGCTCCGATCTACTCCTCCGACTCGCTGCACAGCGCCGTCGTCGAGATCATCGTCAAGAAGGGCGGCCGCTGCCGCTACACGACCATCCAGAACTGGTCCAACAACGTCTACAACCTCGTCACCAAGCGCGCCACCTGCGAGGCCGGCGCGACCATGGAGTGGGTCGACGGCAACATCGGCTCCAAGGTGACGATGAAGTACCCCGCCATCTACCTGATGGGCGAGCACGCCAAGGGCGAGACCCTGTCGGTGGCGTTTGCCGGCGAGGGTCAGCACCAGGACGCCGGCGCCAAGATGGTGCACGCCGCCCCGCACACCTCCAGCTCGATCCTGAGCAAGTCGGTGGCCCGCGGCGGCGGCCGGACGTCCTACCGCGGCCTGATCCAGATGAACGAGGGCGCCTACGGCTCCAAGTCCAACGTGCTGTGCGACGCGCTGCTGGTCGACCAGATCAGCCGCTCCGACACCTATCCCTACGTCGACATCCGCGAGGACGACGTCTCCATGGGTCACGAGGCCTCGGTCTCCAAGGTGTCCGACGACCAGCTCTTCTACCTGATGTCGCGGGGCATGGAGCAGGACGAGGCGATGGCGATGATCGTGCGCGGCTTCATCGAGCCGATCGCCAAGGAGCTCCCGATGGAGTACGCCCTCGAGCTCAACCGGCTCATCGAGCTCCAGATGGAAGGCGCGGTCGGCTAGCTATGGGCCTGGAAGTCACTTCCCACCTGCATCCGGTGGGCTCGTTCGACCTGTCCGACCACCCTGTCCCGACGGGGCGCGAGGAGGTCTGGCGGTTCACTCCGCTCAAGCGTCTCAAGGGGCTGCACGACGGGGCCGCGCTCACCGGCGACGGCATCGACCTCAAGGTCGAGGCGCCCGAGGGCGTCAACGTCGCCCGGGTCGACGTCGCCGACTCCGGGCGCGGCCGCTCGGGGTTCGTGCCGACCGACCGTGTCAGCGCCCGCGTCTGGGACGCCACCACGGGCGTCTTCACCGTCGACGTCCCCGCGGACACCGAGCTCGCCGAGCCGGTCGTCGTCAGCCTGACCGGCCAGGGCGGCGACGAGGCGGTCGCCGGGCAGCTGCTCGTGACGGTCGGCAGCCACTCCTCCGCGACCGTCGTGGCCCGCTTCCAGGGGTCGGCGACCTTTGCCGACAACGTGGAGTTCGTCGTCGGCGACGGCGCGAGGCTGACCTACGTCACCATCCAGGACTGGGACGACGACGCCGTCCACCACTCCACCCAGCGTGCCGTGGTGGGCCGTGACGCCTCGCTGAAGCACGTCGCCGTGACCTTCGGCGGCGACGTCGTCCGGCACGACGTGACCGCGACGTACGACGGCTCGGGCGGCTCGGTCGAGATGCTCGGTCTCTACTTCGCCGACGCGGGCCAGCACATCGAGCACCGGCTGTTCGTCGACCACAACGAGCCCAAGACCTCGAGCAACGTGCTCTACAAGGGCGCCCTGCAGGGGCAGGGCGCCCACACGGTCTGGATCGGCAACGTGCTGATCCGCAAGGAGGCCGAAGGCATCGAGACCTACGAGGAGAACCGCAACCTCGTGCTCTCGGACGGCTGTCAGGCCGACTCCGTGCCCAACCTGGAGATCGAGACCGGCGAGATCGAGGGCGCCGGGCACGCCTCGGCGACCGCGCGGTTCGACGACGAGCAGCTGTTCTACCTCCGGTCCCGCGGCGTGGGGGAGAAGGAGGCGCGGCGCCTGGTCGTGCATGGCTTCTTCACCGACCTGATCCGCAAGATCGGCGTGCCCGAGATCGAGGAGTCCCTGACCTCGACCGTCGAGGCGGAGCTCGCCAAGAACGTGCTCGAGGGGGTCTTCTGATGTCCTTCGAGCGCGCCTGTGCCACCAAGGACGTCCCCGAGGACGAGGCGATCGGCATCCAGCTCGGCGACCTGGAGGTCGCCGTGGCCCGCCAGGGCGACGAGTTCTTCGCGATCCAGGACCTCTGCTCGCACGCGGCCGTCCCCCTGAGCGAAGGCGAGGTGGCCGACGGGACCGTCGAGTGCTGGCTGCACGGCTCGCGCTTCGACCTGCGCAGCGGACGGCCCACCGGCCTCCCGGCCACCGAACGCGTGGCGACGTTCCGCACCGACGTCCGCGACGGCGTCGTCTACGTCGACACATCCACCACCCTGAACGGAGTCACCCCTTCATGACCACTCTCGAGATCAAGGACCTGCAGGTCTCGGTCGCCACCGACGACGGCGCGAAGGAGATCCTCAAGGGCGTGACGCTGACCATCAAGGACGGCGAGACGCACGCGATCATGGGTCCCAACGGTTCGGGCAAGTCGACGCTGGCCTACTCGGTCGCCGGCCACCCGAAGTACGACGTCACCGGCGGGAGCGTGACCCTCGACGGCGAGGACGTGCTGGCCATGTCGGTCGACGAACGGGCCCGCGCCGGGCTGTTCCTCGCGATGCAGTACCCCGTCGAGGTGCCGGGCGTCTCGGTGTCCAACTTCCTCCGCACCGCCAAGACCGCGCTCGACGGCGAGGCCCCCAAGCTGCGCACCTGGGTCAAGGACGTCAACGCGGCCCTCGAGCAGCTCAACCTGGACCCGACGTTCGGCACCCGCAACGTCAACGAGGGCTTCTCCGGCGGCGAGAAGAAGCGCCACGAGATCGCCCAGCTCGAGCTGCTCAACCCCAAGATGGCGATCCTCGACGAGACCGACTCCGGCCTCGACATCGACGCGCTCAAGGTCGTGTCCGCGGGCGTCAACCGGTTCCGCGAGCAGGAGGGCAAGGGCGTCCTGCTGATCACTCACTACACGCGGATCCTGCGCTACATCGAGCCCGACTTCGTGCACGTCTTCGTCGACGGCCGGATCGCCGAGCAGGGCGGACCCGAGCTGGCCGACGCGCTCGAGGCCGAGGGCTACGACAAGTACATCAAGGCCTCCATCGGTGGTTGAGGAGGGGCGCTAGCCCCGTCTCGAAACCTCGCAAGCTGACAAGGAGACGCAATTGGACGGCCTGCTCCCCGAGCTGGAGGTCATCCGCAAGGACTTCCCGATCCTCGAGCGCTCGCTCGCGGACGGGAGGCCGCTGGTCTACCTCGACAGCGCCAACACCTCGCAGAAGCCCCAGGTCGTCATCGACACGATGGTCGACCACCTCGAGCACCACAACGCCAACGTCGCGCGCGCCATGCACCAGCTCGGGGCCGAGTCGACGGAGGCGTTCGAGGGAGCCCGCGACAAGGTGGCCTCGTTCCTCGGTGCCCGCTCGCGCAACGAGGTCGTGTTCACCAAGAACGCCACGGAGGCGCTCAACCTGCTGGCCCGCACCATCCCGCTCGGTCCGGGCGACAACGTCGTGGTCACCGAGATGGAGCACCACTCCAACATCGTGTCCTGGCAGCTGGCCTGCGAGCGGTCCGGCGCCGAGCTGCGCTGGTTCGGCCTCACCGACGACGGGCAGCTCGACCTCTCGGACGCCGACCGGCTGGTCGACGAGCACACCAAGGTCGTGGCCTTCACGTGGGTGTCCAACATGCTCGGCACCATCAACCCGGTCGCCGAGCTCGCGGCCCGGGCCTCGGCGGTGGGCGCCTACTCGGTGGTCGACGCCTCGCAGGCCGTGCCGCAGCTGCCGGTCGACGTGGCCACGACCGGCTGCGACTTCCTGGTGTTCACCGGGCACAAGACCGTCGGTCCGACCGGGATCGGCGTCCTGTGGGGACGCGAGGAGCTGCTCAACGAGCTCCCGCCCTTCCACGGCGGCGGGGAGATGATCGAGACGGTGACGATGGCCGGCTCGACGTACGCCAAGGCCCCCCACCGGTTCGAGGCCGGCACCCCGCCGATCGTCGAGGCCATCGGGCTCGGGGCGGCCGTGGACTACCTCGCGCACATCGGCATGGGCGCCGTGCACGCGCACGAGCAGGCCGTCACCGCGTACGCCCTCGAGGGACTGGCCACCGTCCCCGGTCTGACCGTGCTCGGCCCCCTCGACGCCGCGGCTCGTGGGGGTGCCATCTCCTTCGAGATCGACGGCGTCCACCCCCACGACGTCGCGCAGGTGCTCGACTCCCGGGGCGTCGCGGTCCGGGCCGGCCACCACTGCGCCAAGCCGGCGCACGCCAGGTTCGGGGTGCAGAGCTCGACCCGGATGTCGTCCTACCTCTACACGACGCCCGCGGAGATCGACGCCTTGGTCGAGGGCCTGGAATACACCCGCTCGTACTTCAAGTTGGGCTGAGCGGAGACTGACATGGACCTCGACACGCTCTACCAGGAGATCATCCTGGACCACTACAAGCACCCCCATCACGCGGGCCTGCGCGACCCGTTCGAGGCGGAGGTGCACCACGTCAACCCGACCTGTGGCGACGAGGTGACCCTGCGCGTGCACGTCGCCGACGGGCGCATCGAGGACGTGTCCTACGACGCCGTCGGGTGCTCGATCTCGCAGGCCTCGACCTCGGTGATGACCGACCTGGTCATCGGCAAGACCGTGGACGAGGCGATGGCTGTGCACGGCGAGTTCCTGGCGCTGATGCAGGGCAAGGGCACCGTCGAGCCGGACGAGGACGTCCTGGAGGACGGCATCGCGTTCGCCGGTGTCGCGAAGTTCCCGGCGCGCGTGAAGTGCGCACTACTGTCGTGGATGGCCTGGAAGGACGCCACGACCCGATCCTTGGAGGCTCAGCCATGACCGCACAGCCTGACCACAGCGACCTGCCCGACGTCCCCGAGGCGCAGGCCGCAGCCGGCGGTGCGACCGCGACGGTGACCGTCGAGGACGTGACCGAGGCGATGAAGGACGTCGTCGACCCCGAGCTCGGCATCAACGTCGTCGACC
>NZ_JAEMSS010000186.1 GCF_016462705.1 Nocardioides sp. | reverse complement strand
AGTCCCACTAGCGTGCGATCTGCACCCACCAGGTGCATGGGATCCGCACGCCAAGTCCCGACCGGCCCACCACCCGCAGACGGTGGTGGTGCCCGCGCATGCGGGCGGCGGGGCGGAGCCCTGCCGCTGAGCGCGCCGCCAGCAGGCCGGGAGAGGCTCCGGGTCAAGGACGGCCGCAGGCCGCCGCGAAGCGGCGCGAGCGCCAGCGAGCGTCCTTGACGCGGAGACCCGGCCTGCTACGCGCGCGGGCACCACCCCCAGCCCGCAGTCCGGCCTCGCCAATCGGGGTGGTCACGTCGAAGCCACGAGTGCGGACGTCTCGAAACGCCGCGACCTCCTGGACCACCGGAGGCTCAGTCCGTCGACCCGCCAGCCACCGCGTCGTCGGGGTCGGCGGGCGCTGCGACGCCGTTCGTCGGGATCATCCGCAGGGCCCGCCCGAGCGTGGCCCACAGGTTGGCGGCGTACTCGGTGGTGATGTGGTCGGTGTCCCGGTAGCTCAGGGTGCCGCCGATGACGATGGGGCACTCGCCCTGGTAGCAGAGCCACGGCGTGGGGTCGACGACCCGGGCGCCCGAGACGTTGGCGGAGTCGACGGCGACGTTGCCGAGGATCTGGGAGCGCTCGTCGGGCTCGAACATGCAGTCGCCCAGGCTGGGGTCGCCCGTGGTCAGGCAGGTGGCGGGGTCCTCGGGCGACTTGGGTACGTCGCGGAGCAGCACGACCTCGTCGGCGGCCGCGTCGAGCTCGCGGAAGAGCTCGTCGTAGCCGGCGCGCAGCAGCGGGATCGTGTCGTCGACGGAGGTGACCCGCTTGTCGCCGTCGAAGACGCCGTTGACCGGGGGCGACGAGGCGACCACCACGAGGTCGGGGTTGAGGTCCTCGACCTGCTCGATCACCCAGTCCTGGAAGTCCGAGCAGTCGGTGAAGACGGTGTCGTCGGACTGGGCGGAGGCGATCGGGATGTGCGCCGCGGTGCACTGCGGCTTGACGAGGTAGTAGGCCTTCCAGTTCCCGGCCTCGTTGATCCGGTCGAAGGCCGGGATCCAGGCGCGGGCGTGCGAGTCGCCGATGAGCACGACCGTCTTGTCGCCGTTCTCCTCGCCGACCTGGCAGAGCTTGCGGACGTTCTGCTCGTAGTCGCACTCGCCGACGTCGGCCACGCTCTCGCGCAGCTCCAGGATGCTGGGGTCGGTCTTGCTGGGGATGGCCTGGCGCTCGCGCGCGGCGTTGACCGACGCCCGCACCAGCGCGACCGTGTCGACGTGCACGGCGCCCGGCTTGGCGCTGCCGGCGATGGTGATCGGCGGGTTGTCGCCGTCGGTGTCGGCCTGGGCGCCCGTCCAGAGCCAGGCGAGCCCGCCGACGCCGAGCACCAGGACCGCGCTCGCCGGGTAGAGGACCAGGGCCCGGCGGCGGGGGAGGCGGTGCGCCGGACCACCGTTGCGGAAGGGCATCTCGACGTACTGGTAGGAGTACGCCGACAGCGTGAGCGTGACCAGGACCGCCAGGCCGCTCTCGAACGCGTTGAGCCCGCGACCCAGCGCGTACTCGGGGAGGACCAGGACCGGCCAGTGCCACAGGTAGAGGGAGTAGGACCAGTCGCCGATCACCCGGAACGGCTCGGTCGAGAGCAGCTCCCCGACCAGCGTCCTGGCACCGCCGTGGCCCGCGATCAGGAGGAGCGCGGTGCCGCCGACCGGGAGGGCGGCGGCGATGCCGGGGAACGGCGTGGCCGAGGTGATGACGACGCACGACCCGACGACCACGACGGCACCGACGAACGCCATCAGCTGGAGGTAGCGGCTGTGCAGGCGCGCGACCGCCGAGGCCGGGATGAGCGCCACGAGCGCGCCGATGCCCAGCTCCCAGGCCCGGGTCAACGTCGAGAAGTAGGCGGTGGTGGGGGCGGCCACGGTCTGGTGGATCGACCAGGCGAGCGAGGCGACCACGACGGCCAGGAGCACGACCAGCACGGCGCCCCGCGGCAGCCGTCTCGGGTTGCGGCCGGTCAGCAACCGGGTCAGCAGGATGATCCCGAACAGCAGGACCGGCCAGACCAGGTAGAACTGCTCCTCCACCGCGAGCGACCAGTAGTGCTGCATCGGCGACGGCCCGGTGTCCTGGGCGAAGTAGTAGACACCCTCCTGCGCGAAGTGGATGTTGGCGGCGAACGCCGACGCCCAGATCGCGTCGACGACGACCTCGCGGGCGTCGAGGAGACCCATGATCAGCAGCGAGGCGACCACGGTGACCACCGAGACGACGGTCGCGGCCGGCAGGATGCGCCGGGCCCGGCGGGCCCAGAACTGGCCGATGGAGACGCCGCCGGTGACGAGAACCTCGCGGAACAGCAGCCCGGAGATCAGGTAGCCGGAGATCACGAAGAAGACGTCGACACCCACGAACCCGCCGGGCAGCGCCGTCACCCCCGCGTGGGCGCAGATCACCACAGCGACTGCGACGGCACGCAGTCCCTGGATGTCGCCGCGGATCTCTCTCGCCATTCCCTCAGGGCCCCCCACTGCTACTCAACGGGTTAACTCTCCCACCCCTGGCCAGGTCACGGGGTGGCAACGTGCGATCATCCACAGGCCCGACACGAGGCGGAGCGCCGTGCGGCGCGGCCTGATACAGGAGACGAGCCCATGACTGAGCCGATCACGCAGTACCGGATCGCGGTGATCGGAGGGACCGGTCCGCAGGGGAAGGGCCTCGGCTACCGCTTCGCCAAGCACGGGCACGACGTCGTCCTGGGCTCCCGCGCGGCCGAGCGGGCGGTCTCGACGGCCGACGAGGTGAACGCACGGCTGTCGGACGTCCCAGGGGCCGGATCGGTTTCCGGAGCCGCCAACGCCGACGCGTGCGAGGCCGCCGACGTGGTCGTGCTGGCGGTGCCGTACGACGGCCACGACGAGCTGGTCGCCGCGCTCCCACTGGCCGGCAAGACCGTGGTCTCGTGCGTCAACCCGCTCGCCTTCGACAAGCGCGGGGCGCACGGCCAGGTCATCGACGGCGGGGAGGGCTCCGCCGCGGAGTCCGCCCAGCGCCTCGCACCGGACGCCACTGTGGTCGGGGCCTTCCACAACGTGTCCGCGGTCCTGCTGTGGGGCGACGACGACTACCTCGACGAGGACGTCCTGTGCGTCGGCGACTCCGACGAGGGCAAGGCGGTGGCGATGGAGCTGGCCAGGGCGGTGACCGGCCGCGAGGGCATCAGCGCCGGCAAGCTCCGGCTGGCCCGCCAGCTGGAGCCGTTCACGGCAGTGCTGATCTCGATCAACCGCAAGTACAAGGCGCACTCGGGTCTGCGGATCACCGGCATCCCCGGTCGCGACTAGCTCCTGCGCGCGGCCGCGAAGGTCAGGACGTCCAGCAGGGGAGCGGGCACGTGGTCCACGCCGATCTCCTCGGCGAGGGCTGCGGCCAGGCGGACCTTGCGTCCCGACCTCGTGCCGGCGAAGCGATGCAGCTGCTCGTGGAGCGACCGGGTGCGCTGGTAGGGCTGGTTCTGGAAGGTCCGCAGCTGGCCGAGCTCGCCCTCCCGCTCGATCACGTCGACGACGGCGGTCGTGCCGAGGGCGCGGATGAGCTCGTCCTCGAGGTCGTCGTCGCACACGAAGAAGCCGTACGCCGACAGCTCGTCGCGGGCCTCGACCGGATGACCGAGCCGGCGGAGGGCGCCCGCGACGAAGCGGACCTCGGCGCGGTCGCACAGTCCCGCCACGGTGGTGCCGGGATGCTCCCGGTACTCACGCAGGTAGCGGAGGACGTTGGTGACGCCACCCATCGGGACGACCTCGACGTCGGTGGCGTCGAGGTCGAGCCGACGGGCGAGGACCTGGAGCACCGCGGCGTCACTGGGGCCCTCGGCGAGGACGACCGCGGTTCCCACGCAGCACAGCCTGCGACGAGCATGCTGCCGGTGGCGAGCCCTTGTCCCCGGGCGGAGGCGTGCGGAGGTATAGCGTCGCCACCCACCACGAGCGGGATGGAGCACCACCTTGAGCGGAGTAGTCGTCACCGGAGCCGCCTCCGGGATCGGCCTGGCCTGTGCCGAGGTCCTCGTCGAGCAGGGCGTCCGCGTCTCGCTCTGGGACATCTCGCCCGGGGTGGCCGAGCACGCCGGCCGGCTCGGCATGCCCCACGAGGTCGTCGACGTGTCGGGCGACCTCACCGAGAGCGTGGCGCGCGCCGCTGAGGAGCTGGACGGGCTCGACGGTCTGGTGCACGCGGCGGGCTGCGTGGCCGTGGAGCCGGTCGGCGCGTTCACCGCCGAGTCGTGGGACGCCGTGCTCGGGCTCAACCTGCGCGCCCAGGCGCTGCTGGTGCAGCTCATGCACCCGCACCTCGTGACGTCGGCCAACGCCTCGGTCGTGGGCATCTCCTCGATCGAGGGGCTCGTGGCCAGCGCCTGGATCCCGGCGTACTGCGCGTCCAAGGCCGGGATGCTGGGCATGACCCGCTCGATGGCGGCCCAGCTCGGCTCGGACGGGATCCGGGTCAACGCCGTGTGTCCCGGCTTCATCGAGACACCCATGCTCGGTCCCGCCCTGGAGCTCGCCGAGCTCAAGGCCGAGCTCGAGAGCGGGTCGGCGCTGGGTCGTCTCGGGCAGCCGCGCGAGGTCGCCGAGGCCGTCGCGTTCCTGATGTCGGAGAAGGCCTCGTTCATCACCGGCACGGAGATCGTCGTGGACGGCGGGTTCATCAGCCATCACTGAGGGGCTTGCGTTTCAGCCCCGGCTTGCGTCGTTTCGCGCGCTGTCGCGACGTCGTTCCTCAGTCGCGACGCTTGCTCGACCCACCGGCGCCCACGCCGTCCGCTCCTTCCTCGCGGGCGGCTGCGCCGGCACCATTCCACGATTCCCAGAGCTTGGCGTAGGAGCCGCCCGCGGCGACCAGCTCGTCGTGCGACCCGAGCTCGGAGATCCTGCCGTCCTCGACGACCGCCACTCGGTCGGCGTCGTGGGCCGAGAACAGCCGGTGCGCGATCGCGATGACGGTCCGGCCCTCGAGCACGGCGGCCATCGAGCGCTCGAGGTGCCGGGCGGCCCGCGGGTCGATGAGCGAGGTGGCCTCGTCGAGGACCAGCGTGTGCGGGTCGGCGAGGACCAGCCGGGCCAGCGCGATCTGCTGGGCCTGCGCGTCGGTCACCTTGTTGCCGCCGGAGCCGACGACCGTGTCCAGGCCGGCGGGCAGGGCATCGACCCAGTCCAGGGCGTCGACGGCGGACAGGGCGGCCCGGATGTCGTCGTCCGTGGCCCCGGGAGGTGCCGCCAGGGCCAGGTTCTCGCGCAGCGTGCCCACGAAGACGTGGTGCTCCTGGGTCACCAGCGCGACGTGCCCGCGCAGGTCGGCCAGGGGGAGCTCGACCAGGCCGACGCCGCCGACGGTGACCGAGCCGGTCCGCGGCGGGTGGATGCCGGCCAGCAGCCGGCCCAGGGTGGACTTGCCGGCGCCGGACGGGCCGACCATGGCGAGCCGCGACCCGGGTTCGACGTCCAGGTCGACGCCGTGCAGGACGTCGCGCCCGTCGACGTAGGAGAACCGCACGTCGGCGGCGTCGATCTCCTCGCCGTCGGGCTCTGCGCCGCTCACCCGCCGGTCGTCGGGGACCTGCGCCACCCCGAGCAGCCGGGCCAGCGAGGCGGCGCCGACCTGGAGCTCGTCGAGGATCGCCACGATCCGGTCGACGGGGTCGATGAGCATCTGGACGTACAGGACGGCCGTCGTCACCTCGCCCAGCGACACCGATCCCTCGCTGTAGAGGTAGCCGCCGAGGAGCAGCGTGCAGACGGTGGGGATCAGGTAGGACAGCTCCATGCTCGGGAAGAACACGGTGCGCAGGTAGAGGGTGTAGCGCTCGGCGGCGTAGGACTCGGAGATGTCCCGGTCGATCGCCTCGACCCGGCGCTCGCCGAGCCCGAGCGACTCGATGGTCCGGGCGCCCTCGACGGTCTCGGTGAGGGTCGCGTTCATCACCGAGTAGGACGCGTTCTCGCGGAGGTAACCGTCCTTGGCGCGGGCGAGGTACCAGCGCAGGCCGACGACCAGCGGCGGGATGCCGAGCAGGCAGGGGATCGCGACCCACCAGCCGACGCTGATCGCCGCCGCGAACGTGACGACCGCCGTGACCACCGCGATCGTCCACTCCGGCAGCGCCCACCGCACCGACCAGCCGAGCTGGTCGACGTCCCGGCTGGTCCGGGTCAGCAGGTCGCCGGACCCGGCCGACTCGACGACGCCGACCGGGAGCGCCAGCGCGTTGCCGACGAAGTCCTCGCGCAGCTCGGCCAGCACCTTCTCGCCCAGCACCTGGCTGGCCAGGCGGGCGTAGCGGGTGATCACGGTCTGGGCGACGAGGAACCCGGCCAGGACCAGGATGACCTTGTCGACGTACGCCGTGGTGGTGCCGGTCTCGACGGCCTCCACGAGCTCGCCGAGCAGCCGCGGCGCGGCCAGCGCGGCCACCGCGGCGAGCACGTGGAGCGACAGCGCCGTCCAGAGCAGCCGCGGGTTGCGGCGCGCGATCGCCCCGGCGTAGCGCCGGACCGCGGGGGTGTCCGCGATCGGGAGCGAGGTGGAGGTGCTCATCGCACGGCCTCCTCGGTCGCCGGCTCCTGCTCGCGGGTGACCACGGCCCGGTAGGCCGGGACCGAGCCGAGCAGGTCGGCGTGCGTCCCGGACGCCACGACCCGCCCGTCCTGGAGGAAGGCGACCTCGTCGACGGCGTCGAGCACCAGCGGGCTGGAGCTCATGACCACCGTGGTGCGGCCGGAGCGCTGGGCGCGGAGCCGGCTGGCGATCCGGGCCTCGGTGTGGGCGTCGACCGCGGACGTCGGCTCGACCAGGACCAGCACCTCGGGGTCACCGGTCAGGACCCGGGCGAGCACCAGCCGCTGGCGTTGCCCGCCGGAGAAGGTGCGACCGCGTTCGGCGACCTCGGTCCCGAGGCCGTCGGGCAGCGCGTCCAGGATGTCGCCGCTCGAGGTGGTCTCGAGCGCGCGTTCCACCGCCACCGCGCCCTCGCCGGTGATGTCCAGTCCAGGGCCGAGGGGGCCGGAGAACAGCGTCGAGCCCGTGTCGGACACGACGATGAGCCGGCGTACGTCGGCCCGGCGCAGGGCGGTGAGGGGGACACCGCCGAGCCGCACGTCGTCGTCGACCTCGCCCTCGACGGGTGGTGCGTGCATGCCGAGCCGGTCGGCGAGGTGGGCCGTCTCCTCGGGCCGGTCGCTCACGACCGCGGTCATCCGCCCGGCGCGGGCCCGCAGTCCGGTGCGCAGGTCGACCAGGTCGGAGCCCGGCGGCGGGGGCGGAGCCGGGTCGGCCGGGTCGATCCGGTCGGCCTCGAGCCGGAGCACGCGGCAGACCCGCGCGGCCGCGACCCGGGCCCGGATCAGCTTGTTGGCGTACTCGGTGGCGGTGCGCAGCGGGATCATCAGGAACGCTGAGTAGCCGTAGAACGCGACCAGCTCGCCGGGTGTGATCGTGCCCTGCACGGCGTAGCGGGCCCCGACCCACACCACGACCACCACGAACAGCCCCGGCAGGAACACCTGGAGCGCGTCGAGGACGGACTGCAGCCGGGCCACGGCGACGCCGGCCCCCCGGGTGGCCTGCGACTCGCGCCGGTAACGGTCGTGGAAGACCTGCTCGCCGCCGATCCCGCGCAGGACCCGCAGCCCGCCGACGATGTCGGTGGCGGTGTTGGACAGCTCGCCCATGAGCTGGCGCTGGTGGGCCGCGCGCCGGTCCAGGGGCTTGAGCAGCGGCCCGATGAGGACCATCAGGAACGGGACGCCGATGAGCACGAGCAGCCCGAGGGTCGTCGAGGTCTGCAGCAGGATCACGGCGACGAGGACGAAGGAGACGACGGCACCGGAGAATCGCGCGGTCACGTCCATGGCGCCGCCGAGGTGGGAGATGTCGTTGGTGCCGATCGCCACCACCTCGCCGGTCGAGACCTTGCGG
>NZ_JAEMSS010000185.1 GCF_016462705.1 Nocardioides sp. | reverse complement strand
CGCTGCGCCCAGCCGATGCCGGCGGAGTTGACCACCGCGCGCAGCGGCGCGATCTCGGCGGCGGCGTTGACGGCCGCGGTGATCTGGTCGGTCTGGGTGACGTCGACCTGCGCGAACACGCCGCCGATCTCGTTCGCGAGCGCCTCGCCCTTGTCGGCCTGCAGGTCGGCCACGACCACGACCGCGCCCTTGGCGGCGAGCGCCCTGGCGCAGGCTGCTCCGATGCCCGAGGCACCGCCGGTCACGATCGCGCTGGCTCCGTTGATGTCCATGGATCGGGAGCGTAGTGCGGCGATCTGAGTACGCGCGCGGTGGGCGGCGACAGCCGCGCCGGGGACGGTGGAACGCGTGCTTGAGACCACTGCGACACCCCGACGGTTCGCTCGCGACCGCCACCCTTCCCGCGCGTTCCCCGTCCTCGGCGCCGTCGGAGTGCTCGGCGCCGTCGCCGCCGCCTGGTCGGGCGCGGTGTGGGAGGTCGCCTACCTCGGCAGCATCGGCGACCCGGACCGGGGCTACCTCCTGGAGGCCGCCGGCGTCGCCGCCACCACCGCCGCGATCCTGCTCGTCTCGCTGCTCGCCCTGCGGGTCCTCAGGGCTCCCGCGTGGCTCTACCTGGCGCCCCTGGCGGCTGCCGGTCACCTCGTCCACGTCACGGTCCGGACCCGTGCGGAGGCGTTCGGGGTGCCGCGCCGCAGGTTCTCGTCGGGGACCATGGACTCCGGCGTCTTCGACGCCTTCATGCCGCACGTCTGGCCGCTGCTGGTGGTCGCCATCGCCGCCGCGGCCGTCCTCGTGCACGGCGTCGTCCCGGGGCCACGGCGTCGTGCCGACCGGTTCGGCGCCGCCCGCTCAGGCGGCGCCCGCAGGGCCGTCCTCGGGGCGGCCGTCGTCCTCGCGGCCGCCAACGGGGCGGTGACCTGGTGGGGCCTCCTCTACTTCATCTGGTACCGAGGAGACCCCGCGGACTACCAGGCGGCCCTCACCGCCGTCCTGACGACGACCGCGGTCCTCGTCGGCGGAGGCGTGGCGGCTCGGTCGCTCGGCGGGGGCCGGACCACCGACGTCCTGGTCGTGATGGGGGTGCTCGGGCAGCTGGTCCTGGCTGCGGTGTCACTCGACGGCGCCACCGCGCCGGCGGACCCCGACGCCTCCGGCGACTTCGAGCTGCTCTTCAGCGTGCAGACGCCGCTGCTCGTGCCCGGCTCCTACCCGCTGCTGCTGGTGATCGTCGTCGCGGTCGTCCGAGCCGTCCTCAGAGGTCGGTCACACCCGACGCCACGACGACCGCAGGACCCGTGAGCAGGACCCGGTCGTCGACGGTCCAGGTCACCCGCAGCGTCCCGCCGGGCACGTCGACCCGGTAGGTCACGTCCTCGTCCCGCGCGACCCCGTCGGCCACGGCGGCCGCCACCATGACGGCACCCGCGCCCGTGCCGCAGGACCGGGTCTCCCCCGAGCCCCGCTCGTGCACGCGCATCGCGACGTGCCGGTCGCCGCGGCGTACGACGAACTCGACGTTGACGCCGTCCGGGAAGACGTCCGGGTCGTGGTCCGGGGCAACGAGCAAGGGCCCGGCGTCGTCGAGGCACGAGACGAACGTGACGGCGTGCGGGTTGCCGATGTCGACGTGCCTGGCGCCGAGCTCGAGGTGGCCGACCGAGACCAGCGTCTCGCCGAGCACGCGGGGGGTGCCCAGGTCCGCGGTGATCTGGTCCCCGTCGACGGTCAGCAGCTTGACCCCGTCGCGGGTGCCGACCGGGATGGGTGCGGACCCGTCGGCCAGGCCCTCGTCGACCAGGTGCCGGGCGAACAGCCGGATGCCGTTGCCGCACATCTCCGAGAGCGACCCGTCGGCGTTGCGGTAGTCCATGAACCACTCGGACCCGTCCGCGGGCACCCCGAGGTGGGCGGTGCGGACCACCCTCAGCACGCCGTCGCCGCCGATGCCGGCCCGTCGGTCGCAGAGGGCCCGGACCCGCCGGGCCAGCTCGTCCGCGGACAGTCCCCCGTGGGTGGTGCCGTCGTGGTCGGGCAGCAGCACGAAGTCGTTCTCGGTGCCGTGCCCCTTGAGGAACGGGTAGCTCACGAGGTGGCCTAGTAGAGGTGCTGGGAGTAGTTGTCCGGGTCGTAGTAGGCGTCCAGCTCCTCCAGCGACATCTCCTTGCGCTCGACCTTCTGGGCGATGACCGCCCGCCGCGGGACGTGGGTCTCGGGGTTCCAGGTCTCGGGCTTCCACAGACCCGAGCGCAGGAACGCTTTGGAGCAGTGGAAGAAGACGTCGTCGATCTCGACGACCACGGCCAGCAGCGGCCGGTGGCCCTTCACGACCATCTCGTCGAAGAACGGCGCGTCGCTCACCAGCCGGGCGCGACCGTTGATCCGCAACGTGTCGCCACGGCCGGGGATGAAGAAGTTGAGGCCCACGTGAGGGTTGCTCAGGATGTTCTTGTAGCCGTCGGCGCGCCGGTTGCCCGGGCGCTCGGCGAGCGCGATGGTCCGGTCGTCGATGACGTGGACGAGCTGGCCGGCGGGGTCGCCCTTGGGCGACGCGTCGCAGCTGCCGTCCGCGTCGGCGGTGGCCATCACGCAGAACGGCGTCGCCGCCAGCCAGTCGCGGTCGATGTCGATCAGCGCAGGTCGGCCCTTGGTGACCGCCAGCTGGTGCGGCTCCCCGAGCAGTTCGGTCAGCGCGGCCGCGTCGTCGATGGTCGTCCAGGTCTCGGTCGTCACCCCTCAAGGTTAGGGCGAGACGCAGGTCACCCCTGAGGATCGACCACCCGCGCTGACCCCCCGCCCCGCCGGTTGGGCTCGGCGACGACGGTCATCACGCCGCCGGGGCCGAACTCGATCGCGGTCGCGGCCCCGATCTCGGCGGCGCTGGTGCCCGGGTCGCCGACCGGTGCGAGCTGGTGGCCCATCGCCTCGAGCAGGGCCTCGTACTGGTCGAGGAACGCCTGCTCCGCCAGCACCGTCGCGGTGTTGCGCGGCGACACCCGCGGCGCTGCCAGGGCGGCCGGGAGGGTCATCCCGAGGTCGAGACGGTTGAGCAGGATCTGCAGGACCGTGGTGATGATCGTCGAGCCGCCCGGGGAACCGAGGGCGAGCAGCGGCTTGCCGTCCCGCAGCACGAGCGTCGGCGCCATCGAGCTGCGCGGCCGCTTGCCGGGCTGGATCCGGTTGGGGTCCCCGGCCTCGTACTCGGTGGTGAAGTCGGTGAGCTCGTTGTTGAGGATGAACCCGCGCCCGGGCACGACGATCCCGGACCCGCCGGTCTGCTCGATGGTCAGCGTGTACTCGACGACGTTGCCGTCCTTGTCGGCGACCGTGAGGTTGGTCGTCGAGACGCCCTCGGTGTCGGCCCGGTCGTCCGGCTCCCGGGTCGCAGGCGCGCCGCAGGTGCCGTCGTACGCCGTCACGTCGCCGGGTGGCACCGGCTTGGCCGCGGCCGTCGCGGGGTTGACGAGGCAGGACCGCTCGTCGGCGTACGTCTGGCCGAGCAGGTGCCGCAGCGGGACCTGGGTGAACCGCGGGTCGCCGACGTACTCGCCCCGGTCGGCGAAGGCGAGCGCTCCGGCCTCCAGGTAGAGGTGCAGCGCCTGGACGTCGGTCGCCGTGGACAGGTTGAAGCGCTCCAGGATGTTGAGCGCCTCGCCGACGGTCGAGCCGCCGCTGGAGCTCGGCCGGATGCCGTAGATGTCGACGCCCCGGTAGGACACCTTGGTCGGCCGGCGGCCGAGAGCGTCGTACGCCGCCAGGTCGGCCGCGACCATCGAGCCCGGCGGGACCGGCAGGTCCGTGAGCCCGCTGACCGGTGGGCGGCGCACCGCCTCGACGATCTCGTCGGCCAGCACGCCGCGGTAGAGCGCGCCCACCCCGCGGCGGGCGAGCAGGTCATAGGTCGCGGCGAGGTCGGGGTTGCGGAACACCGAGCCGACCCTGGGCAGGCCGTCCTGGAGGAAGAGCCGCTTGGTCGAGGTGAAGGTCCGGAACCGCTCCCGGTTGTCGCGGGTCTGCGTGCGGAAGGTGCGGTCGACGACGAAGCCGCGGCGAGCGAGCGTGGCGGCGGGCTTCAAGGTCTTGGCCAGCGACCAGGTCCCCCACTTGTCGAGGGCGCGCTTCCAGGTGGCGGGCGTCCCGGGGACACCGACGGAGACACCGCTGGTCACCAGGTCGGGCGTGAACGGGTAGGGCTCGCCCGTCTTCGGGTCGATGAAGGCGTTCTTCTTCATCGCGGCAGGGGCGGTCTCCCGGCCGTCGATCGTGCGGACCTTGCCGGAGGCGGCGTCGTAGTAGACGAGGTAGCCGCCACCGCCGATGCCGGCGCTGAACGGCTCGGTGACGCCCAGCGCCGCGGCGGTGGCGACGGCCGCGTCGACGGCGTTGCCGCCCTTCTTCAGGACCCGCAGGCCCACCCGCGACGCGTCGGGGTCGACCGAGCTGACCGCCCCGCCGGTGCCCACGACCGTGGCGACCTTCGGTGGCTCGCGCCGGTCCTGTGGTGCGGCGGCGGCGGCTGCTGTGGCCGGGGTGCCGGGCGCGGCGACGAGCAGACCTGCGACGACCGCGGTGGCCGTGCTGGCGGTGACGAGTGCGAGGGCGCGCTGGCGCATGGTGACCTCCCGAGACGGATGACCGGGTGGTACCCGGACCTGCCCGGGTCAGTCGTCAGCGCAGCCCCGGGTGTTGCCTCGCGAGCGTGGGCAGGAGCAGCGAGCGGGGGGTGACCTGCGCCAGGGCGGCCGCGACCCGGTTGGCGGCGCCGGGGATGGCGACCAGCCGGCCCTTGTCGAGCGCGTCGACCGCGACCTTGGCCACCTCGGCGGCGTCGACCCACATGACCTTGGGCAGCGCCGCCTCGGCGTCCTCCTTGGAGAACCCGGCCCGCTCGCCGAAGCCGGTGTGCACCGGCCCCGGGCACAGCGTGGTGGCGGTGATGCCGGAGCCGCGGAGCTCGCCGGCCAGGCTCTGGGTGTAGGACAGCACGAACGCCTTGCCGGCGCCGTACCCGGCCTGGCCGGGCAGGGGCTGGAACGCCGCGGTGCTGGCGACGTTGAGGATCGCGCCGCGGCCGCGCTGGACCATGCCGGGCAGGAACCTGCTGCACAGGTCGACCACCGCCACTACGTCGACCTCGACCATCCGCATCTCCTCGTCGGGGTCGGACTTCGCGACCGGGCCCAGGGTCGAGAACCCGGCGTTGTTGACCAGGACCTCGGCGGTCAGGCCGAGCTCGGTCACCCGGGCGAGCAGCCCGGCGCGGGCCGGACGGTCGGCGAGGTCCGCGGTCAGCACGGCCGCCCGGCCGCCCCTGTCGGTGATCTCCTCGGCGAGGTCCTCGAGCTTGTCGGCCGAGCGGGCGACCAGCGTGACGTGGTGGCCGCGCCGGGCGAGCTCACGGGCGATCTCGGCTCCGATGCCCTGCGAGGCTCCGGTGACGACACAGGTCCGGTCGGCACCGGGGAAGGGAAGGCTCATCCCTGGACGGTAGTGGTGCGAGCGGTGGTCAGGTTCCCCAGGTGCCCGGGCCGAGGACCGAGAAGCGGGCGGTGATGAACGCCCCGTTGGGCTGGGTCTCGTCGAGCCTCAGGTCCAGCCGGCGCGGGAGGAGCGGCCGGCCGGAGCCGAGCGTCACCGGCGCGACGTACGTGATGACCTCGTCGAGCAGCCCGGCGTCGGCGAACTGCCCTGCCAGGTCTCCACCGCCGACGACCCAGATGTCCTTGCCGTCCGCCGCGACGGCCATGTCGGCGTGCACGGCGGCTGCGTCGCCCTGGGCGAAGCGGACGTCGGCCCCCTCGATCCCGGGGAGGTCGCGGTGCGTCATCACCCAGGCCGGGATGTCGTAGGCCCAGGCATCACCGGTGCGCTGGTTGTGGGCGCGGATCCACTCGTACGTCGTCCGGCCCATCACCAGGGCGCCCACGCCGGCGATGAAGTCGTCGTAGTTGAGCGGGCCCTTCGCGTCCTGGTCCTGGACGAACAGCCAGGCCAGCGAGTCCTCGTCGTCGGCGATGAAGCCGTCGAGCGTGGTCGCGGTGTAGTAGGCGGTGCGGGTCACCGGCCCTCCCCCGCGCCCTCGCCCGACTGCTCGCCGCGCTGGGCGCGCAGCCAGCTGATCGGGTCGCCGGTGTCGACCTCGTGCCCGAGCCCGCGAACGATCTGGCGGGCGAGCTGGCGGCGGTGCGCGGAGAAGGTCAGCACGTGCGCGACCACGCTGCTGACCACGAAGCTCTCCGGCGGGTCGCAGAGCGCGTCGATCAGCCGGTCGTCCCACGCCCCGCGGCGGTCGAAGTCCCGCACGACCGCCAGCCAGCGCGGCGCCGACTCGTCGTGCCGCTCGACCAGCGTGGCGACGTCGTTGGGCCGTTCGGGTGGGAAGTCCGTGCCCTCGATGGCGGCCAGCCAGACCTCCTTGGTGAACACGAGCTTGGTGAGGACGTCGGCGAGCGACTCCTCGGGGCCGTCCCAGCTCAGGGTCGTGTTGCCGGGGATCTGCGCGCGGCGGTAGTCGTCGTCGGGCAGGGACTTGGCCAGGTCGAGGAGCCCGCGGGTGTCGTCGAGGTCGTGGGCGACCAGCTGTTCGGTCAGCGCGCTCATCGTCTGCTCCTTGGAGTGCACCCACAGCGAGGTGGGCGGGTGGAAGTGGATCCCGTTGGGTGCCGGCAGCCAGTGGCTGGCGGTCTCCGGCACCTGGCTCGGCAGGTGGCCGAAGGACCGGGTGAACGCCCGGCTGAAGCCCTCGACCGACTCGTAGCCGGCAGCGAAGGCGGCGTCTGTCACCGTCGCGCCGCGGCGCAGCTGGTACGCCGCCCGCTCGAGCATCACCCGGCGGCGCATGGCCACCGGCGGCTCGTACGCGGCCTTGCTCAGCTGGCGGCTGAAGTGGAACGGCGACGAGTGGGCTCCACCCGCCATCTGGTCCAGCGTGGTGTTGTCCTCGTCGAGGACCGCGTCGAGCAGCTCGCGGAGCCGATCCCGTCCGGCGTACTCCTGCGTCACGATCTCAGTGTCGACCCACGGCGTGCCGCCGCGCCCGACCGTTCTTGCTCAGGGCTCGATGGCGGCCACCGCCGCGTCGACCCGGCGCGGGTCGTCGTGGCGGACCCAGACCACCCGCGGGTCCTTGCGGAACCAGGAGTCCTGGCGCCGGGCGAACCGCCGGGTCGCCGCCTTGGTGGCCGCTCGCGCCTCGTCCTCGCTGGTCTCCCCACCGAGGTACGCCGCCACCTCGCGGTAGCCGATCGCACGGGCCGCGGTCCGGCCCTGCGCGAGCCCCGAGTCGAGCAGGCGCCGGACCTCGTCGACCAGGCCGCTGTCGAACATCGCGTCGACGCGTGCCTCGATCCGCCGGTCGAGCTCGTCGCGGTCGATGTCGACGCCGATCTGCACGGTGTGCGGGTCGGCGTACTCGAGCCGCGGGAGGGACGCGGAGTACGGCTCACCGGTCAGCTCGATCACCTCGAGCGCCCGGACGATCCGCCGGCCGTTCTCGGGCAGGATCCCCGCCGCGGCCTCGGGGTCGCGTCCGGCGAGCACCGCGTGCAGTGCCGGGGAGCCGACCCGGTCGAGCTCGGCCTCCCAGCGGCCGCGGACCGCGTCGTCGGTGCCGGGGAAGTCGAACCGGTCGAGCACGGCCCGCGTGTAGAGCGCGGACCCGCCGACCAGGACGGGCGTCACGCCCCGGTCGCGGAGCCCCGCGATGACGGCGCGGGCCTGCTGCTGGAAGACGGCGACGCTCGCGGCCTCGGTCACCCGGAGCACGTCCAGGAGGTGGTGGGCGATGCCCCGGCGCTCGGCGACCGGGAGCTTCGCGGTCCCGACGTCCATGCCGGCGTACTGCTGCATCGCGTCGGTGTTGACGATCTCGCCGCCCAGCCGCTCGGCCAGGTCGAGAGAGAGCTCGGTCTTGCCGGACGCGGTCGCCCCGACGACGGCCACGATCGGGGGACTGCCCTCCCGCCCGTCCTCCGCCACCGCGCCGCACTCGGTGCAGCCGTAGGACTCGTGGTA
>NZ_JAEMSS010000184.1:6004-8176 GCF_016462705.1 Nocardioides sp. | reverse complement strand
ACTTCTCCGACGCGCAGCGCCAGGCCACCAAGGAGGCCGGCGAGATCGCGGGCCTGAACGTCCAGCGCATCGTCAACGAGCCGACGGCCGCGGCCCTGGCCTACGGGCTCGACAAGGGCGACGGCGACCAGACCATCCTGGTCTTCGACCTCGGTGGCGGCACCTTCGACGTCTCCCTGCTCGAGGTGGGCAAGGACGACGACGGGTTCTCCACGATCGAGGTCAAGGCGACCTCCGGTGACAACGAGCTCGGTGGTGACGACTGGGACCAGCGGGTCGTCGACTGGATGGTCAAGAAGTTCAAGGACAACAACGCGGTCGACCTGTCCGCCGACAAGATCGCCAAGCAGCGCCTCCAGGAGGCCGCCGAGAAGGCGAAGATCGAGCTGTCCGCGTCGAGCGAGACCACGGTGCACCTGCCGTACATCACCCACGGTGAGTCCGGCCCGCTGCACTTCGAGGAGAAGCTGACCCGCGCGGAGTTCCAGAAGATGACGGCCGACCTGCTCGACCGCACCCGGGAGCCGTTCAAGTCGGTCCTCAAGGACGGCGGCGTCGCGATCGCCGACATCGACCACGTCGTGCTCGTCGGTGGCTCCACCCGGATGCCCGCCGTCACCGAGCTGGTCAAGGAGCTGCTCGGCGGCAAGGAGCCCAACAAGGGCGTCAACCCCGACGAGGTCGTGGCCGTTGGCGCCGCGCTCCAGGCCGGTGTCCTCAAGGGCGAGGTCAAGGACGTCCTGCTGCTCGACGTCACCCCGCTGTCCCTCGGCATCGAGACCAAGGGCGGCGTGATGACCAACCTCATCGAGCGCAACACCACGATCCCGGCCAAGCGCTCGGAGATCTTCACGACCGCCGACGACAACCAGCCGTCGGTCGAGATCAAGGTCGCGCAGGGTGAGCGCCAGATGTGGGCGCAGAACCAGCCCCTCGGCAACTTCGAGCTGACCGGCCTGCCGCCGGCCCCGCGCGGCGTCCCGAAGATCGAGGTCACCTTCGACATCGACGCCAACGGCATCGTGCACGTGAGCGCGAAGGACCAGGCCTCCGGCCGCGAGCAGTCGATGACCATCTCCGGTGGCTCGGCGCTCAGCAAGGACGAGATCGACCGGATGGTCAAGGAGGCGGAGCAGTACGCCGCCGAGGACGCCGCCCGCCGCGAGGCGGTCGACGCCCGCAACCAGGCCGACCAGCTCGTCTACACGACCGAGAAGTTCCTCGCCGACAACGGGGACAAGATCCCCGACGAGGTGAAGACCGAGGTCCAGGCCGACGTCGACGCCCTCAAGGCCACCCTGGAGAACACCGAGGCGACGTCCGAGGAGATCAACGCCGGGGTCGCCAAGCTCAACGAGTCGAGCCAGAAGATGGGCGCGGCCATGTACGCCGCCGCGGAGGCCGACGCGTCGGCGGCGGGCGGCAGCACGGGCGCCACGGGTGAGGCCGACGACGACGTCGTCGACGCCGAGATCGTCGACGAGGGCCCGGCGGACGACGCCGGCTCCTCCGACGCGGCGTCCGGCGACGAGGCCAAGTGACCGACCCGACCGCTCCGGGCCAGGGGAGGGAGCCCGACCAGGGCGCCCTTCCCGACCCCGGGGCGGACCCGGCCGCCGACGAGCAGGAGACCGAGGCCGAGGGCAAGGTGATCGAGGGCGAGCTCGCGGAGCTCGCCACCCAGCTCACCGAGCGCACCGCGGACCTCCAGCGGGTCCAGGCCGAGTACCTCAACTACAAGCGCCGCGTGGACCGCGACCGCGACCTGATCCGCGAGAACGCGACGTACGCCGCGCTCGCACCGATCACCGAGGTCCTCGACACGATCGACCGGGCCCGGGAGCACGGCGAGCTGGAGGGCGGCCTGAAGACCGTCGCCGACCAGCTGGAGCGGATCGTGTCCGGTCTCGGGCTCACCAAGTTCGGCGCCGTCGGCGACCCGTTCGACCCGGCCGTCCATGACGCGCTCAGCCACATCGGCGAGGACCCGGACGTCCAGGTCACGACCTGCAAGGTGGTCGCGAAGTCCGGTTACCGGATCGGCGACCGGGTCGTCCGGGCGGCCCAGGTGCTGGTGGTCGACCCCCCCAGTGACTCGGCCAGTGGCTCAGCCGGTGACTCAGCCGGTGACACTGACTTGACCAGTGGTCCCGCCGACGGTCCGGCCGACGG
>NZ_JAEMSS010000184.1:0-5904 GCF_016462705.1 Nocardioides sp. | reverse complement strand
ACTCAGCCGGTGACACTGACTTGACCAGTGGTCCCGCCGACGGTCCGGCCGACGGGCCGTCCGATGTTCCCGTCGACGGTCCAGATGATGCCCCGACGGACCCGTCAGGCGGGGACGGCAGCCACGGCGACACCGAGGAGTAGGAGAAGGGAGGTGCGCAGATGAGCGACAGCAAGGACGGTTTCCGGGCCGACTGGGCCCAGAAGGACTTCTACTCCGTCCTCGGTGTGAAGAAGGACGCCGAGGCCGCGGAGATCAAGAAGGCCTACCGCAAGCTCGCGCGCGCCAACCACCCCGACTCCAACCCGGGCGACGAGAAGAAGCACGAGACGTTCAAGGCGGTCGCCGAGGCCTACGACGTCCTGGGTGACGCCGAGAAGCGCAAGAAGTACGACGAGATGCGCTCGCTGTACGCCTCGGGCGGCGGCTTCGGTGGGTTCCGTGGTGCCGGCGGCGGTGGCGGGGGGTTCAACCTGGACGACCTGCTGCGGCAGAGCGGCGGTGACCGCTCCGGCGGGCTCGGCGACATGTTCGGCGACCTCTTCGGAGGCGGGTTCGGCCGGGGCCGGGGTCAGCAGACCCGGGCCCGCAAGGGTGCCGACGTCGAGGCGACGAGCACCATCGGGTTCGAGGACGCCATCAACGGGGTGACGATCTCACTGCGACTGAGCTCCGACGCGCCGTGCCCGGACTGCTCCGGTACCGGCGGCAAGCCGGGCACCAAGCCCAAGATCTGTCCGCAGTGCGAGGGCGCCGGGTTCGTGGTCAGCACCGCCGGCGGCGGCTTCTCGCTGCAGGAGACCTGCCCGTCCTGCGGCGGCCGCCAGCTCGTCTACGACGAGGCCTGCCCGACGTGCCGCGGCACCGGCCGGGGGCTCTCGTCGCGGACCGTCCAGGCCCGGATCCCCGCCGGGGTCAAGGACGGCCAGAAGATCCGGCTGCGCGGCAAGGGCGCGGCCGGGGAGAACGGCGGTCCGCCCGGTGACCTCTACGTCACCGTCAAGGTCACCCCGCACCGCGTCTTCGGGCGCAAGGGCGACAACCTCACCATCGACGTCCCGGTCTCCTTCGACGAGGCCGCCCTGGGCTCGGACATCAAGATCCCGACCCTCGGTGGGACCCCGGTGACCGTGAAGGTGCCGCCCGGCACCCCCAACGGCCGGACCTTCCGGATCCGCGGCAAGGGCGTCCGCAAGAGCGACGGCACCCACGGTGACCTACTGGCCACCGTCGAGGTCCAGGTGCCGGCCGTCCTCGACGCGACCACCCGGGCGGCGGTCGAGGCCTACCGGGCCGCCTCCGCCGGGCGCCCGCTGCGCGAGAAGCTCTTCGAGTGATGAGCTCACCCCACGGCGTTCGTCGCCTCCCCCGCTCCGCTCCTCCGCCGAACAACGCCGCGGGGACCCCGAGATGAGCGACCGGTTCCCCTCGCCGTCGTCACCGGACGCCGCTGTCTTCGTGATCAGCGTCGCTGCGGAGCTCACCGGCCTGCACCCGCAGACCCTGCGCACCTACGAGCGGATGGGTCTCATCACCCCGGGCCGCACCGTCGGCGGCGGGCGGCGCTACTCCCCGCGCGACATCGAGCTGCTCCGCGAGATCGCGCAGCTCACCTCGTCCGGGATCGGGATCGAGGGTGTGCGCCGGATCCTCGAGCTGGAGAACCGGCTGGCCGCGCTGTCGGCCCGCAACGAGGAGCTCATGGCCGAGCTCGAGGCCACCCGCGAGGCGCTGCGCCAGGCGTCCTCGGGTCGCCGACCGGCCTCGCCGTCGCGCCTTCCTGCCGTCCCGCAGCCCCCCGCGACGGGCCAGTCGATCGTGGTCTGGCGCCGGGGTCGCTAGCCCCGTCCAGGGCGGCGGTGCGTCAGGGCCCGTTTCGTCGAGCCAGACCGGCCCTGGCACACCGCTGGCTCGGGTCGGGCAGCAGCTTCAGACCGCAGGCAACGTCAGCGTGAAGACCGCCCCACCCGACGGGCCGGGTGCGTAGTCGACCCGGCCGCCCTGGGCCTCGGCGAGGCTGCGGACGACGTAGAGGCCGAGGCCGGTGCCGGTGGTGACCGCGCCCGTCGGCCGGCTGAACTCCTGGAACAGCTGGTCGCGGAACTCCTCGGGCACGCCGTCGCCGGCATCGATGACCAGGATCCGCAGGAGGGTCGCGTCGTCGGGGTCGCCCTCGACCCGCACGACGTAGGGGGCGCGGCCGTACTTCAGGGCGTTCCCGAGGAGGTTGGCGAGCATCTGCTCGAGCCGCCCCGGGTCGGCGAGCACCCGGCGGTCGTCCTCGACCTGCGCGGAGACGGCCATCAGGTAGCGCTCGGTGACCACCTTGTCGACGACCGTGAGGGGGTCGGTCTCCTGGACGTCGAGGTGCAGGGAGCCCTGCTGGATCTCGGCGGCGGTCAGCAGGTCCGCGGCGATCGTGTCGAGCATCCGGGCCTGGCGGATCACCGAGGCCATCAGCCGCTGACGTTGCGTCTCGGACATCCCGGCGCCGGCCTCGGTGATCGACTCCGCGGCCCCGCAGAGCACGGCCACGGGACCGCGGATCTCCATCGCCGTCGTGGCGATCGCGCGACGCAGGACGCCGACGTCCTCCGACGACGAGTCCAGGTAGACCAGCAGCGACCGCTCCGAGCGGCGCAGGCTGGCCTGCAGTCGCGTGCCGTCGACCACGACCTCGAACGACGACTCTCCGTCGAGCCTGTTGAAGGCCACCAGCCCCGCCAGCTCCGGGGCGACCGATGCGAGCGGGGTGCCGATGCGGGCCCGGTGGCCCAGGACCCGCTGGGCGACGGGGTTGGCGTGCACGATGTGGAGCGTCGGCTCGTCGGCGACCTCGAGGACGCCGTACGGCGACATCGCCAGGGCCTCCCAGGTGGAGATCCCGCGCGCCGGGTCGGGGGCACCAGAGGTCTCGTCGGCGCCGTCGTGGACCACCGAGAGGACCGGCGGCGGCGACTCCGGCCGAGCCGCGCCGGGTGCCGGCGGTGCGGGCAGCTGCTCGGGTTGCGCGGTCCCGAACGGGTCCGGGGCGTCGACGATGTCCTTGACGAACTCGATGATCCGCTTGAGCGCGATCCCCTTCTGCAGGTAGCCGTCGGCGCCGATGGTCATCGCCTTCTCGGACATCTGCGTGGCGCCGAAGCCCGAGAGGACGACGATCTTGCCGTGCGGGATCAGGTTCCGGATCGTGGGGAGTGCCTCCAGCCCGTCCATCACCGGCATCGAGAGGTCGAGCAGCACGACGTCGGGCTGCTCGAGGCGGACGCACTCGATGCCGGACCGGCCGTCCCCGGCCTCGCCGACCACCTCGAGACCACCGCGGGTGAGGGCCAGCCGCAGGAGCTCGCGCAGGTCGGCGGTGTCGTCGATGATGACGACCCGGATGGGCCGGGTGCCCTGGGCCATGCTGATCATGGGCTCTTCGGCGCGGGGGCGACCACGTCGGCCCCGGCGCCCTCCTGGTCGTCGATCGTCCCGCCGGCCACGGCCGGGACGCTGCGGAGCAGGTCGAGCGACGCGTGCGTCGAGCCCAGCAGGTCGGTGATGATCCGGCTCGCCGACTCGATCGAGGCGGTGAGGGCGTCGTTGGCCTTGCTCGGCTGGTCGAGGTCGAGCGCCATCTTGGCGACCACGAGGCCCTGGAGGACGGCGTCGTTGAGCTCGAGGGCCTGCTGCTCGCGCTGACGAAGGTCCTGGAAGAGCTGGGCCCCCTGCATGAGTGAGCCGTAGTGACGCCGCAGGCTCCAGTAGTAGACGGCGACGATCGCACCGACGACGTCCCAGATCGCCAGGGGCCAGCCCCAGGCCGTCCGCATCGCCAGACCCTGGGTGTCGTCGAGCCCGAACGCCGGCAGCAGCATGTGCACCGAGTGGGCGCCGTGGTGCACGGCGCAGGTGAGGAAGATGGCCGAGGTCGCCGCGCCCAGCGGGTTCGTCCTGAGCTGCCCGCTGCGCGCCAGCGGCAGGGCGATCGCCGCGCAGATCGCGAAGTAGGCGACGGCGATGAGCGAGTTGGCCACGAGGCCGATCTGCCAGGTCATGACGTGTCCTCGTCTATCCGCTGAACCCGCTGAGGGAGAGCGCCGCCAGGACCGCCGCCGAGCCGACCGCGAAGCCGGCGACCCGTCCGTCCCAGCGATGCCATGACGCCAGCCGGCCGCACCTCGCGCCGGAGCCGAGCAGGCGCAGACCCGCGACGACCACCACCAGCTCCCACGCCACGCAGGCCAGGTCCCAGGGGCCCACGACCTCGGGCTCCAGTCCCGGCAGTCCGACGGTCCTCGTCACTGCCCACAGCCCGACGAAGACCGCGTTGGCCACGACACCGGCCAGCAGTGCCCGTCGTGAGGCCCCGAGGACCAGGCCGGCGGCCCACGCGACCTGGAACGCCGCCGCCGCGAGGAAGAACAGCCCCGGTGCGGTCTCGTGCTCCAGGTGTGACGGTGCCATCGCGGCGTGCACGCCGGCCGCGGCCGTGGACGCCACGAACGCGGCGGGCAGCAGAGTCCGCGCCGGGAACGGCAGCAGGGGCTCGGGAGCGAGGGACTGGAGGGTCTGCACGGTGTGGGGACGGACTCGCACGGCGGTGCCGAGGGCGCCGGACGCGATCTCGGCACGGAGGCGGAGGACCCTGGCCTCGTGCAGGTCGCGCGGGGCCCGGTCCCGGTGCTGCCGGGGGCCGACCAGCCGGGCGTGCAGCTGGGGCAGGAGGAGCGCGAGGATGCCGACGATCCCGGCCGCCACGATCGCGTAGTGGATGCCGTGCGCCAGCGCGACTCCGGGTCCGGCCGTGGGGGCGGTCGCGGACAGTGCGGTCACGCATCCTCCTTCCCGAGAGCGAGCGGTCCCTCGCGCGGGCCCGGTTATGAGCGCGTCCGCCCAGCAGAGTAGGGCGACCGAGAGGTGAGCGATTCGCGGACCGGCGACTTGTCACCCAACTGTGGAGATCGTCTCGGCCGGGAAAATCTCGAAGTTGAGTGGAATGGACTCAACTTCGGGATCGTTGTTTCGATGACATCCTTCTCACCACGTGCATCCCCCGCAGGAGACCCTCATGAGCCAGTTCGGCGCCGAGAAGTTCACGACCCGCAGCCGCGCGGCGATCGAGGCCGCCCAGCTGGCCGCGACGACCGCGGGCAACACCGCCACCGAGCCGATCCACGTGCTGGTGGCGCTGCTCAAGGACGCCGAGGGCACCGCGGGCACGCTGGTGACCAAGGCCGGCGTGGACCCGCGCACCCTGACCGCGCAGGCGGAGGCCGTGCAGGCCGCGCTCCCGAGGGCCAGCGGGACGACCGTGCAGCAGCCCGGGGCGTCGTCTGCCCTGACCCGGGTGCTGGCGAAGGCCCTCGAGCTGGCCGACGGGATGCGCGACGACTACGTCGCCAGCGAGCACCTGCTCATCGCACTCGCCGCCGTCGAGAGCCCGGCCCAGAAGGTCCTGGCCGACGCCGGCCTCACCGTGGCCGGCCTCATCGAGGGGCTGACCGCGGTCCGTGGCAGCCGGCGGGTGACCTCCCAGGACGCCGAGTCGACGTACGAGGCGCTGGAGAAGTACAGCGTCGACCTCACCGCCGCCGCCGAGGACGGGCGGCTCGACCCGGTCATCGGCCGGGACGCGGAGATCCGCCGGGTGGTCCAGGTGCTGTCCCGGCGGACGAAGAACAACCCGGTGCTCATCGGGGAGCCCGGCGTCGGCAAGACCGCCGTCGTCGAAGGGCTGGCGCAGCGCGTGGTCGCGGGCGACGTGCCCGACTCCCTCAAGGGCCGCCGGGTGCTCTCGCTCGACCTGGCCGCGATGGTGGCCGGGGCGAAGTACCGCGGCGAGTTCGAGGAGCGCCTCAAGTCCGTCCTCGAGGAGATCAAGGACGCCGGCGGACAGGTCATCACCTTCATCGACGA
>NZ_JAEMSS010000030.1 GCF_016462705.1 Nocardioides sp. | reverse complement strand
GTCCGCGCCCAGCGAACGAGAGCGCGAGCACCTCACCAGGCGGTCCGCGCGGCTGAACCTGCGAATCACAGGGCGGGAGCCTCGGCGCGGGTGACGGCTCGGGTGACGACGTGCACCGCAGCGGCGACGAGGAGGGCAGCGGCGAACACCGCGGACGCCAGCACCGGGTCGCTCATCGCGCTCGGCTCGACCAGCACGGTCACCGCCAGGGCGAGCATCATCGTGCCGCCGACGAGCTTGAGCACGCGACCGTGCTTCTCCTGCATCTTGGCGACCCGCATCGTCCCCACGGCCAGCCCGAAGACGACCAGCTCGTCCACCAGGAACGGGGCCATGTAGAGCGCGAACAGGAAGGCCGCCTCGGCGAACCCCACGCCCTGCGCCTCGAGCAGCCCGGTCCACAGCACCGGGAAGCCGGCGGTGCACGGCGTCTCCAGCAGCGACACCCCCGCGGCCAGCACGACGGTCGCCGCCAGCGCCGGCAGCAGCTCCTTCCGGCCCGCCGCGGCCCGCATCCGCCGGTAGATGCCGGGCTTGGAGGAGTCCGGGATCGTGAACGACAGGCCCTTCTTGAAGGCGAAGTAGTCCTTGATGCTCACCACTGCGAAGACGCCGGCCACCAGGGCGACCACCACCTGGATCGCGCCGAGGTGGCCGAGCACCCCCATCGCGGAGTAGATGCCGGCCATGTAGACGGCGTACATCGTGGCGGTGACCAGCAGGAAGGTCCCGCCGATCGCCGCGACCCGGCGCCGGCTCCCGGTGCGCACCACGATCGCCAGGAGCACCGAGATCACCCAGAGCGAGCAGGGGTTGACCCCGTCGACGAACCCGATGACCAGGGTGGAGGCCACCAGCGAGTCGCTGCTGACCTCGACGTCTCCCACCAGGGGTACGTCGACCCGCGAGGTCTCTCCCTCGGTCGCCGTCACGGTCGCCGGGGCGCTGCCGTCGACCACGGCCTCGATCTCCTCGCGGATCGGGTCGCTCCAGCCGATCCAGTGCCGCTCCCCGATGATCGTCACGGGCACGGCCACCGGGTCGAACCCCATCTCGGCGGCGGTCTCCTCCAGCCGGACCCGGTTGCCCTCGTCGTGCCAGACCTCGTAGAGGCGCACGGTCAGCTGCGGGTGGTCCTCGACCGCGTCCGCGAGCCACGCCTTCTCCTTGGCGCAGTGCGGGCAGCCGTCGCCCCAGAACAGGGTCAGGACCACCTCGTCGGTGGTGCCTTCCGAGCGGGCCCCCGACGCGGGTCCGGCAGTGACACCGGCGGCCAGCAGGAACAGGACGGCGGCGAGGGCCGCCAGGGCCCGGAACAGCCGCAGCCTCTGCATGGGTCACCTCGAGAATCACGATCCGAGCCCTGTCTCCCCATGCTGGTCACGGCGGGCCGGGCCCGTTAGTGCCGAAGGTCCCGGGCCCCCACACGGTCCAGCCCACCGGAGGGAGTTTCGGCGTTGCCCCACGCGCCGCCGGATCGTGCACGACCATGTGGGGATGACCGATACGGGGCGGCCATTCCTGGTGATGGCGCCGCTGGCGTTGCTCGTCGCGGGCTACCCCTTCCTGCCGGAGGGTCTGGTCCGCGAGACCGGCTACTCGGTGATCGGGCTGCTGTGCGCGGTCGTCGGGCTGGTGGGGCTGGTCCGCCACGTCAAGGGCCGACGCCGCGGCTGGCAGCTGGTGCTGGGCGGGTTCCTGGGCTGGGTGCTCGGCGACGTCGTCTTCTTCCTCGAGCAGAGGGTGTTCGAGGTCGAGGCCTACCCGGCTGTGTCGGACGGCGTCTACATCGCGTCCTACGGCGTCCTCGCCTACGGCCTGCTGGTGCTGGTCCGTCGGCGCGGCGAGCGCAGCGACCTGGCCGCCATGCTGGACGGGGCGATCCTCGCGGCCGGTGTCGCCGTGGTCGTCGGCGTCTTCCTGATCAGCCCCATCGCCGCCGACTCGTCGCTGAGCGGCGCGGGCAAGGTGACCAGCTCGCTCTACCCGGTCGCGGACGTCCTGCTGATCGGCATCCTGGTCCGGCTGTGGACCGCGCCCGGCGCCCGGACCGCGGCGTTCCGGCTGCTGGCGGCCGCGCTGTCGTCGACCCTGCTGGCCGACCTCGTCTACAACGTCACCACGATCACCAGCGAGAGCCTCGCCTCGGTCCTCGTCAGCGACGTCTGCTGGCTGGGCGGCTACGTGCTGGTCGCGGGGGCCGTGTGGGCACGGTCGGTCAACGAGCTCACCGAGACCGCCCCCGGTCGTGAGGACCTGGCCGATCCCACCAAGCGCATGTTCGTCCTCACCGGCGGGCTGCTGCTGCCGGCGATCACGCTGCTGGTCGACGGCATCCCTGACGGCGACGTCCACTGGGAGATCGTCGCGATCGGGGCGGTGCTGCTGTCGATGCTGGTCCTGGCCCGGATGCACGGTCTGCTCACCGTGGTGCGCGTCCAGGCCGTCCAGCTCGCGGGCCTGGCCAGGTCGGACGCGCTGACCGGCGTCCCCAACCGGCGTACCTGGGACCACGAGCTGTCCCGGGCCTGCCACCTCGCCCGGACGACCGGCGAGCCCCTCTGCGTCGCGCTCCTCGACCTCGACCACTTCAAGCTCTACAACGACCGGTACGGCCACCAGGCCGGCGACCTGCTCCTGCGAGAGGCGACCGCGGCGTGGACCAGCATGCTGGGCGACGGCGCGATGCTGGCCCGGTACGGCGGCGAAGAGTTCGCCGTGCTCTTCAGCGGCCAGCGCCTCTCCGCCGCCCACGCCCAGGTCGTCGAGCTCCTCGCGCACACCCCGGGAGGGGCGACCGCGTCGGCCGGGGTGGCCCAGTGGGACCCCACCACGGATCCCAGCAGCGTGGTCGGTCTCGCCGACCAGGCGCTGTACGCCGCCAAGCGCGGTGGCCGCAACCAGGCGCTGACGGCGGACCCGGGCGCGAGCCTGGACCTGCCGCACCCCAGCATCGTGCTGCAGCCGATCGTCGACCTCTCGACCAACGAGTCGGTCGCCGTCGAGGCCCTGAGCAGGTTCGCCGAGGGGCCACCGCTCGAGGTCTTCGAGCAGGCCCGCCGGGACGGGTCCGGCCCCGCCCTCGAGGCGTCGGCCATCGTCGCGGCCCTGCGGGACCGGCCCGTCGGGATGATGCTCTCGATCAACGTCGGAGTCGACGTCCTGACGTCACCGGTGGTGCGCGCGGCGCTCACCGGCGACCTGACCGGGATCATCCTCGAGATCACCGAGCACTCCGACATCGACGACAACGTCGAGGTGATCGCGGCGATCCAGGAGTACCGCGGCCGCGGCGCCGTCATCGCCGTCGACGACTGGGGCAAGGGCTACTCGGACATGGCCCGGCTCATGGTGCTGCGTCCCGACATCGTGAAGCTCGACATGTCGCTGGTCCACGGCATGGACTCGGAGTACAACGTCGGGGCGGTCCGGGCCGCGGTCGCCTGGGCCGACTCGGTCGGTGCCAAGCTCTGCGCCGAGGGCATCGAGACCGAGGAGCAGCGGGCCGCGCTCCGCGAGCTGGGCGTCCACTACGGCCAGGGCTTCCTGATCGGCCGGCCGGCGCCCGCGGACGACCCGGCGACCTCGGACCGAGCGGCCGTCACCACCTAGCCTCCACCCATGGACCGCCTGCGCCGCGTCGTGCTGGTCGTGGCGGCGCTCAACTTCGCCTACTTCTTCGTCGAGCTCGGCGTCGCGCTCGTGGCCGGCTCGGTGTCGCTGCTGGCCGACAGCGTGGACTTCCTCGAGGACACCACCGTCAACCTGCTGGTCTTCGTGGCGCTCGGCTGGCCACTGGCCCGGCGCGCGCTGCTGGGCAAGGCCCTGGCCCTGGTCATCCTCGGGCCGGCGACGGTCGCGGGATGGCAGGCGATCAGCCGGTTCGGGGACCCGTCGGCCCCGGACGTGGTCCCCGTCGTGCTCGCCGCGACCGGCGCCATCGTGGTCAACGGGACCAGTGCCTGGCTGCTCACGTCGGTACGCCGGCACGGCGGCTCGCTCAGCCGGGCGGCGTTCCTCTCGGCGCGCAACGACGTCCTGGTCAACGTCGCGATCATCGTGATGGCGCTGGTCACCGCCTGGACCGGTTCCGGGTGGCCCGACCTGCTGCTGGGCTGCGGGATCATCCTGCTCGCGCTGCACTCCGCCTACGAGGTGTGGGAGGTCAGCGAGGACGAGCGCCTGGCGGCGCGGGCGCTGGCGGGCGAGCCGGTCGACTGACCGCCCTCAGCCCGTCGGCAGCGTGACGGTGAACGTGGTGCCCTCCCCCAGCCGGGAGCTCACCTCGACCCGGCCGTGGTGCCGCTCGACGATCGTGGCGACGATCGACAGTCCCAGGCCGGTGCCCGGCTGGTTGAGCGCCTCGGGGTTGGTGGTGCGGTAGAAGGGCCGGAAGAGACCGATCTGGTCCTGCTCGGAGATCCCGAAGCCGTTGTCCGCGACCTGGAGCACGACCTCGGTGCCGCGGCGCACGGCGGTGACCATGACCGTGCCGCCGGCGGGCGTGTACTTCACGGCGTTGCTGACCAGGTTGGTGAGCAGCCGGTCCAGCTCGGTGGGGTCGCCGGGCACGACCAGGTCGCCCTCGCCGAGGGCCAGCCGCACGGTCAGCGACTCGGCGCGGGCCGAGGACTCGACGAGGGTCACCACGTCGTGGGCCATCTGCCGCAGGTCGACGGGCACCGGCTCCAGCGGGTGGTGCGGGTCGCTGACCCGGGCGAGCAGCAGGACGTCGTCCACCACGGTGGCCATCCGGCGGGTGCCTCGCGACATCGCCTCCTGGTACTGCGGGGCCGGCGCCGCGAGGTCGAGCTCACCCAGCAGCTCCAGGTTGCCCGAGATCACGGTGAGCGGCGTCCGCAGCTCGTGGGAGAGCGTGGCGATCAGCTGGGTGCGGTAGTCCTCCAGCTGCTTGAGCTCCTGCACCAGGTTGCGCTCCCGCTCCAGGGCCCGCGCGGTCATCAGCGCGGCTCCCAGGTCGTGGCCGATCTGGAGGGCGGAGTCGATCTCGCCGTCGGTCCAGGCCGGGTCCTGCGCGCGCCGGGCGAGGACCACGAACCCGAGGCACTCGGCGCCGACGCCGAGCGGGATCCCGAGGGCCGAGCCCAGGCCGATCTCGACGAGCTGCCGGCGCGCCTCGTCCAGCAGCGGGGCGATGTGCTCGGGCGCGTTGGTCCGCCCGCTCTCGGTGACCAGGGCGATCTCCTGCTCCGCCCACATCAGCGGGGCGAGCCGGCGCGCCAGGGCGACCATCTCGTCCCGCGGCGGCACCGTCTCGCCGCGGCGGTCGCGCATGTAGCCACGGCCGCGGCCGTCGTCCTCGAGGACCAGGATCCACGAGCCGCAGGCGCCGAAGCCGTCGACCAGCGGCCGGTGCACCTGCTGGAGCACGGCCTCCAGGGACGCCTGGGCGGACGACGCGGTGGAGCGGATCAGCCGCCGGGCGGCCTCCGCGTGCGTCACCTGGCTCACCAGCTCCTCGCGCTCGAAGGCCGTGATCACGGCGCGCTCGGCCTGCGCGGCGTACCGCTCCAGCAGGCTGCGCTGCCGGGCGTCGGGCCGGCGCCGGGTGAGGGGACGGTCGACGGACATCGCCCCCACCAGCCGGCCCTCGTCGTCGCTGAGGAGGGCGAGCAGGGCGTCGTGCGGGTGCCAGGCGTCGGGTACGTCGGGACGCTCGTCGTCGAAGTGGACCCAGTGCCCGTCGGGGTCGGGGCCGTCCCAGTCCTCGGCGGCGAGGAACCGCCAGCGGCCCCACACCTCCGCCTGCGCGACGACCGGGTCGAGCACGTCGACCGGGTCGGGCTGCATGAGGTACTCGCGGAACTCCTCGGGACCGGTGTAGGCGACGGTCACCAGCTGGTCGTCCAGCACCACCGAGAGCGTGGCCACCTCGAAGCCGACCATCTCCGCGACCGACTCGACCATCAGCTGGAGCACGGCGCGCGCCGAGGAGTCCGACCAGCCCGCGTCGCCGGACGTGGCCGACTCGCGGGTCGTCGGTTCGATGACATGCTGCGCGTTGGCCACGCCGTCCCTCCCCCTCGATCTCTCCAGATTGTGGTGCACGCGCGCGAGACACGGGCTGAAACGGGGAAGCGTGTCGTGCGGGCCGCGAGCGTGGCCCCGGGCCCCGACGGCCTCCCGCTCACCCCGGACGTGAGCTGTAATGACGACGTGTCCCTGGTCAGGAGGCCCCGATGACGACGCCGACCGGCGCGGCCGCGAGGTGTGCCGCCGCGTTGCTCGCCGCGCTGGACGAGACGCAGGCCGCGCAGGCCCGCGGGTCGCTGGCGGACCCGCGGCTCACGGACTGGACCTACCTGCCCGGGGAGCGTCCGGGGTTGTCCCTCGAGGACCTCGGCTCGGCGCAGCACGCGCTGGTCATGGAGCTGCTGGAGGCGTCTCACTCCCCCAGCGGCGCCGAGCTGGCGGTCGGCGCGATCGAGGTCGAGCGGCTGCGCCGGCAGCTGGCCAGCGGTGCCCCGCCGGCCGGCGACCGCTACTGGGTGCGGGTGCTCGGCGACCCCGGCGGCGACGAGCCCTGGGGCTGGCGGATCAACGGCCACCACCTCGCGGTCCACGCGGTCGTGGTCGGGGACACGACGACGGTCACCCCGCACTTCATCGGTGCCGAGCCCGCCGTCGTCCCCGAGGGTCCGGGGGCCGGTCGCCGGCTGCTCGGGCCGGAGGAGGACCTGGCTCGCGAGCTCGCGTCCGGGCTCGACCCCGACCAGCGGTCGCTGGGCATCAGCGCCGACGAGGCGCCCGACGACATCCTCACCCGGCACGACCCCGCGGCCGACCCGTCGCTGCTGCCGACCGGCATCGGCCGGGACCTCCTCCGGTCGGACCAGCAACTGCTTCTCGACCGGCTGGTCCAGCGCTATCTCGACCGCGCCCCCGCGCCGTACGCCGAGCGCTGCTGGCGGGAGGCCGAGGCGGCGGGACTGGACCGGGTCCGCTTCGCGTGGGCCGGTCCCACCGAACCCGGGCGGGGGCACTACTACTGCGTGACGGCGCCCGACTTCCTGATCGAGTACGACAACACCCAGGACCAGGCCAACCACGCGCACTCCGTCTGGCGGCACCTGCGGGACGACTGGGGCGCGGACCCGCTCCGCGCGCACTACGCGCGGAACCATCCCGACGGCCGCTGAGACCCGCGACGACGCTGAGACCCCACTACGAAGCGGGCGCGCGCACGACGGCGGCGGCCGGCCGCCGGAGGGCGACGAGCAGGCCGGCGAGCATGACCACGCCGCCGGCCACCTCTCCGGGGGCGGGCGTGTCCCCGAGCACCACCCACGCCGCCGACATCGACACGACCGGGACCAGCAGGATCCACGGCACCACCGCCGCGGCCGGCCACCGCGCCAGGAGCGAGTTGAAGATCGCGTAGCCGACCAGGCTCGCCAGGACGGCGGTGTACGCCGTCGAGAGCGCGGCCTCCCAGCCGAACGCCGCCAGCCCGTCCGCCACGCCGCTGCGCCCGTCCACGACCAGGGCGAGCGCCAGCGCGGGGACCGGCACCACCAGCGCGGACCACACCGTCAGCCCCAGCCCGCCGGGGACCTTGGCGGCGCGCACGACGACGTTGCCCGTGGCCCAGGAGAGGGCGGCCAGCAGGGTGAGCAGGAGCGCGACGAGCGGCACGCTCCCGCCCCGGCCGGCCGCGATGACCATCAGCCCGGAGAACCCGAGCAGCACGCCGAGCGTCTGCTGCCTGCTGGGCACCTCGCGCAGCGCGGCGGCGCTCAGGACCACCGTGAAGACGACCTGCGCCTGGAGGACGAGCCCGGCCAGGCCGGGCGGCATGCCCTGGTCGAGGGCCAGGTAGAGGAGGCTGAACTGCCCCAGCGACATGGTCAGGCCCACCACGGTCAGGACCCGCCAGGACACCGGCGGCCGGCGGACCAGGAACACCGCCGGCAGCGCGACCGCCACGAACCGGAACGCCAGGAACAGCAACGGCGGGACCCCGACCATCCCCCAGTCGATGACCAGGAAGTTGACTCCCCAGATGAGGGCGACCAGGGCCGCGAGGAGGGAGTCGCGTCGGTCCACCCGCCCATCCTGCGGACCGATGATGATTCAGCACAAGCGTTTAGATCGATGCCTGTCCATGTAGCGTTGCTACATGATTGACCTGGCCGCCCTGTCGTCCCTGCGGGCCGTCGACCAGCACGGCTCGGTGGTCGGCGCCGCCCAGGCCTCGGGCTACACCCCCAGCGCCGTGTCCCAGCAGATCAAGAAGCTCGAGCGTCAGGTCGGGCTGCCGCTGCTCGAGCGGGTCGGCCGCGGCGTCGTGCTGACACCCCAGGGCCGGACCCTCGTCGACAACGGCGGCCGGCTGCTCGAGGACCTCGAGCGGCTCCAGTCCCGGCTGCACGGCGACGCCGACCAGGTCACCGGGCACCTGCGGGTGGCGACGTTCGCGACGGCCCTGCGTGGACTGGTGGCGCCCGTCGCGCGCTCGCTGATGGACACCCACCCGGACCTCCGGCTCACCCTCGTGGAGCACGAGCCGTGGGCCAGCATCGACCTGGTCGCCAGCGGCCAGGCCGAGCTCGCGATCGCGCACAGCTGGGGTGACGTGCCCCTGGTCGTCCCCGACCACCTGACCGGCCAGGTGCTCCTGCGCGACCGCGCCGACGTGATCGTGCCCGACGGCCACCCGCTCGCGGCGCGGTCCCGGGTGAGCCCGCGGGACCTGGTCGACGAGGACTGGATCGCCACCGCCGAGGGGACGATCTGCCGTCAGTGGCTGCGCCGGATGTACGACGGCACCGGGCACGCCCCGCGCATCGCGCACGTCGCCCACGACTTCGACGGCCACCTCGCACTGGTCGCGGCGGGGCTCGGCATCGCCCTCGTGCCGCGGCTCGGCCGCTCCCCGCTCCCTCGCGGCACCGTCGCGGTCGCCGCGCACCGGCCGGACCCGACCCGCGAGATCGTCGCCGTGCACCGGGCGTCGATGGCCGACTCCCCCGCCGTCCGCTGCGTCCTCGGGGCACTCGGGTCGCCGTCAGCCCTGGCACGGCCGCGGTGAGTGTGTTTCAGTGACACAGCACGGGGCCTGACGAGGAGGTCACGATGCGCGCGCACTCGACGTTCCGGGCATTGCTCATAGCCGTTCTGGGGATCGCCCTTCTGGCGCCCGCGCCGGCCGAGGCCCACGGCAAGCCGTCGCGTGACCTCACCTTCATGTCCTACAACCTCTACCTCGGGTCGAGCCTCGACCCGGCCCTGGACGTCGCCGAGCTGCCGCCGGCTCAGCAGCCGGCGGCGTTCGTCGCGGCGGTCGCGCAGATCTACGGCACCGCCGTCTTCACCGACTTCCCGACCCGGGCGGAGGCGATCGCCGACATCATCGCGGCCGACGAGCCCGACGTCATCGGCCTCCAGGAGGTCACGAACTGGATCGCCCGGCCGACGGCTCCCGGCTCGGCCGCGAACCCGCGCAGCTACGACTTCCTCGAGATCCTGATGGCCGAGCTCGCGGCCCGGGGTCTCGACTACGAGGTCGCGGGGGTGTCCCAGAACGCGGACATCGGCCCGGCGCCGCTCGTCGCCCCGGGCTCCGGGTGCGTCGCCGTCGTACCCGCCCCTGACTGCGTGGTCACCCTCCAGGACCGGGACGTGATCCTGGTCAACGACGACACTCCCGGCCTGCACTGGCGCAACGCCCGGTCCGGCACGTACGCCGCGCAGCAGAGCTTCCCGCTGCCCGGCGGCGCCCCCGTCTCGTTCGGCCGCGGCTGGGTGACGATCGACGTCAAGTACCGCGGCCGCTACGTCCATGTCGCCAACACCCACCTCGAGGTGTCCGGGTTCGCCGCGATCCAGGAGGCCCAGGCCCGGGAGTTCCTCGCGGGTCCGGCCAAGGGACCCGGGGCCGACATCGCCCTCGGCGACTTCAACTCCGCCGCGGACGGGAGCACGACCGACTCCTATGAGCTCCTCACCGCCCGGTTCCGCGACGCGTGGGCGGTCAACGGCAGCGACCCCGGCTACACGAGCGGGCAGAACCAGACCCTCACCAACCCGGTCTCGCTGCTCGACCAGCGGATCGACTACGTGCTGCTCCGCGGACCGGTGCGGACGGTCGAGGCCCACGTCGTCGGCGACCAGCCGTTCCGGCCACTGACCCAGGCCTGGCCGATCTGGCCGTCCGACCACGCCGGGGTGGTGGCGACCCTGCGGTTCCGCTGAGTCAGGCCGCGGCCCCGCGGAGCCGACCGCCGCCCAGGACGCGGGCGGCGATCCGTGGGTGCATCAGCGACTCGGGCCGGGCCATCAGGTTCTGCACCCGGGAGAGGGCGAGGTTGACCACCTCGTCGTCGGCGGACCGACGCATGACCCGGGCCAGGTAGCGGTTGACCCGGTCGGTGCCCGGCGGGCGGCTGCCCCGGGTCTCGGCGTACAGGAAGTCGGCTCCGGTCGCCACCCGCCAGGGGGCTTCGGCCACGGCCCGTGCGGCCCGGGCGTGGCGCCGGGTCAGCTCGCGCCGGTCGCGCCCGTCCCGGAGCAGCGCGGCCAGCGCCTCCGCCTGCAGGACGGCCGACGACATCCCCTGGCCGTAGATCGGGTTGAAGCTGGCGACCGCGTCGCCGACGACCAGGTGCCCCGCGGGCAGGGTCGCCTTGTCCCAGCGGGTGCGCTCGCTGGCCGGGAACCGGTGCCGCCGCACGCCACTCACCCAGGGGTTGCGCAGCAACCTGGCGATCGCCGGGTCCGGCAGGCTCCCGGCGAACCCGAGCATCCCGTCGTACGACGGCTCGGCGGACGCCCCGAAGTAGCCGCCGAGGACGACCTGCCAGCGGTCGCCCTCCGCGGGCAGGGCGACCCCGATCCGCGCGCAGGCGGCGTCGTTCTGGACCACGGCGAACAGAGCGCCGCCGAGGTCGCTCGGGTCGCGCGCGACGTCGACCGCCGTGTAGGAGACGTCGACCGGGACCCGCTCCCGCTCCGGCACCCGGAACCCGGCTCGGGCCAGCCACTCCTCGCCGCGCGCGGCGCGCCCGGTGCCGTCCACGACGAGGTCCGCGGGCAGCCCGCCGTCAGCCGTCTCGAGACCGGCGACCCCCTGATCGGCCACCGCTAGACCCGTCGCGGTGCCGTGGAGCAGCGTCACGTTGGGCAGCGCCGCGACGCGGCGTCGCAGTGTCGCCTCGACGAGTGCCCGGCTGGCCATCGGCAGCTCCGCCCCCAGGTCGGGGACGTGGTCGCGGACCGCGCCGAACGCCCACCAGTGACACGGGCGAGGACCGGTCGTGTCTCCCGCCGCTCCGCGCTCGAACAGCTCCCGGACGATGCCCGGGACGAGCCGGTCGAGGGCGGCCGCACCTCCCGCCAGGAGGACGTGGGGCAGCCCGCCCTGCGGCACGATGCTCGCCTGCGCCGTCCCGGCCTCCGGGTGCCGTTCCACGACGCACACCTGCTCGGCGTACGGCGCGACGGCGGCCGCCGCGGCCAGCCCGGCGACGCTCCCGCCGGCCACCACGACCCGCTCGTACCTCGGCGCCGACCTCGGGGCTGACCTTTCGACTGACCTCTGTGCTGGCATCGTGACCTCCTGGTCCGGACCCCGTTACGTGACAATGTAACGTAACGATGTGTCGATATGCTGTCAAGCATGGGCAGACCGCGCGAGCACGACGACGGAACCGCTGCCGGGCTCCTCGACGCCGGGGAGGAGCTGCTCGCCGCGGGTGGCCCGTCGGCGGTGACCGTCCGGGCGGTCGCCCAGGCGCAGGACACGACGACGCGCGCGGTCTACAGCCTCTTCGGCGGCAAGCCCGGCCTGGTCGAGCAGCTGGCCGGGCGCGGCTACGACGTGCTCACCGACCTGGTGTCGTCGCTCCCCGAGACCGACGACCCGGCCGCCGACCTGGTCGCGGCGGGGGTCCACGGCTTCCGGGTGTTCGCGACCGAGCGGCCGCACCTGTTCCGCCTGACGTTCGAGCGGGTCACGGCCGACACCGTCCGCGACGAGGACGTCCAGGCCCGGGCGCGGGCGAGCTACACCGCGCTGACCCGGTGGGTGAATCGGGCACAGGAGGCGGGTGTGGTCGACGACCGGCCGACAGCGGCGGTGGCCTACGAGTTCCACTCGCTGTGCGTGGGCCTGGCCACCACCGGACTGTCGCGGCGGCCGCCCCCCGACGGGCCCGGCTTCTGGGCCACGCTCGCCGACTGGTCGGACGAGGACCTCTGGCGGGCAGCCCTCACCGCCCTGGTGCGCGGGATGGCACCGGGTGACACGGACTGACGGGCCGCGACTGCCCTGAACGCCGACGAGTAACACCTTCGCCCGACGGTCGTTGACCGGCCGTGACCCCGTCTGTCGTCCTCCGTCGACTCCTCGGCCCGCTGGTCGTGACCGTGCTGGCCGCCCTGCTGGTGCCGTCCGCGCTGGGCAGCCCGTCCGACACCTACGCCGGCCCGCACACCGGCGACGGCCGGCTGCCGGCCGAGTGCATCGTCGACCGGGACCCGATCAACCCGGACAACCGCTGCTACCACCTCAAGGTCGGGCTCAACGCGCTCGACTCCCCGAAGGTCGACGTGGTCGTCCTCATCCCGGTCTCCCCCGCGTCGGAGCGGGACATGCGGATCGCGGTCCAGTCGGTGCAGATGTGGGAGGACGGGATCAAGCACCTCGCCACGCAGATGGACCTGCCCTGGCTGGCCGACGGCCTCGAGATGGACGTCCGCTCCCTGCTGGTCGGCGTGGACGGCGACGGCCTCCCGACGAACCCGATCGAGCTCGTCGACCCCGAGATCGTCGTGGTCGTCTCCAACCCGGCCGGCGGCATCGGCATCGGCATCGACCCCACGGCGTTCGCCGGCGAGCTCGGCATCGTCGACGACCAGGGCCTGCCCTGCGCCGACCTGCCCAACCCGTTCAGCCTCCCCGAGTGGCAGGCCCGCGACGGCTTCCAGCAGCACAACGCCGAGCCCGGCGGGGTCTACGTCGAGGACTGCGGCGGCGCCGGCGGCAACGTCTGCTTCGCGGTCAACGGCGCGGTGGACCCGGTGCCTGGCCTCAGCGACTTCTTCGGCCTCTACGACCTGGTGAGCCACGAGTTCGGCCACTGCCTGACCATCGGCCACGTCGGCGACGGCGCGGACGGCCCCTGGGGCCCGACCGCGACCAACGACATCATGGCCTACAGCACCGACCCGCCCCTGCTGGCCAAGTGCGTCTCCTCGCTCGACGTCGAGGGCTTCGCGCTGCGGATGAGCCGCTACCTCGACGTCAACGGCGACGGCAAGGTCGACGAGCGCGACCACCTGACGCCCAACGACGTCGAGGGCGACGGGATGAACTCGTTCCAGGTCCAGCACCCGGCCGACCACTTCTACGCGTCCTCCACCGGCGAGGCCGATGACTGCCCACAGCCGGACTTCTCGCTGGTGCCGGGCGCGGTCGGCGACTTCTCCCCCACCCCGGTGGCGACGACCAGGCCTAAGCTGTCGCTCGGCAACGTCACCCGCAAGGGCTCGAAGCTCAAGGTCCGCGGCGTGGCGCGGCACCTGCCCAAGGGCAAGCAGCCGACGGCGTACGCCGGGGGCGGCGCCGACGCGGACGGCGACTCGGTCAGCCCGATCACCGACATCCAGGACGTCCGGGTCGCGGTCAGCCGGACCACGGTCGACGCGACCGTCAAGGTGGGCAAGGTCTGGCCGCTCCTCCAGGGCACCTCGCTGGTCGCGTACAGCCTGACCGTCGACGGTCGCCGCTTCGACTCGTTCATCCCGACCGGCGGCACCGACGGCCAGCCGGTCACCCTCGACAACGGCACCGGCTACCTGATGCCGCCCGGCACCACCACCTGGGACACCGACAACGACACGGTGACCTTCCGGATCCGCCGCGACTACCTGTCCGACCAGGGCCTCACCGCGCCGTACAACGTGTACGCCGTCACCGGCTACCACGCCCGCACGAACGACTGGCTGGCCAACGACGACGTCGCCCCCGACCAGCGCGACCTCGACCTCGCCGGCCCGCGGCTCGGGCCCGAGACCCGGGACGCGCCGGTGGCCAAGCGCGAGCGCACGACGACGTACCGCGCCGCCGAGGGATCGTTCGCGCCGACCGACTCCACCCTGGGCGTGAGCCTGGTCAGCGTCGTCGAGAGCCGCGACCAGGTGCCGATCGACGTCCCGCAGCAGTCCTCCGCCCTGGTGACGCTGACCTGGGAGGGCGACGGCTTCCTCGGGCTGACGGTCGGCGGCGGTTCCTCGCAGCGGGTCATCGAGACCGACGAGCCCAACACCGTCCAGGTGCTGGTGCCGTGGTCGCGCCGCGACCTCACCGCGGTCGTCGACCCGCAGGAGATCCTGGGCCCGGTCGACTACACGCTCACGGTGCAGCGCACCACGGTCGTCAAGGACCGCGACGGCGACAGGGTCCCGGACGTCGCCGACCAGTGCGCCACCGCGAAGGGCCCCAGCACCGGCGCCGGCTGCCCCGACACCGACCGCGACACCGTCTTCGACAAGCACGACTCGTGCCGCAAGGTGCCCGGCACCGGCGTCGACGGCTGCCCCGAGCGCGGCGACGAGAAGGTCGTCGCGTTCCTCGACGGCAAGAAGGTCGACGTCGACCGGGTCATGACCGCGCGGGGCGAGTACACCTTCGTTCTCAAGGGGCGGGTCAAGCCGGGTCGCCACACGCTGAAGGTCACGTGGTTCGAGGGCGACAAGGTCGTGCGGACGGTGACCCGCAAGATCCGCTGACCGCGCCGCGTGCCCGGTCTGGTTGTGCCGCGGGTCGTGGGGGTACCTCCCTCGCCCAGTGCACAACGAGGAAGGGATCCACGTGACCGACGACAAGGACGCCGCCAAGGAGCTGGTGGAGACGCTGAAGGACGGCGAGCGCGGCTACGCCAGCGCCGCGGACAAGGTCCGGGACGGTGACCACGCCGAGTGGGCGACGACCCTCCAGCGGTTCTCCGAGCAGCGGGCCGACTTCCGACGCGAGATCGTCGAGATGGGCCACGACTACGGCGACGACGTCGACGAGGGCGGGACGGTGACCGCCGCCCTGCACCGCGGGTGGATCGCCCTCAAGGACGCCCTCACCGGCGACGACCCCGACGGCGTGCTCGCCGCCTGCGTGACCGGCGAGGACCATGCCGTGTCCGAGTACGAGAAGGCGCTCGAGCAGGATCTGAGCGCCGGCTTCCGCGAGGTCGTCACCCGGCAGCACGCTGCCGTCGTCGCGGCGCGCGACGAGGTCAAGGCACTGCAGAGCGCCGGCTGACGGCGGCCGTCACGAGGCGAGGGTGAAGTCCTCGCCGAGGTAGATCTCCATCGACATCGGTCGTCTCACCACTCCGACCTGGGGAGCGACGCTGGTGTAGACGTGCCCGGTGGGAGTGACGGTCTCGATCGTGTGAGGGAAGTGGGGGTCCTGCAGCCCGGCCTGTCCGGGCCGGGCTCTGACCCGCCACCCGACGGCTTCCTTGGCCTGGTTGCAAGCCTCGCAGCTGCCGTCGCCGTTCGCGTAGCTGGTGTCGCCGCCGTCCGCCCGGCGCTGGGCGTGGTCCGTGTGCCTGATGAGCGCGCCACACCACAGCTGGCGGCAGATCTGGTCGCGCTTGCGGATCAGCGCCGCCAGGATCGCCGGGAACCTCTGGGCCGCTGACTCCATCGCGACGAGCCGCCCGTGCCGCGGGTGGGTGTAGAGCCGGCGCAGCATCGCGAGGCCCTGGTCCTGGGCGGTGAGCAGCAGCGCCACCGCGACGGCGGCGGGGATCGGCCCGTAGCCGGGCACGATCGCGGCGTCGTCGTCGATGCCGAGCATCGAGGTGTCGGGGATCATCACGTCGACGGTGACGGGCACGGCGTCCGCGGTGGCCTGTCCGGTCAGCAGCTCGACCGCCCGGTCCGCCATCAGCTGGCCGATGCTGCGCGGGTCACCGGCGGCCCTTGCTGCTTTCGCATACCTGTCCAGCGCGGCGCACGACGCCACGCCCTGCACGACCGGGAGCAGCAGGTTGAGGAACATCATCGTGTCCGGCGCCGGGCGGCTGGTGACCCGACGGTCCGCCACCGCCTTGGCTGCGCGCTCCACGAACGACTTCGGGTCGAGACGGTAGGCGAGCTTGTCGACCTCGGCCTCGAGCTGTCTGTTGCCGAGGGTGGCCAGCCACTCCGGGTCGCCGGCGATCGCCAGGTCGACGCGTTCGCGCAGGTCGGCCGACAGGCACTCGGTGTGCGTCGCGATGATGACCGCCCGCTCCTCGCTGAGCAGGCCGTGGGTCAGCGCGGCGAAGGTCTCCGGCATCCCGGCAAGCCGGTGGCCGAGGTGCTGGATCCGCTTCGCGCGGTGCGGGGAGATCCGGCGGGCGAACGCCAGCTGGTGCGCGATGCCCAGCCCCTGCTTCTCGGCACGCACCCCCTTCGTGGCGGCCTCCCGGCGCTGGGACGCCTCGAAGTCCAGGCCGACCCGCAGCTGCGCGCCACTGGTGCAGTTCTTGAGCGTCTCCCCCGCGTCTATCAGGTCGATGCGCTCCCGGTCGTCGAGGTGGGACCAGTCGGCGTTGGCCATCCGGCGGGAGAACTCGCGGATCTCGTCGGGGGACGGCGGCAGGTCGGGTGCGGCGACGCCGCTGCCCGACCCTTCGTCGTACCCGAGATCCTTCATGTCCCCGACGCTAGAGGAGCCCGCCGACATCGGCCCGCGTCCGCATCCAATGCGGTCGAGGCTCGGGTCCGAGCGCGTCAGACCTTCATGCCGAACAGCTTCTCGGCGTTGCGGAACGCGATCTTCTCCTTGTCCTCACGAGGAAGATCGACCGCTCGGAACCAGTCGGTCCCTTCCTTGATGCTCTCGATGAAGGGATAGTCGGTCGCGAACATCACCCGATCGACACTGATGTACTTCAGCAGCTGCTCGAGCAGGTTGTCCTGGAAGAACGCGCTGGTGGTGAACCAGAAGTTGTCCTGGAAGTACTGGTCGATGGGCTTCTCGAGCGAGTCCTCGGTCGGCTCGCCCATGTCGTTGGCGATCCGCTCGTAGTAGAACGGCAGACCTTCGCCCATGTGACCGAGGATGACCTTCAGCTTCGGGAACCTGTCGAACACGCCGTACGTGATCATCCGGACGGCTTGGATCAGCACCTCCTGGTGCCAGCCGAGTCCGGACCCACTGAAGATGTAGTCCTGGTACTCCTCCGTGTACTCCGACCGGGTCGTGCCGTAGTAGATCTTGTAGATGTCGTCCGCCGGATAACCGGGATGCAGGTAGATCGGTACATCGAGGGCCTCGGCACGCGCCAGCACGGGCTCGAGGTCGGGATGGTCGAGGAACTTCCCGGTGATGTGCCCGTTGGTCAGCACCCCCAGGAAGCCGTCGTCGCGAACCGTGCGTTCCAGCTCGTCCGCCGCCGCCTCCGGGCTCTGCAGGGGCAAGGTGGCGAAGGCCTGGAAGCGGCCCGGATAGGTGGCCATCGGCCCCTCGACGAGCAGCCGGTTGAGCCGGTAGGCGAAGTCGATGCCCTCCTGCCCAGGCACGTTCTGCACGGACGGCGTGTGCGCGGAGAGGATCTGGACGTCGAGGCCGCCTTCGTCCATGTCGCCGATGCGTCGGTCGCCGAGATCCGCGAGACCGATCTCCGTCAGGAAGTCGATGTGGTCCTGGTTGAGGGAGTTCAGCTTCATCAGCTCGGCGGTCGAGAAGGTCTCCTCCACGCCGATGAACTTCAGGTCTTGGTCACGACGAAAGACGTCCTCACGGCCAGACGACTTCTCGGGGTCCTTTGTGTCGTCGCCGAGTGTCGCGAACCCCGTCGCCGCCAGTCCGGCGCCGGCGCCGAGTGCAGCCGCGTGAGTGACGAAGCTGCGGCGCCCGATCGATGACTTCCCTGGGCCTTGCTCGTTCGGTTCCATGGCCATCAGGCTGCCAAGTCCGGGGGCCCGGCGCGTCTGGCCACGGCAGGCACTTCGGCGTACTCCGCGCGGGGTACGACGACACCTCCCCGTAGCCCGCGCGGAGTACGACGGTGAGTGGCGCTGGTCGGTGGCGAGCCTCTCCTCCGAGGCCCGCCCAGTGCCGGGCGACGTGCTGGGCGACGTGCTGGGCGACGTGCCTAGCGGAGCCCGGCTTCGTACGCCGCGATCACGAGGTGGACCCGGTCGCGGGCGCCCATCTTCGCGAGGATGCGGGCCACGTGGGTCTTGGCGGTCAGCGGGCTGACGACCAGCTCGTCCGCGATCTCCTGGTTGCTGCGCCCCGCGGCGACCAGCCGCAGCACCTCGTGCTCGCGCGCCGTCAGGCTGGCCAGCCGCTCGGGTGCCGGCGCGTCCGGGCGGCTCAACGCACGGGTGATCACCGCCCTGGTCGCGCCGGGCGAGAGCAGTGCCTCCCCCGCCGCGACGGTGCGGATCGCGCCCAGCAGGTCGTCTGGGCGGGTGTCCTTGGGCAGGAACCCACACGCCCCCGCGCGCAGGCCGCGCAGGACGTTGATGTCCGTCTCGAACGTGGTCAGGATCAGCACCTTGGTGCCGCTCGACCCGTCGGCGTCAGTGATCTGCCGAGTCGCCTCGATGCCGTCGGTGCTCGGCATCCTGATGTCCATCAGGACGACGTCGGGGCGCAGGTCCCGGGTCAGCGCCACCGCCTCGTCGCCGGTGCCGGCCTCCCCGACGACCTCCATGTCGTCAGCTGACCCGACCAGCAGCGCGAACGCGCCGCGCACCAGGGCCTGGTCGTCGGCGAGCAGGACCCGGATCACGACGGCGCCCGCCACATCTCCGGCAGCGGCAGGCTGGCCCGCACCTCGAACCCTCCGGACTCGCCCGGGCCGGCGGACAGCTCGCCGCCCACGGCCTGCGCCCGCCCGGTCATCCCGACGATCCCGAAGCCGGCCGGTGTCACGGTCGAGTCCGGTCGCGCGGGCCCGTGGTCGACGACCGAGATCCGCAGCCGGCGGCCGTCCTGGTCGAGCCGGACGGTCGCGTGCTTGGCCGTCGAGTGTCGGACGACATTGGTCAGCGACTCCTGGATGATCCGGTAGGCCACGACGGACACCGTCGACGGTAGCTCGTCAGCGACCCCGTCCGCCTCCACGTCGACGCGGACACCAGCCGCCTCGGCCATCTCCACCAGACGCTGGAGCTCGCCGAGGTGGGGCGCCGGCTCGGTCGGGTCGCCCTCGCCACCGTGCAGCACGTCCAGCACGGCGCGCAGCTCGTGGAGCGTGGCACGGCTCGTGTCCGACAGGCTGTGCAGCGTGCCGGACAGCTCCTGCAGCGACGCGTCCCCGCCGCTCGGCAGCTGGTCGATCAGGTGCGCGGCCACGGACGCCTGGACGTTCGCGACCGCGAGGCCGTGCGCCAGTACGTCGTGCAGCTCGGCAGCGATCAGGACCCGCTCCTGGGCGACCCGCCGCTCGACCTCGTCGGCCCGCTCCTGCTCCAGCCGCGCCGTGACGGCGGCAGTCCAGTTGTCACGGAAGCGGACCGCCAGCCCGGCGAAGAAGGCCATCAACAGCCAGCCGACGCCGAGGACAGCATCACCGAGCTCCCCCGACGCGGCGGCGACCGGCAGTATCACCGCGGCCACCGCCACCAGGGTGGCAACGGCCGGTCGCGGTGGCTCGCCGTGGCGCGCCGCCGTGAACGCCGCCACGACCAAGGCCGGCATCGTGGCCTCATGGGGATAGTCGAGGAGGTGGTACGGCGTCGACACGACGAGGACCGCGATGACGACGAGGATCGGCCAGCGCCGTCGGACCAGCAACGGCGCCGCCATCGCGCCCAGGAGTGCGATCGCGCCCAGGTCCACGCTTCGCTCGTCCTCACCGGCGACCGCCTCGAGCGTGAGCGCGGCGGCGACGCCGAGCACGAACGCCGCCGCCGCCAGCAGCCGGTCGGCTACCGGCGGACGGAGCGCCATCATCGTTCGCACGGGGTCGTCGACTGGGTCATCAACGGGGTCCTCGAAGGGTCATCGACACAGTCCTGTCCCGTGCGCCAGAGCTGGCTGGGCCACCAGATCCGCGAGCCCAGCGACATCGTCAGTGCGGGAACCACGATGGACCGCACCAGCAGGGTGTCGATGAGCACGCCGACGGCGACCAGTATCCCGATCTGGATCAGCATGACGAGCGGCAGCGTGGCGAGCACCGCGAACGTCGCCGCCAGCACGACGCCGGCCGAGGTGATCACGCCGCCCGTCACCGCGAGGCCACGCTTCGTGCCATCGACGGTGCCGTGCCGGGCCGCCTCCTCACGGACCCGGGTCATCAGGAAGATGTTGTAGTCGACCCCGAGGGCGACCAGGAACAGGAACCCGATCAGCGGCACCGACGACTCCCAGCCGGCGAACCCGAGCACCTGGTCGAACAGCAGGTTGCACAGTCCGAGGGCCCCGAAGAACGACACCACGACGGTGGCGACCAACACCAGCGGAGCCACAACCGCCCGCAGCAGCAGCCCGAGGATGACGAGCACCACCAGCAGGATCAGCGGCATCACCCGGTTGCGGTCGCTCGTGTTGGTCTCGTCCGTGTCCAGCAGCTCGGCACTCGGGCCGCCGACCAGCGCGGCGTCCCCGGCGACCTCGTCCACGTGCTCCCGCAGCCGCTTGATCGTCGCCGTCTCACCCGCGCTCTCCGGCGAGTCGACCGGGATCGCTGAGATCTCGACCCAGTCGTCGCTGGCCCGGCGGATCTCCGCGCTGGCGACCCCGGGCGTGCTCTGCACGGCGGCGAGGACGTCGGCGCTCTGGTCCGGCCGGCTCATCACCCTGACCGGCTGACCGCCCTGCTCGGGGAAGAGCTCGTCGATCGTCTTCGCCCCGGTCACCGAGTCCGGTGTGGACCGGGCGAACTGGTCCAGCTGCGGGAGTGACCCGCTGGCCCCCACCAGGCCCAGCGCGAGACCGCCCAGGACCACCAGCGGCACCGCCCAGCTGACGACGCGGCGGCGCCCCACCAGCTCGCCGAGCCGGGCCCACCCGGATCGAGGCGTGTGTGCCTCACCTCCGAGTCGCGGCACGAACGGCCAGAAGACCCGGCGCCCGAGCACCACCAGCAGCGCCGGGAAGAGCGTCAGCATGACCAGCAGCGAGGACCCGATGCCCGCTGCACCCACCGGCCCGAGACCGCTGGTGCTGTTGAGATCCGCGACCAGCAGGCACAACAGGCCGGCGACCACCGTCGCCGCCGACGCGAGGATCGCCGGTCCGGCCCCGCGCAGCGCCGCCAGCATCGCGTCGACCGGCCGCTCGTGGCGGTGCAGCTCCTCGCGGTAGCGAGACACGAGGAGCAAGGCGTAGTCCGTGCCGGCGCCGAAGACGAGGACGATCAGCAGCGCCGAGCTCATGCTCGTGATGGTGAAGTCGAAGATCTGGGTGAGCGCGTACACGGCACCCATCGACGTGATCGCCGCGACCCCGACCGCCGCGAGCGGGACCAGCCACAGCAGCGGACTGCGGTACGTGAGGATCAGCAGGACCGCCACCACGATGGCGGTGGCGAGCAACAGCTTCGCGTCGACGGTGTCGAAGACCTCGTCCATGTCGGCCCCGATCGCCGACGGACCGGTGACGTAGGCGTCCAGCCCGTCCGGCCGGTCGGCGAGCAGGTCACGGGCATCGGTGACCGAGGTGGCCTCGGCCTCGTCGGCGACGTACTCGCGGTCGAGCGGCAGCCCGAACATCAGGGCCGTGCCGTCGGCGGAGTCGACGATCTGGGGCGGTGCGTCGGCGGTGTCGACCGCGAATCGCTCCGCGAGGTCGGTGTAGCCGCGTACGGCGGCCTCCCGGTCACCCGGCTGGAGGCCACCGGGTCGCTCGTACACGACCACCAGCAGGCCGTCCCCGCCACCGGGGAGACCGGCCTCGGCCTCGAGCACCTTGGTCGACTGCGCGCTGGCCGGCAGGTAGTCGGCCTGGTTGTCGCGAGTCACCGAGTCGAGCTTGCCGGACAGTGAGAAGCTGCCCACCGCCAGCCCGATCCACACGGCCAGCATGAGCCACGGCAGCACGGTCTTCGTCCGTGATCGTTTCGGTCTGGTGTCGGCACCGGAGTGGTCGGGCGCCAGGAGATCAGTAGTCATGGCTTCACGGTGTCAATGCGGCGGGGCTGACGCGTCTGGCCACGGCAGACACTTCGCCGTACTCCGTGCGGAGTACGGCGGCCGGCCGAGGCAGGTGCTGTGGTCGGTCGATCCGACGTAACGGTCCGCGCGTCCCGCGACATGTACCGGCAACAAGACTCACTGCCCCGGCCGTCCGCACGCAGCCCCGTGGAAAGGGGCCCGCAAGCGCGCTCGTTCAGTCGTCGGTCAGGTCCTCCACCCGGACATCAGCAGCGGCCCGCTGCATCGCGTCGGTGCGCCTCGGTGCGCCTCAGAACCCCCACCAGATGGAGACCAACGTGACCGCCACTCGACTCACCAAGCGAGCGAGCGCCGGAGCCTTCGTGCTGGCCGCGACGCTGGGCCTCGGCACGACATCAGTCCTGCCGGCCCATTCCGCCGTCTCCGCCGTCGCCGCTGCCCCCAGCGGCACCACGACGACCCTGGCGCTCAAGTCGGCGACCATCGCCTACGGAGACACCTCGAAGGCGATCGTCACGGTCGACACCGCGACCAGCGGCGATCCCAAGCCCGTCGGCAAGGTCGAGCTCGAGGTCGGCGGCCAGACGTTGGTCGCCGGCGTGCCCAATGGCGGCAGAGTGGAGTTCGACCTCCCGCTCCTGGCCGCCTCGACGACGCCGTACGCCGTGACTGCCACCTTCATCCCCACCGACCCCGCGGCGTTCAGTCAGTCGACGGCTCCGCCGGCGAGCGTGACGGTGACCAAGGATGCGACGACCTCCCGGGTCACGGCGCGCCACAGAGTCGTGAGGCGCCTGATCATCGCGAAGAACCTCGTCACCTCCGCGAACGGTCAGGTCCCGACGGGCGAGGTGAAGTTCGTCCTGCGGCGTAACGGTGTCAAGATCGCCACCAGCATCGTCGGCCTCGACGGAAGCCGCGACGCGAGCCGGAACTTCGCCAGGACCAAGTTCCGCAATGTCCCCAAGAGGGGCAGCTACAAGGTGGTCGGGAAGTACCGCGGCAGTGCCAACTTCCGGGTGTCCAGAGGGTCGTTCCGGATCATCCACTGAAGGACCCGCTCCGACTGCTTCGTCGGGGGGCGACCGTCGCCGCGCATGAGCAGAGCGTCCACGCCGCTGCGGACCTGTCAGCTCAGCGGACCCGGACCTCGGAGACGGCGCGGGACGGCAGGTACACGCCGTCGCCGAAGTAGCGCACCACCACCGGGTAGCGGCCCTTGGCGAAGCCGACGAACCTGGCCTTGCGGCGGCCGCTGCGCAGGTCGACCCGCTTCGTGCGTTGGTTGACCTTCACCCGCAGCGCCCCGGTCGGTACGCCGTCCATCCCGACGGGCACCACCCGGGCGCGCACCTTCACCCGGCCGCCTCGGCCGGACGAGTGCACCTCGAGGGTCGTCTCGACCTTGACGATGCCGGCCGCGCTGGCGGTCACCTCGGTCGTCTCGTAGCCGGCGCAGGACAGGGTGATCCGCAGGCCGAGCTGCCGCCCGGCGTCCTCGGCGGTGGGTTGGTAGACCTTGCGGGTCGCGCCCGGGATCGCCACCCCGTCCCGCAGCCAGGCGATGGCGGCCGTCGTACCCTCCGGCCGCCCCTTGGGCAGCCGCGCCCTGAGCCGACCGCCGACCACCGGCGTTCCGACGACCGCCGCGGGCCGGGTGATCGGCATCGGCTGCAGCTGGGCGGCGTTGATGATCGCGTCGGTGCGCGCGCGCACCTGGTCGAGGACGGCGTACAGGTTGCCGCCCGGGCAGGCGGTGTCGTTGGTGTCGCGGTGCCCGTCGATGATCGGCAGCGTGACGGACTTGCCGGCCCGGAACTTGTCGCTGCCCTCCGAGACGACGGTCGTCGTCCCGCTCCCCAGGAGCCCGTAGTGCGAGAGCTTCCAGGCCGCGAGCTGCGCGATCGCCTCCAGGACTGCGGAGCTGGGCGCGACCTGGTCGAGGTTGCCGATCACCGAGACGCCGGTCGACGTGGCGTTGAATCCGAGCGTGTGGGCGCCACGCACCGCCTTGGCCGCTCCGCCGGCGCGGCCCGTCCAGATCCGCCCGAACCGGTCGACCAGGAAGTTGTAGCCGACGTCGGACCAGCCCAGGTTCTGGGTGTGGTAGCGGTAGATGCCGCGCAGCAGCGCCGGGACGTCGTCCTCGGCGTAGTCGTTGCTGTTGACCGTGTGGTGAACGTGCACCTGCTGGATGGTGCTGCAGAACTCCGGGTTGCCGTCGCGCCAGCTCTCGTCGGCGCCCCACTGGCTGCGGGAGTAGATCTTCGGACGCGCGGTCGGGGTCAGCGCGCCCTTGCTGCTCCGGCCGTACGTCGCCGGGTCGCGACCGTACGCGGACTGGAACCGGTCGTCGGCCCGCCGGGCCGGGTGCAGCAGCACCATCGTCAGGTCGGCCGGCCGCGCTCCCGCGACCTGGACCTGGATGCCGTCGGCGTCGCCGATCCACGCCAGCTCGGTCCCCAGCACGCCCCGGCCCTCACCGGAGCCGGGGTCGGGCAGGTCGTGCAGGGCACGCACCGACCGCCAGCTGGTCCAGCCTCCCCGGACCCGGGACCGGACCTGGACCTTCGGCTGCGGTTGCGCGGAGCGGGCGCCCGCCCAGGTGAAGCCGACCATCGAGTGGGTCGAGGTCCGCAGCTGCGTCGAGCCCCAGCGCCCCTGGGCGACCTGCGGCAGCAGCTCGTCGCCCAGCTGGACCTCGAGCGCCCGGACATCGGACCCGCTGTCGGCGGAGAGCTCGAGCGCTGGCGGCCCCTCGCCCTTCGACCCGAGCCCGTCCGGGGACAGGAAGACCCGGGCGCCGCCCGCGACGGCTCCCAGTGCCAGGCCACCGCCGACCATCGCTTTGAGCAGGGGGCGACGGTGGGTTGCCTCATGCTCCACTCCAGCACCATAGATCACGACAGCAACATGGCGGTGGAGGCTGAAGGTGGAGTGGTGCGGCAGCAAGACCGCGGGGAAATCGCGCCCTAGCTCAATCAGAAGTAGGGGCGTAGACGCTCACGCAAGGCCGGGTCGCACACGTACACGTAAGTCCCCAGCATTCCGCGCGTGAGCAGCACGGAGTAGATGTTGGTGACCAACTGCAAGATGTCGTCGTCGCTGAACCTGATGCCTCGGCCCGGCATGTCGTTTGCAGCGGTTCGGTCGAAGTACGAGGTTCGATCGAACACGAGCCTGCCGAGCCGGGGGTCGTAGCGCAGATCCCGGCCGATGATCACGCCTGCGTAGTTGAGGTCATAACCCTGGACAGTGTGAATGACCCCCACCTCCTCAGCCGCAGTGGGAGAGCTCACCCAGTCGACGTCCGTCTGGTTCCAGCGGAGCTGCACGCCGTCGATCTCGATGTCGTAAGCCGACTTGTCTCTTCGGCTGACCCAAGGCCATGCGAAACCCGCGACTAGGCGCGCGAGACCGGCCTCGCGCTCTCGTTCACGGATCGCGTCCCGCATCGCACGCAGGTCGTCGTAGAAGCGCAGGTCATAGCCTTGGAAGCGGCGAGGTTCTGGCGGCACGTCGCTCAGGACCGCGCGTACGTAGCTCACGAAGTCCTCACCGGCTGCGACTCGCATCTGTGAGCTGAGGCGGTAGCGGCGATGCTGATCGCCGCGCTGTCGCGAGAGGTCGGCCAGCGCGGCGGTCGGCACGTCGCCCGTGTGAACGGTCTGAGCGGAGTCCATCAAGAAGATCTGGTGAGCGCTCTTGGCCTTGATCCAGTCGAGCTGAGTCAGGTCGGGGTCGTCATGGCCGAACAGGCGGAGGTTGATCTCGGAGAACTGCTTGTACAGCGGTCCCGCCGGCTGGTTGCCGCTTTGTCGGAGGCGATGGGTCTCGTCCACGATCAGCAGGTCGAACGAATCCTCTCGGTTGCCGAGCTCGAAAGGCGACATCACCATCGACGCCTTGAGCCCTGGCGTCTGCCGGAAGACCCGTTGCACGGTCTTCCGCAGCGACATCTGCGGGACGATCAGGCCCATGCGGAAGCCCTCGAGCTGCTCCGGATACTCCTCCACGAAGAACTCGCTCAGTGCGGACTCCGAGTCGACGGGCTGGCTGTGGTCCCAGGCCTGGATATCGCTGAGCAGTTTCATCAGGTAGATCGCAACGACTGTCTTCCCAGTGCCCGGGTCGCCCTGGATGACGATCTGGCTCGAGAGGTCCTTCTCAAGGTCCTCGAACAGCCCCTCCAGCACGTCGAGCACCACGATCTCCTGGTCGCTCGACAGGGCCTTGAAGGGCGACAACTTGAAGAGGTTGGAGTTCTCGATCTCCTGCAGGGTCGCGCTGAACAACCCGTCAGCCCGGAGCTCGGCGAAGATCTCTGCGAATACCTTGCGGTACTCGTCGCGGCCGAAGTAGTCACGGTCCGAGATGCCCACGTTGCGGTTGGTGACCTGATACAGCCCGTCGCCTGAAAGACGCTGGATCAGGAACGACTCAAGATCCAGGCACACGGATTTGTTGAATGTCGGGTCAAGCACGACGCGGGCCCCGCGGAAGGTCCTCTTCTCCGGCGAGGCGAGGTGCTGCCGGAATCGCGTCACGACGTTGAGCGACTCTCCGACGTAGATCCGGTCTGCGCCGTCGAGCGCGTACACGACCGGCCAATTTGCGAAGTGCGGATCAAGCTGGGTCCACGCCGCGATCTGGGTCGCGTCGAACGGACCTCGCTCAATCCGGAAGCTGGTCATACTTCACGCTCGAGCCCCGAGCCTTCTCGACCGGGTACTTCGCGCGCGTCGTGTCGAGTTTGTCCAGCACGATCTGGTTCGGGTCCACCTGTAGACGAGCCGCCAGCAAGCGCGCGTAGGTCAACACGTCCGCGAGCTCGTCGATCACCTTGTCCTTGGGCGCGTCGTCACTCCACTGAAAGCACTCGAGGAGCTCGCCGGCCTCGATGACGAGGCTCTTTGCGAGGTTGACGGGCGAGTGGAACTGCCCCCAGTCGCGCTCCTCTACGAAGCGACGCAACTCTTCGGTGACGTCTCTCTCGTCAGCCACGGCTCCCCTCCCTGCGCTGGTCCGAGCGTCAGTATCAACCAAGAGGCATCTGGTCTCGAAGAACAGCGGCGGTTCAACGGGCAGTCAGCGTCCGGCGCAGATCGAGGGGAACTCGACGCGCGTGACGGGCGTACCCGTTGCCTACGTGGTCTAGGGCGCCGCCTTGCGCTTCGGCATTGACCTCGACGCTGCACCGATCCAACATGACGAAATCAACCGCTGGGAATGGCGAGGCCCTCAAGCGACCGGATACCGCGCCCCCGACCTCCGACAGGTTCTGTCTGAGACCTGATGGGAGGGCGCTGCACCGCCCAATTGACGCAGCCGATCACAGCCTGCGACGCCCGGATCTGCCGAGATCCGAGTGTGGAACCCCGACATCGTCTGGGACCACGTGAACTGCCTCTCGCCACACCACACTCGACGACTGCGACCAGACCAGATCGCGGTCGTTCCAGCGCTCCTTGGACCCTGACCTATGTCGGGATATCAGCCGGGCGACGGGCCCCGACGGCATGACAGACCCCCATTCCCGACAGCCAGGCGAAGTTGATCGAGCCCACCCCCTTCGTAGGTCTCGTGAGCTGCCGGACAGGTCTTCAGGGACAGCGGATTTGTCACAACGAAACCGCTTGGTATCCGGAGAGTAGAGCGGCCACAGTCATATCGACACCACACATCTGGAGGACGACGATGACCGTGTTCACGGCGGAGTTCGAGGGCGATGAGATGGCACGGGATGAGGTTGCGTGGCAAGCATGGTGGGCCCGCGAGACTAGGACGAAAGGCCACGTCCCAACCGGTCCCGCGGGCATCGTCCAACTGTCGCCTGACACGGGCGACGCCAGGACTCGCTATCGAGTGCGGGGTCCGATCGCTGGCCGGGTTGCGGCCACGAAATAGCGGCTCGGACGGTCTGCACCGTTGGCCGCCGGGCTTCGGCTCGAGAGATGCTGGCTGCCCGTCGTCACCGTCAAGGCTGCTCGGAGCTCGCCCCCTTCTCGGTCTCAGACATGACTCGCAGCAAGCGCGAGGCTAGGTATTCCACCTCGTCTTCGCCCTCCTCAGGTCCAGCGTCGTACGAGTCTTCCGCGGCCGTCACTGTTGGCATCGTCTCAGCGCAAGCCTCGGCGACGGCGTCTGCAGGAAACCACTCGGGAAGCGTCCGATAGCTGCGGTGGAACGACATGCTGCCGTCGCGCGTGCTGTGCCTCTCGGTCCAGCCCGCGCAACTGACTATGACCTCGCGCACTAGCTCGGGCTTCGCGCTCAGGGCGGCCGACAGCGCCTTATGCACGTCCTCACCGCTTCCCAAGGCTGCCCAAGCGGTGAACATCTCAGCGCCGCAGACCTCGTTACCAGCCCAGGCCGCGTCATCGCTCCAATCCTGCCCGGTCAACTCCTCCACCAATGACTCTCGGGCCCGCTGCGCCAGGTCCTCCAGGCCACGGTCGGTCAGCATCCTCCACATCTCGACCAGCAGGGCAGACATGACCACCAAGGGGCGCGCCTGGCGGTCCGTTTCGATCAGGTCGGCCAAGACCTCATCGGGTGCGTTCCGTGCGACTGAAGCTGCCAACGCGGCGGTGGTATCGAGACCGAACGTGCTCATCGACAGAACCCGGGGCACCACTGAGGCTTGAACGGCTGCTTCGGTCAGGTCCGTTCGCAGCTCCGCGTCATAGGCCAGGTGCTTGACCCGATGCCATGGCCGGGCTCGGTCAAGAAGCTCGAGGTGCCGGTCCAGCATCGCCGCAGGGCCGTCCTCGGCCGAGCCATCGACGGCGCTGTCGAGCTCATCGAGAGGAGGCGGCGCCGATGGGGTTTCTCCCCGCAGCGACGCGGCGAGCGACCGCGCCGCGCTCCGCACCTCAGAGCACGCCTCCATGAGACGGGAGTCGTCTTCGGCCGGCGGTGGACCGGGCCATGACGCGACCGCCACTAGCAGCTCGTCGGCGGCGCGCACCAGCCAGTCACACCACGGAGCAGACCGCGGTTGCGAGTGCCTGGCAGCTGCGATGTCTCCTTTGAGTTCCTCCGCGAGGGGCACAACCGCTTCGCGCGCGGCTACGAGAGCTTCGAGAAGCGCCGCCTTGTGGCGATCGGTCTCCTGTCGGGATGGCTCGGCGTAGACCGTGTTGCCGTCTTCGTCCCAGCCAGAGAGCGAGGTGCGGACTGCCTGCCAGGTCGCACGCCAACGCATCGCCTCGGCGGTGACAGCAGGTCGGGTGGCTTCGGCGCGCACGCAGAGCCGTTCGGCACAGCGAACCAGGGCAGCCAGGATCGGGGCAGCGACCGTCGGCGACTCGAAAGACTCCCGCGCGACTTCTCGAGCTTGCTCGTCGGTGAGGACCCAGCCCTGTCGGCTGCGTTCGTACTCAGCGAGCTGCGACGCCCGCCACTCCTGCAGCAGCTCGGCCGGGAAACGGTCGGCGTGCTCATCGATCTCGTAGGAGTGCGGGATGCACAGGATGAGCAGGTTTGCGACACCGCGGTTGGCCTCGGACGTCATCCCCTCCAGCCAGCGAGGGCCGTTCGACCGGCGGGCGTGAATGTGGCAAACGCGGCTGTTGAGTACTCGGTCCGCTACCCCGGGCTCCTGCCGGTACAGCCACTCGGCGCAGTCTGGCCGCGCGCAGGTGAAGGCGTGGGCGTAGAGCTCCTTGTTGGTGGCGTCCGTTGGCGCCGGATGCTCGATGACCTCACTCACAGGATCAATCTTGCCGTGCCCATCCCGACGCCATCTGACCTGGCGGTCGTCGGGCGGCGGGCTGGGCGGTTCGCGGCTGCGAACGGCTTGCGGTGTCGATGAAGCCCGCTGATCTCGCGAAACGCATAGTGGTCGATCAAGGGCCAGCAAACTAGATGACAAGATCTTGACGTGGCGAAGTCTGAACCGAGGAAGAAGTCGCTGACCAAGAAGGCGACCCGCTTGCCCGTTACTACACCTGTGATGCGCCAACTAATGTTCGCCTCCGGTGGGCGTTGCGCGATGACTGGGTGCGGTCTTCCCCTCGTTTCCCCGACTGGGGGTTGGATTGGAACCGTGGCTCATATCGTCGGCGCCGAGAAGGGCGGCCCGCGAGGCGGTGGACCGGAAACGGCGGAAGAACGACGTGCCTTCGACAACCTCGTCCTCATGTGCGCCACCCACGGCCGCGAGGTCGATTCTCCAGAAACGGGAGAGAAGTTCTTCCCGATCGAAAAGATGCGCGCCCTCAAGGCCGCCCACGAGACCAAGGTTTCAGAGGCGGTGATGGCTGCGGTGGAGGAAGAACTCACTGGAGTGCGTACTGCCACCGGGTTGCTTGACATCTCGCTTCGCCCCTCAAATGGCGCGTCAACAGCGGCAGGGTTGGCCGAGTCGATGATGTTCACCGACGACCGCAGCAGGAAGAGTCTCCTGGCAGCTCTCGAGGAAGCCAGATCGTGTCTGGAACGACTTTCCCAACCAGCGCTGGACATGCTGGCCCAGTTCCTTGCTGTGTGGCTGGTGACTTCTCGAGACGACAAGACCAGAAAGTACGACTTTGGAGACCCGGGGGATGCGAGCGTGCGGTTGCCAATCGCCACGATCGAGAACCGTGTCAAGCACGGGATGGACCAGACGTTTGGGGAGACGACCCAAGAACTTACGACGCATGGCCTTCTCTCGCTCGACATAGACGATTACGACCAGGACTACGTCGTGAAGGACCCCTGGAACTTGATGATGGAGAACTTCTGGGTTTGCACGGCGTCGTTCTTGTATGAGGCGTTCGGCGTCGAGGTCCAGGACTGGTTGCGGACTCTCGACTTCACGATCTTCGATCGCCTAGCGCCAGCGGACAGCGGCGTTCCTTGGCGTTAGCCCCCACGTCGCCCACTCGTGTCGACGCGGGTCTTGAGAAGTAGCCTTGCGTAACGACGCAGTTCAGGTGCACGGATCTGGCACCCCTCTGTGTCAAGCGCTGCTCTGAACGAGGCTCTTCACGGTG
>NZ_JAEMSS010000029.1 GCF_016462705.1 Nocardioides sp. | reverse complement strand
AGCTGCATCAGGACGTACGGCGTGAAGTGGTCGTAGAGGATCGCCATCGGCATGTCGTCGGGCCGGAGGCCGGACTGGCGCCAGAGCTCGCGGCCGACGACGCCCATCTCGGGGATGCCGATGTCCTCGCGGTAGTAGGACGTCATGACGTACTGGTCGGCACCGCTGCCCTGGGCCGCGGCGGTGATGACGGCCGCCGGCTGCGCGAGGTCGCGGGCGCGCTCGGCGGAGGTGATGACCAGGGCGACCGCCCCGTCGGACTCCTGGCAGCAGTCGAGCAGGTGCAGCGGGTCGACGATCATCCGGGAGGCCTGGTGGTCCTCGATGGTGATCGGCCTGCCGTAGAAGAACGCATGAGGGTTGGTGGCGGCGTGCCGGCGGTCGGCCACCGCGACCGCGCCGAAGTCGGCCGACGTGGCGCCGTACTCGTGCATGTAGCGGGTGGCCTGCATCGCGACCGTGGCGGCCGGTGTGCCGAGACCCATCGGGTAGGACCACGCGTTGTCGAGGCCGTTGGTGTTGACCTGCGTGGCCGCGGCCAGCGAGAACTGGCCGAACCGCGACTCGGACCTCTCGTTGAAGCCGCGGTACGCGACGACGACGTCGGCCACGCCGGTGGCGACCGCCATCGCAGCCTGCTGGACCGTGGCGCAGGCGGCACCTCCGCCGTAGTTGATCCGGCTGAAGAACCGCATCTCCTTCATCCCGAGCTCGCGGGCGACCGCGATCTCGGACGAGGTGTCCATGGTGAACGTCGTCAGCCCGTCGACGTCCGCGGGCGTGAGGCCGCAGTCGGCGAGGGCGTGCTGGACCGCCTCGACCGACAGCTGGAGCTCGGAGCGGCCGGACGCCTTGGAGAACTCGGTGGCGCCGATGCCGACGATGGCGGCGGCGCCCGACAGGGACCGGGTCACGGGGCCGTCTCCTGGGCGACCACCTTGACGGTGCCGGTCACGTGGTCGCCGAGCGACACCCGTCCGACCACGGAGATGGTGGCGACGCCGTCCTCGACGGCGTCGACGGTGCCGCTGAAGGTCAGCGTGTCGTAGGGGTACGCAGGCGCGCCCAGCCGGATCGCGATGCCCTTGAGCTCGGCATCGTGGCCCGCCCAGTCGACCACGAACTTCTCGACCAGCCCGTTGCTGGTGAGGATGTTCATGAAGATGTCCTTCGACCCGGCGGCCTGAGCGACGTCGCGGTCGTGGTGCACGTCCTGCCAGTCCCGGGTCGCGATCGCGGTGCTCACGATGGTCGTGGGGGTGAGCGGCAGGCTCCACTCGGGGATCTGCTCCCCCGCCGTCAGGGTCCTCATGCTCGTCTCCAGACCGGGAGGGTCAGCTCGTCGTCGATCCTGTTGAAGTCCACCCGCAGAGGCATGCCGATCTCGATCTCGTCGTCCGCCACGTCGACGACCTCGCCGACCATCCGGACGCCCTCGTCGAGGTCGATCAGCGCGATCACGATCGGCATCTCCTTGCCGGGGACGGCCGGGTAGCGGTGCACGACGTAGGAGAACACGGTGCCGCGGCCGACGGTGGCCTGGAAACCGCGGTCGAAGGCCCCGCAGTCGGGACAGGCCGGGCCGGGCGGGAAGCGCTTGGCACCGCAGGCGTTGCAGACCTGGATCCGCAGCTCGCCGAGGGCCGTGCCGTCCCAGAAGAACTGGGAGTCGCGGTTGACCATCGGCCGGACGACGTAGGGCTTGGCCTCGGCCGTCTCGGCGGTCATGCGCGCTCCTTCGGGATGAACTTGAGCAGCCGGAACAACATCTCGGCCACCTTCTCCGACGTCCCGTCCGGGTGGTCGACGTACCAGACGTTCTTGGAGGTCACGAAGTAGCCGACGCCCATGGCGGTGTTCTTGGGACCGGCGACGGACTCGAGGGCGTTGGTGACCCGCGGTCGCTCCCCGACCTTCAGGTAGCGCTCGTAGGCCTGCTCGCAGTTGGTGCCGAGGACGGCGGTGTAGCCCGCGTCGGTGAGGAAGTCGGTCATCTGGCTGAGCGGGTCCTCGGGCGCGCGCTTGCGGCCCAGGCCGGGCATCGTCCAGACCTGGGCCATCGACGGTGGGGCCTCGTCACCGTCGCGGAACCGCGGGTTCTCGTAGCCCATCGCGTCCAGCCACGTGCCGATGGTCGAGGGATGGACCTCGTACGGCGCCAGCATCTCGGAGCACTCGCCGAGCGCGATGATCCGGTCGGCCTCGGCGCGGATCCGCTCGGCGCGCTCGTCCTGCTCGTCGCTCGCGCTGCCGCTCATCGGGGCACCCGCGGCAGGCCGAGGCCGAACATCGCGATCAGCTCGCGCTGCACCTCCTGCACGCCACCGCCGAAGGTCAGCACGAGGTTGCGCTTCTTCTGGCCGTCGAAGTAGTGCATCAGCTGGCGGGTCTCCTCGTCCGAGGGGTCGCCGTAGCGGTGCACGAGCGCGGTCAGGTCGGCCAGCAGGTGCTGCACCTGGTCGGCGGCGAACACCTTGGACGACGACGCGTCGCCGACCGAGATCTCGCCGACCGCGGCGGCCCGGGCGACCTCCCAGTTGAGCAGCTCGTTGACCCGGAACACGGCCGTGGTCTGGCCCAGCACCCGGCGTACGTCGGGCTGGTCGACGACCCCGGCCTTCGTGGCCCAGTCGACGACCCGGTCGCGCAGCCCCTCGATCCGGCCGGCGGGACCGAGCATCACGCGCTCGTGGTTGAGCTGGGTCGTGATCAGCTTCCAGCCCTGGTTCTCCTCGCCGACCAGCATGTCGACGGGCACCCGGACGTCGTTGTAGTAGGTCGCGTTGACGTGGTGCGACCCGTCCGCGGTGATGATCGGCGTGAACGAGTAGCCCGGGTCCTTGGTGTCCACGATCAGGATCGAGATGCCCTTGTGCTTGGGCGCGTCCGGATCCGTGCGGACCGCGAGCCACACGTAGTCGGCCTGGTGGCCACCGGTGGTCCACATCTTCTGGCCGTTGACGACGTAGTGGTCGCCGTCGCGCCGGGCGGTGGTGCGCAGCGACGCGAGGTCGGTGCCGGCGTCCGGCTCGGAGTAGCCGATCGCGAAGTGCACGTCGCCGGCGAGGATCCGCGACAGGAACAGGTCCTTCTGCTTCTCGGTGCCGTAGCGGATCAGCGTCGGGCCGACCGTCTGCAGGGTGACCGCCGGCAGGTGCACGTCGGAGTACTGCGCCTCGTTGGCGAAGATGGTCTGCTCGATCTCGCCGAGCCCGTGGCCGCCGTACTCCGTCGGCCAGCCGACGCCCATCCAGCCGTCCTCGCCCATCTGCCGGACGACTCGCTGGTAGACCTCACCGTGCCGGTCCAGGCCCATCTCGCGGTGCTCGTTGTGGTCGGCGAGCCCCCCGAAGTAGGTGCGCAGCTCGGCCTTGAGCGAGCGCTGGGCGGCGGTCAGCTCCAGGTTCTTCGTCGTGGGGTCCTCGATCGGGACCGCCTCGGAGGGCACGTCGAGCGCGTGGACGATGTCGGTCATCCACGAGAAGTACCGGGACAGCGGGTAGGTGACGTCGACGCCCATCCCGCCGTGCAGGTGGTGACAGGTGCGCAGGGCGGGCGGTGCCTCGGCGCACACCCAGTACGCCGCCACGGCGAGGTCGTCGGAGGCGTCGAGGCCGTGCTGGAGACGCCAGGTGAGGTTCTGGGCGGCCAGGTCGAGGGTCCGCGAGGAGATGTAGACGTCGGCGATCTGCATCGCCACCGCCTGGAACTCCGCCAGGGAGCGGCCGAACTGGGTGCGGCCCTTGATGTAGCCGGCGGTGAGGTCCCGGGCGCCCGCGACGACGCCGGCCGCGGTGACGCAGAGCCCCGCGACGTAGTGGTCGAGAAGGGTCCGAGCGGCGCCGTCGGACAGCACCTCGGCGGCAGCGCCGTCGAGGACGACCGTGTGCGTGGCGAGGCCGGAGGACGAGCCCGACTCCAGGAGCGTGACCCCCGGGTCGCCGACGTCCACCAGCGCGACGACCTGCTGGTCGGCGTGGGCGGCGGTGACGAGCAGCCGGTCCGCCCCGTCGGCGTAGGTGACGGCGATCTTGCGGCCGGTGACCGTGCCGTCGGCGTACGTCGTCTGCGGGACCGCGCCGAGCGGGCGCCCGACCTCCCGGATCGCGGGGGTGAGGACGACCTCGCCGCTGGCGACGCCCGGCAGCAGCGCCTCCTGCTGCTCCGGCGAGCCGTGGGCGGCGAGGGTGAGGACGCCGCAGCACAGCGTCTCGAGGACGGGCAGCTGGACGGCGCGCTCGCCGGTCCCGCCCAGCAGCACCGCGACGGCGTCGAGACCGAGACCCTCACCACCGTGCCGCTCCGGCACCATCAGCCCCAGGAGACCGGCGTCGGCGAGCGCGGACCACGGCACCCGCTCACCCTCGGCGAGGTTCTTGACGGCCCGGTCCAGGGTCTCGGCGAGGACCGACCGGACCGCCTCGACGGCCTCCGCGACCTCGGCATCGGGCGCTGTGAACCCGTCGGTGTCACTGGCCACAGCCACGTCGTTCTCCTGCCCTCGGGGGTACCGCTCCGCTGCGAAAACTGTAACGTGTTCTACCACGCCCGAGGAAGGAGGGAGCGCGCGTGAACCCGCTCTCAGTGCTGCGCAACCAGGTCTACATGCCATGGGCGCAGATCCCCCCGGGCGACCTCGTCGAGCTGCCCGGCCGAGGTAGGACCTACGTCACCGACACCGCCGGTCCGGACCCCGGGTCGCCGACGATCGTGCTGCTGCACGCGCTCGGCTGCACCGGACTCCTGACGTGGTTCCCCTGCATCGAGCCGCTGTCGCGGCGCTTCCGGGTCGTGACCCTGGACCTGCGCTGGCACGGGCAGGGCATCCAGAGCGAGGAGTTCTCGCTGGCCGACTGCGCGGACGACGTGGTGGCGCTCCTCGACGTGCTGGGCATCGACCGGGCGCTCGTCGGTGGCTACTCGATGGGGTCCATCGTGGCGCAGCGGGTCTGGCGACAGCACCCCGGCCGGCTGGACGGCCTGGTGCTCGCGGCGACGACCGACCGGTTCCGGATGAACGTCCCCGAGCAGCTCTTCTTCGCCGGCATGGGCGTGACGATGCTGGCCACGCGCGGCGTCTCCCGGTCGCGCACCGCGGTACGCGCGGCCCGGGTGGCCGCCGACGCGGTCGACTTCGAGCCCTCGGACATCCAGGAGTGGGCACTGCGCGAGTTCAAGAGCACGAGCCCCTGGGCGGTCGGCCAGGCCCTCTCCGCTCTCGGCCGGCACCACTCGCGGCCCTGGCTGCGCCGCATCGACGTGCCCACGGCCGTGGTCGTCCTCAACAACGACCACGTCATCCCGCCCGGCCGCCAGCGCGCCCTGGCGCGCGCGATCCCCGGGGCGACCATCCACGACATCGACGCCGGCCACGCCGCCTGCGCCTTGGAGACCGAGGTGTTCGTGCCCGCGTTCGTCGAGGCGGCCGCCACGGTCAACGCGCGGGCCCGGGACTTCCGAGCGAAGCAGGGCGAGCGCAGCGACACCGCGTAGCGCGGAGGTCGAGCCCGTCGAGACCATCCCAGCGCAGGCCCGCCGGGCCACACTCGCCGGGCCACACTCGCCGGGCCACTCCGCAGGCCACCACCCCGACGGCCAGAAGTCAGCCCTTGGCCACGGCCTTCTTCCTGCGGATCGGCGTCGGCTTCTTGATCACGGCCACGGCCGACTTCAGCTTCGCGAGCTCGGCGGGGAACCGCTCGGCCAGGTCGTCGACGTCGGGCATCGACTCCCGGCAGGCGATGATCCCGACGTGCATCTTGCCGTTGTTGGACATGACGGTGACGTTGAGGCCGGCGCCGTGGAAGACCGGCCCGAGCGGGGCGAGGGCCAGGATCTCCGCGCCCATGAAGTAGAGCGGGATCGGCGGGCCCGGGACGTTGGAGATCACCAGGTTGTGCACCACCGGGTGCCTCTCGGCCAGGCGGAGGCCGGCGTACGCGCGGACGGCCAGGCCGAAGGTGCGGGGTGCGGCGAACTCGGCCCAGTCCTGGAGGGAGTCGGCGCTGATCGCCTGCGCATGGTCCTTGGCGTGCCGGTTGCTCTCCGCGAGCTCCTCCAGCCGCTCCAGGGGGTCCTCGATGTCGGTGCCGAGGCGCGTGAAGAGCGCCGAGACCTTGTTGGCGCCGGACTCGCGCTTGGACGACTCACGCACGGACATCGGCACGGTCGCCAGCAGTGAGCTGTCGGGCAGCTCGTCGCGGTCCTCGAGGTAGCCGCGGAGCGCACCTCCGGCGACGGCCAGGACCACGTCGTTGACCGTGGCTCCGCTGGCCGCCTTGACCTCCTTGATGTCGTCCAGGCTCAGGTCGACCAGGCCGATCGTCCGGTGGCCGGTGATGGTCCCGTTGAACGACGTACGCGGGGCGGTCAGCGGTGCTGCCATCGCGGTCCCGGCCCTGGCCCTGCCGACGGTCTGCGCGATGCCCTTGATCGAGGGGACCTCCGCGCCCATGAAGTAGAGCGGGATCGGCGGGCCCGGGACGTTGGAGATCACCAGGTTGTGCACCACCGGGTGCCTCTCGGCCAGGCGGAGGCCGGCGTACGCGCGGACGGCCAGGCCGAAGGTGCGGGGTGCGGCGAACTCGGCCCAGTCCTGGAGGGAGTCGGCGCTGATCGCCTGCGCATGGTCCTTGGCGTGCCGGTTGCTCTCCGCGAGCTCCTCCAGCCGCTCCAGGGGGTCCTCGATGTCGGTGCCGAGGCGCGTGAAGAGCGCCGAGACCTTGTTGGCGCCGGACTCGCGCTTGGACGACTCACGCACGGACATCGGCACGGTCGCCAGCAGTGAGCTGTCGGGCAGCTCGTCGCGGTCCTCGAGGTAGCCGCGGAGCGCACCTCCGGCGACGGCCAGGACCACGTCGTTGACCGTGGCTCCGCTGGCCGCCTTGACCTCCTTGATGTCGTCCAGGCTCAGGTCGACCAGGCCGATCGTCCGGTGGCCGGTGATGGTCCCGTTGAACGACGTACGCGGGGCGGTCAGCGGTGCTGCCATCGCGGTCCCGGCCCTGGCCCTGCCGACGGTCTGCGCGATGCCCTTGATCGAGGGGACCAGTGCCTTGGGGATGGTGAGCGGCCGAGTGACGCTGGTGACGACGCCGCGACCGAGGAGCTCGGCGCGGGTGGGCTCGTGCCCGAACGGCTTGATCTCGGTGAGCGCCAGCGGCGGCGCGGCCGGCTCGATCGAGCACAGGTGCGAGATCAGGTTGGCGCCCGAGACGCCGTCGACGGTCGCGTGGTGCATCTTCGAGAAGACCGCCACCAGGTCTCGGCCCTCCCGGTCGACGTACTCCTCGATGACCCACATCTCCCACAGCGGCCGGGAGCGGTCCAGGGGGAGGCCGGCGAGCCGGCTCGCGAGCTGCGTGAGCTCCCGGTAGCCGCCCGGCTTGGGGAGGGCGAGCCGGTGCACGTGCCGCTCGATGTCGAAGTGCTTGTCCTGCACCCAGACCGGGTGGTCGAGGTCGAGGGGGACCCGGCGGAGCTTGCGGGTGAACTCCGGGACGTCGCGGACGTTCTCGTCGATCCCGGCCTGCAGCCGCTCGAAGGAGTAGCCGTCGGGCATCGTCGAGGGGTCGAGCAGGATGACGCCGCACACGTGCATGAGCTGCGCGGGTGTCTCGAGGTAGAGGAAGCTGGCGTCGAGCCCTGACAGACGTTCCATGCTGACTCCCCCGGTTGGCGACGCTGTGTCACGGACTGCACCTACAACGACGGCCACCCTGCCACGTCAGGGTGACGCCCGTCTCACGGTGACGGGACCCCTTTCGTTGCCGTGAGCAACTAATCTTGGGTCATGTCGTTCCGCCGCCGACAGCTCATCACCGCGGCGCTGACCGCCAACGCGGTCCGCCCACTGCCCGGCTTCGGCGTGGGGGTTCCGTCCTTCTTCGCAGGCTGGCTGACCGGCGAGCTCGCGCCGCACGTCCTCGCGCTCACCGCCGCGGACGCGGCCGTGCACAGCACCGGCCGCCGACGTGATCCGGTGGGTCTCGCGCTGGCCGGTGCGAGCGCCGCGGGACTCGGCTACCTCGTCTGGCAGAGCCGGGCCGTCCGGGACCGGGTCGAGGACGCCCTCACCGAGGGACTCGGTCTCGACTACATCGAGCAGCTGGACGCCAAGCCCACCCCGGCCGAGCTGGCCACGCCCTGGCGGTCGCTGGTCAACCCGTTCCGCACCCTCCGCAAGGGTCCGGTCGACGTCCGGGTCGAGCGGGACATCGCCTTCGGGCCGGCCGGCAGCCGGAACCACCTGGACATCTACGCCCCCGCCGACCGCACGCTGGAGGCGGCCCCGGTGCTCCTGCAGGTGCACGGCGGCGCCTGGACCATCGGCAGGAAGGACCAGCAGGGCATCCCGCTGATGCGCCACCTCGCCAGCAAGGGCTGGGTCTGCGTGGCGATCAACTACCGGCTCGCGCCACGGGACCCGTTCCCGGCGCAGATCATCGACGTGAAGCAGAGCATCGCGTGGATCCGGGACAACATCGCGGCGTACGGCGGCGACCCGGACTACATCGCGATCACCGGCGGGTCCGCGGGCGGGCACCTCTCGGCGCTCGCGGCGCTCACCCCCAACGACCCCGTGTGGCAGCCCGGGTTCGAGGACGCCGACACCTCGGTCCAGGTGGCGGTGCCCCACTACGGCGTCTACGACGTCGCCGGGGCGACCGGTCTGCGGAGCGTGACGCTCACCCGCGACCGGTTCATGGGGCCGACCGTGTTCAAGAAGCGCTACGCCGACGACCCCGAGGCGTTCGAGGCAGCGAGCCCGATCCTGCGGATCACCCCGGACGCCCCCGACTTCTTCGTCCTGCACGGGACCCACGACAGCCTCGTGGGTGTCGACCAGGCCCGGATGTTCGTGGCCAGGCTCCGCGAGGTCTCCAAGCGGACCGTCGTCTACGCCGAGCTGCCAGGTGCCCAGCACGCGTTCGACGTGTTCCCGTCGATCCGGTCCTCGCACATCGTGCGAGCCATCGACCGGTACCTGCACTGGCACTGGAACCAGTACCGCCGGGAGCACGCCGCAACCCCGGCCTAGAGGCCCACAGCCGCACGACTGGCGGCGCCACCCACGCGTGGGCGGAATCTGAGGCAGCCAGGCCTCGCGGGTAGGGCATGCTCCCCATCCGCGGCCGGGCCCCTCAGCCGCAGGCTCGGGGCATGACACCGTTCTCCGCTGCACCAGAGCTGACCGTACGTCTGCTCGGGCTCGACCATGACGAGCAGACCCACAACGCCCGGCACGACGCTCGCGTGCGCGCCCGGGCCGGACGGCGTCGGCGCCGAGGTCCTGCCGGTGCCGCTCCCCGTTGGTCATGACCAGCGACACCGGCAGGAGAAGGACCCTCGTGGCGCGTGACTCGGGTGAGTGATCCCGCCAGGACTCTGGCTGGACGCTCTTACTGCGCGCTTACCCCGGTCTAGGCTGTCGGCCACCGGCGAGCAGACAGGAACGGGGGCGCCGTGTTCGTGCGACTCCTGGGCCCCGTGGCGTCCGGGATCGACCCCGAGACTCCCGACGTCGTCACCAGCCACGTCCAGGCGGCGGTCCTGGCTCATCTCGCGATCGCAGATGGGAGCGTGCTGTCCTGGGAGGCCCTGGCCGACCGCATCTGGGACGAGCCCCCGAAGAGCGCCCGCAACGCGGTGCACGTGGCGGTGTCCAAGCTGCGCGGCCTCCTGGAGCCCGAGGTGCTGGAATCCACGCGCTCGGGCTACCGGCTCCGTACCGAGCTCCTGCAGGTCGATGCCCGGGACGCGGACCAACGCCTGGTCCGGGCCCGGGCGATGCTGGGCTCGGGCAACCACGGCGGTCTCCTCACCACGACCGAGCGGGTGCTCGACGCCTTCGGCGGTGAGCCCCTGGCCGGCCTCGTCAGTCAGGCCAGCGCGCGCGAACGGGCGCGTCTCGAGGGCCTCCGGCACGAGGCCGCACTCCTGCACGCGCAGTCGCTCGTCGGGCTGGGACGTGCCGGCGAAGCGGTGCAGCGACTCGACCACCTCGTGGTGACGGCCGCTCTCGACGAACGGGTCCACTACTGGCGCATGCACGCGCTGGCGCTCGACGGACGGCCCAACGAGGCGATCTCCGCCTATCACGCTCTTCGGGACATCCTCGCCGACGAGCTCGGTACCGATCCCTCCGGGGACGCCCAGTCGCTCTACCAGCGCCTCCTCGAGGGACGCTCCCTGCCCGTGACCGCCACGCGCCCCCAGTCGAGGTGGCGACGGTCGATCACACTGCCGCCGGCGACCCATCCGGTCTTCGGTCGCGCCGAGGACGTGCGGGAGATCCTCGACAGGCTCGCGTCCGGACACCGGCTGGTGACCCTGCACGGCCCCGGCGGGATCGGCAAGACGACCCTCGCCATCGCCGTGGCCGACGCGTGGGACGCGCAGCACCCACCCGCCTGGGTGGCCGACCTGAGCGGCTGCGCCGACCGTGACCAGGTGCTCTCCGCGGTGTCGTCGGTGCTGGGTGCGCCGAGTGCGGCGTTGGAGGACGTCGTGGACGCGGTCCAGGCGTCGCCCAGCCTCGTCGTCCTCGACAACGCCGAACAGATCCGGGCCGAGGTGTCCGAGCTGGTCGGCGCGGTGCTGGCGGTCAAGGGCACCGCGGTCCTGGTCACCTCGCGGCTGCCACTTCGGCGGCCGGACGAGCACCTCCACAGCGTGGCAACCCTCGGCGCGTCCGGACCCACGAGCCCCGCCCTGGACATGCTGCGCTCGGCAGCCCCTCACCAGGACCTCTCCGCCCTCGCGCTACTCGCCGAGCGGGCCGAAGGAGTACCTCTGGTGCTGGACCTGCTGAGCTCCGCACTGCGCTGGACCTCTGCCGAGCAGCTGCTGGCGGAGGTCGCAGGGCGGCGGCTCGGCCTCGTGCACGACCCGTCCGTCGTGCGCCCTTCCCGACACCAGACCTTCGGCGACGCCCTCGGCTGGAGTCTGGAACGTCTGAGTGGGGGCGCGCTGGCCGCTCTCCGGGCACTCACGGTGCTCCGAGGCCCGTACGACCTGGCGACCGCCCGGCGGGTTCTCGCCGGTGTCCTGACCACGGACCAGTCCGCACTGGTGTTCGCCGAGCTGGTCGACCTCGGACTCGTGCAACGCGTAGCTGGCCCAGGGGTCCCCCGGTTCCGCATCCTCGCTCCGGTGCGCGACGTGGTGGTCGACGTCGTCGGCGCACCTGAGGCGGAAGTCCGGCGCGCCCACGCGGCGCACTTCCTGGGCCTGGTCAGGGAGCTCGACGAGGACCCCGGTGCCTTGACGGGCGCCGATACGTACGTGCTCGCACATGACGGCGACGTCACCGCCGCGTTGGCGTGGGCCTGGGACGACGACCGGACCTCGGCCATGGCCAGCCTGCCCCCGCTGCTCAGGGCCTGGCTCTACCGCGGTGGTCTCCAGCAACGGGTGGACATGTGGCTGGGCCGCGCCTCGTCGGAGGCCACCACGATCCCCCGCGTGCAGGCTGCACTGGCGGTGTGCGCAGCCATGTCCGCCGTCAGCAACGGCGACGCCGATGGCTTCGCGCACAGCCTCGACGAGGTCGGCGCTGCGTCGGAGCAGCTGAGCGACGGCTGGCACGACGAGTACCTGTCGTTGCGATACTGGCAGTGCCTGGACGTCAAGGACGAGGTCGGGTTCGAGCGCTGGCAGAGCAGAGCCCGACCGTCGGCCGGCCCCCGCTACGAGTGCTCCCGACGCGGCGCCGAGACCTACTGGCGCGGCTACGTGCGGAGCGACTGGGGCTTCGTCGACCGGGCCTGCACCGCGGAGGTCGGCGAGGAGGACGTACGCCGGCACCCGACGCTGCTCGTCGATCGACTGGCTCTCCTCGGCTACGCCCGGACAGCGCTGGGTCGCCACGACGCGGCCGAGGAAGCGCTCGACGAGGCCGCTGTCGTCGAGGCATCCGCCGACCTCCCGGTGCACGTGCCGTCCCGGCTCAACCGGGTGTTCCTCGAGCTGGCCCGTGGGTGTGACCGGGAGGCCGTCCAGCTCACCGGCGCGCTGCTCGAGTCCGCACCTTGGCTGGTGCGCAACGAGCCTGGCCTGGCCCGCATCGCGCTGCCCGACCGTCGCGCTCTACCGGATGTCCCGACACGACGTGGCGGACGAGCTGGCGGGGTTCGTCATCGACCGGCTCGCCGACGACGAGAGCCGGGACGCCTTCGAGCAGCGGATCTGGGACGAGCTGGTGAAGCGAGCCGGGCGACGACTGCCCCAGGTCCCCCTTGACGCCGAGCCGGTGGCGGCATTGCTGATCCGGTCAGCACGGAGGCTCGAACTGCTGGACGAGCACGGTTAGCCGCGCGGCAGGCCCAGGATCCGCTCACCGGCGACGTTGCGGAGGACCTGCGTGGTGCCGCCGGCGATCGAGAGACAGCGGGTGTTGAGCAGCTCCCAGATGTCCTTCTGCAGCTCCTCGGACGGGGCGACCAGACCGTCGCCCTGGAGCTCGACGACCAGCTCGGCGCCGTCCTGGCGGTTGCGGACGCCGAGCAGCTTGGCGACGCTCGACTCCGGGCCCGGCCCGTGGCCGGCGATCGAGCGCAGCGTCGACCGGACCGCCAGCAGCGAGCAGACCGTCGACAGGGCCACGGCCCGTCCGACCCGCATGTTCTGCACGGGCGTCAGTCCCTCGGTGGCCAGCGCCACCGCACGCTCGGCGCTCTTGGAGAGCCGGGAGTTGGCCATCGCCACGCGCTCGTTGGCGAGCGTGGTCCGGGCCAGCCTCCAGCCGTCGTTGACGTCGCCGACCAGGCAGTCGTCCGGGACGAACACCTCGTCGAGGAACACCTCGTTGAACAACGCCTCCCCGGTGATCTCCCGCAGCGGCCGGACGTCGATGCCCGGGCTCCTCATGTCGACGAGGAAGTAGCTGATGCCCTTGTGCTTCGGGGCGTCCGGGTCCGTGCGCGCCAGGCAGATCCCCCAGTCGGCGCGCTCCGCGACCGAGTTCCACACCTTCTGGCCGGAGAGCTTCCACCCGCCGTCGACGCGCTCGGCCCTGGTGCGCAGGGAGGCCAGGTCGGAGCCGGCGCCGGGCTCGGAGAACAGCTGGCACCAGACCAGCTCGCCGAGCAGCGACGGCTTCACGAACCGTTGCTGCTGCTCCTCGGTCCCGGCCTCCAGGATCGGCGGCAGCGCCCAGCCGGCGATGACGATGTCGGGCCGGGTCACGCCGGCCCGGCTGAGCTCGTCGTCGATGACGACCTGCGTCACGGCGTCGGCGCCCAGTCCGTACGGCGACGGCCAGTGCGGCGTCAGGTAGCCGTTGGCGACCAGCGCGGGCCGCAGCTCCTCGGCGGGCAGGGACGCCAGGCGCTCGGCCTCGGCGCGCACCTCGGCGCGGACATCGGCGTCGCGGCCCTCGAGGTCGACGTGCACCCGGCGGCGGACGCAGGCGACAGCCCGGTCGGTGAGCCGCTCGGCCGCGGCGTCCGAGCTGTCGACCAGGGAGCGCAGGCTGAGCGCCCGGCGCAGGTAGAGGTGGGCGTCGTGCTCGTGGGTGAAGCCGATCCCGCCCAGCACCTGGATGCAGGCCTTGGCGTTGTCGACGGCGCCGTCGAAGCAGGTGACGGCAGCGACGTCGACGGCGAACGCCCACTGGTCGTCCCCGCCGTCGTCCAGCGCGAAGGCGATCTCGGCGACGTCCCAGGCGGCGGCGGTCACCGCCTCGGCCGTCTCGAGCATCTCCGCGCACAGGTGCTTGATGGCCTGGAAGGCGCCGATCTTCTGGCCGAACTGCTCGCGCACCTTCGCGTAGTCGACCGCGGTCTGGAGGCACCAGCGCGCGACGCCGGCCGCCTCCGCGGCCGCGAACGTGACCACCGCGCGATGGACGAGCTCCGCCTCGAGCCACTCGACCGGGACGACACCCGGCGCCGTGAGGTCGACCTCGACGGTCCCGAACCGGCGGCTGAGGTCGAGCCCGACCACGGGACTCGTCGTCAGCCCCTCGGCCGGCACGACGAACCAGTCGTCGTCGGCGTTCGGCACCAGGTAGTGAGTGGCGCTGGGCACGTCCCAGACCGTGCTCAGGGACGGGTCGAGCGCGAGCCCGACGACGGCTCCCTGGCCCAGCGCCTCGGCGACGCCATCGGTCTCCCCGAGCAGCGAGCCCGCGACCGCGGCGCCCAGCAGCGGACCGGGCACCAGCTCGTGCGCGCACGCCTCGAGCGCCACCGCCTGGTCCAGGACCGAACCGCCGCCACCCCCGGCGGCCTCGGGCAGACCGATGGTGGGCACGCCCATCTCGACGGCCTGCTTCCAGACGTCGGCGAACGTCGCGTCGGCCTCGGACTCGGACGCGCGCACGGCCGCGACCCCGCCGGAGTCGGCGGCCCACTGGCGCAGGCTCTTCGCCAGCTCGACGTGCTCGTCGGAGATGCCGATGGACATGGTGCTCCTCGTGACCGAGAACTAGAACGTGTTCTAACTCTACTAGAGTCGACGGGTGACCGACGACCGGCAGAGTGACTGGCTGAGCCACGCCCTCGGCGCCAAGGGGTTCATGCCCGAGGACGAGGGGATGCTGCTGCACCGGCGGGCGCTCGAGCGCCTGCCGCACGGGCCCGTCCTGGAGGTCGGCACCTACTGCGGCAAGTCCGCGATCTACCTCGGCGCCGCGGCCCGCGAGGTCGGTGGACCCCAGGCGGTCGTGTTCACGGTCGACCACCACCGCGGCTCCGAGGAGAACCAGGCCGGCTGGGAGCACCACGACCCGACCCTGGTCGACGCCGAGCTCGGCGTGATGGACACCCTGCCGACGTTCCGCCGGACCATGGCGCTGGCCGGTCTCGAGGACCAGGTCGTCGCGGTCATCGGCCGGAGCACGACGGTCAGCGCGCACTGGCGCACTCCCCTGTCGCTGTTGTTCATCGACGGTGGGCACGCCGAGGAGCACGCGCAGAACGACTACTCCGGGTGGGCGCCGTGGGTCATGACCGGGGGGCTGCTGGTCATCCACGACGTGTTCCCGGACCCGGCGGACGGCGGGCAGCCGCCGTACCACGTCTTCCTGCGGGCGATCGAGGGCGGCGCCTTCACCGAGGTGGAGGCGCTGGGCTCGATGCGGGTCCTACAGCGGACGGCCGGCGACGCCGGCGAGGCTGTCGGCTGAGGGGCAACCACATTCCAGCGCCAGCTCGGTGAAGTGCGGCGCCAGCGAGGTGCCGCGCATGATCCCGGACCCGGCGGTGCTGTGGCCGGCGACCTCGCCCAGCGCGTCGACGGCCAGGATGACCGCCGCAGCGGTGTACGTCGTGTGCTCGACCGGCCAGAACACGTCGCGCGGCTCGCCGTCGGGAGCGCGGCCGTCGTCGTAGACCCAGCCGGTCCAGTAGCTGCCGTCCGACTCGCGCAGGTGCTGCATGTCTGCGAGCAGCGTGAGTGCGCGCCGGTGGTCGCCGAGGGCGTCGAGGGCCATCGCCAGCTCGCAGGTCTCGGCACCGGTCACCCAGGGGTTGGTGTCGACGCAGTGGATGCCGAGGCCGGGCACCACGAAGTCGTCCCAGCGGGTCTCCAGCAGGGCGAGGCCCGCCTCGCCGCGGACCGCGCCGCCGAGAACCGGGTAGTACCAGTCCATCGAGTAGGTCGACTTGTCCGCGAAGAGGTCGCGGTGCTCACGCAGGGCGTGGCCGAGCCGGCCGCCGGTGAGCTCCCACTCGGGCTGCGGGTCGTCGACCAGGTCGGCCAGCGCCACGCCGGCGCGGAGCGACTGGTAGATGCTGGAGCTGCCGGTGAGCAGGCAGTAGTCCTCGGTGGGGGTGTAGTTGATCCCGCCCCAGACGACCTGCTGGGCGACGACCCAGTCCAGGGCCGCACGCACGGTCGGCCAGTAGTGCTGGACGAAGGCGATGTCGCGTCGCACCAGCCAGTGGTGCCACAGGCCCACCGCGACGTACGCCGTCATGTTGACGTCGCCGCGCTCGTCCTCGGGCTCGCCGCCGACGATCTTCATCGGGAACGAGCCGTCGGCGCGCTGCATCGTCGGCACCCACAGCAGGGCCTTCTCGGCGGCCTCCACCTCACCGCCGACGAGCAGCGCCATCGCTCCCTCGACGTGGTTCCAGATGTCCGCGTGCTCGCCCACGGTCCAGGGGATCGCACCGCTCGGCTCCTGCATCCGGACGATGGAGGCGGCCGTCTCGGCGACCTGCGCGGCGGTGAGGATGCCCTCGACGTAGGGCAGCCGGTGCGCCGTCACGCCGGTCCCGTGGACGGCTCGGCGGGCTTGCGGAAGTAGAGCACCAGGCTCTTGCCGATCAGCGGGTCCAGCACCTTGCTGGCCAGCTGGAGCGCCCGCGGCTGCTTCATGATCTCCCAGACCAGGAGCTTGTGATAGGCCTTCGCGAGCGGGTGCTCGTCGTTGGTGACACCCACCGCGCTCTTGATCCACCAGTAGGGCGCGTGCAGGCCGTGGGCGTAGTCCTTGCCCTCGTAGATCATCGCGTCGCCCGGCGTGCCGTCGTTGGACCGCCCCGCCTTGGTGACCTTGTCGATCAGCTCGTGGTCGGTGTAGATGCGGATGTGGCCACCCTCGGCGTTGTGGTACTCGTCGGAGAGCCGCCAGTTGATGACCTCCGGCAGCCAGCGCGGCACCGAGATGGCCATCGTGCCGCCGGGCCGCAGGACCCGGACCAGCTCCTTGATCGCGTCGACGTCGGCGTGGATGTGCTCGAGCACCTCGGCCGCGACGATCCGGTCGAACTCGCCGTCCGCGAACGGGAGCTGGAGGGCGTCGCCCTGCTTGACGTCGGCCTCGGCGCCGTCGGGGACCTCGCCCGCCTGCCGCATCGCGTGGAACAGGTCACTCACGCCGGCCAGCTCGTCGGCGTCCATGTCGAACGCGACGACGTCGGCCCCGCGCCGGTACATCTCGAACGCGTGGCGCCCGCCACCGCAGCCCATGTCGAGCACCCGGTCACCCGGCTGCAGACGGAGCCGCTCGAAGTCAACGGTCAGCAATGTCCTGGTCCTTCTCGTAGTCCTCGATCACGTGCTCGTACGCCGCGGCGACGGTCGCCGCCACCGCCCGCCAGCTGAACAGCTCGTCGACCCGCTTGCGGCCGTTGGCGCCCAGGCGCTGCCTGCGCTCCGGGTCGTCAAGCAGGCTGGCCAGCGCCTCGGTGAGCTCACCGACGTCGCCGGGCGTGACCAGCTCGGCGGCGTAGCCGTCGGGCCCCACGACCTCCGGGATGGCGCCGGCGCGGCTCACGATGAGCGGGGTGGCGCAGGCCATCAGCTCCGCGGTCGGGAGCGAGAACCCCTCGTAGAGCGACGGCACGCAGGCGACCTCGGCCGAACCCATCAGCTCGACGAGCTCGGCATCGGTGATGCCGTGGACGAACCGGACGGAGTCCTTGATCGACAGCTTGTCGATGAGCTTCTCGGTCTTGCCGCCGGCCTTGGGGGCGGTGACGAGGATGAGCTCGACGTCGCGCTCGGTGCGCAGCTTGGCGAACGCCTCGAGCAGCGTGGCGATGCCCTTCATCGGGGCGTCGGCGCTGGCCATCGCCAGGATCCGGCCCGGGACCCGCGGCGCCGTCGGCGGCTGGAAGGCGTCGTCCACCCCGAGCAGGAGCACCTGCATGCGGGCCGGGTCGACGCCGAAGTCCTTCGCGATGTCGCGCTTGGACGCCTCGGACGGCGTGAGGATGAAGCGCGCCTTCCGGGCGACCTTCTTCTGCATCCGGAGGAAGCCGTACCAGCGGCTGATCGTGAGCTTGCGCCACGGGTTGCGGGTGGAGGCGAGGTCGATGCGGCGGTCGAAGGTGATCGGGTGGTGGATCGTGGTGAGGAGGGGCAGCCCCATCTTCTCGATCTCGAGCATGCCGTAGCCGAGCACCTGGTTGTCGTGGGCGATGTCGAAGTCGTCCAGCCGCTCCCGCAGCAGCCGGGCGACCCGCGAGCTGAAGGTCTTGGGCTCGGGGAAGCCGGCCACGCACATCGTGGCGAACTCCTCGACGTCGATCCGGTCGCGGAACTCGCGCGGCTTGGGGATCCGGAAGGGGTCCGGCTCCCGGTAGAGGTCGAGGCTCGGCACCTTGGTCAGCGCCACCCCCGGGTCCAGCTCGGGGTAGGGCTGCCCGCTGAAGACCTCGACGGTGTGGCCCAGGGCCACCAGCTCGCGGCTGAGGTGGCGCAGGTAGATGCCCTGCCCGCCGCAGTGGGGTTTGGAGCGGTACGACAACATCGCGATCCGCATGTGGAGTCCTCCGGGTGGTCGCCGGGGGCTCGTGTCGCCGTGCCGGACAAACTGGAACGTGTTCCTATTATGGCTCAGGCGTTGATAGCCTGACCATCGACCCAACGCACACTACGTTGCACACGTTCCATGTTCCCGGGGAGGCAGGGTGAGCACGATCACGTCCACGAACTCCCTGGCGGTCGAGGACCTCGGGTCCGCCGCTCAGCGGGACCGACGCAGGCGGATCCTCGACGCGACCATCACGCTGGCCGCCCAGGGCGGCTTCGACGCCGTCCAGATGCGGGGCGTGGCCGAGCAGGCCGACGTCGCCCTCGGCACGCTCTACCGCTACTTCCCCTCCAAGATCCACCTGCTCGTCTCGGCCCTCGGCCGGGAGTTCGAGCGCGCCGAGGCCAGCCTCAAGGACAAGCCGGTCCCGGGCGACACCGCCTCCGACCGCGTCATCTACGTCCTGCGCAAGACCACGCGTGGTCTCCAGGGCGACCCGCACCTCACCGAGGCGCTGACCCGAGCCTTCATGTTCGCCGACTCCACCGTCGCGACCGAGATCCACGCCGTCGGCATGCAGCTGTCGACGATGCTCACCCGGGCCATGGACCCCGAGCGCACCGAGCCCACCGAGGACGACATCGCCATCGCCCGGGTCATCGGCGACGTCTGGCTGTCCTCCCTGGTGGCCTGGGTGACCGGCCGCGCCACCGCCAACGAGACCGCCGAGCACATGGAGCGCGCGGTCCGCATGGTGCTCAGGGACTGACCCCTCGCCCGAGCTCCTCTCCGCGGGCCACGCGGAACAGGAAGGCCGCGATCCCTGCGGCGCCCTGCATCCAGCCGACCCCCGGCGGGAGCAGCGGCTCCACGTTGCGGTGCTCGACGAAGCGCCAGTACGCCGCGTCACCGTCCCGGACGGCGCGCTCGACGCAGGCGTCGGCCATCGTGGCTGCGAACGCGGGGTCGTGCGGCAGGACGGCGAGGCCGACGCCGGCGGTCCCGCAGCACAACCCGTCGTTGTCCCAGAAGCCGGGCCGGCGTCGCTCGGGGATGCCTGAGGTGCGCAGCGACGTCACGCAGCGCTCCACCCAGGTCCCCTCCCCTAGCGCGGCGAACAGTGCCAGGGTGCCGGCGGGCCCGTGGCACCAGTTCCAGGTGACGACCTCGTCGCCCTCCTTCGGCGGGATGCGCCGCGGGACGACGAAGACTCCGTCGGACGAGTCGCCCAGGGTCTTCAGGTGCTCGGCGCCGAGACGGGCGGCCGCGACCGCGTCGTCGCGACCCAGGGTCCCGCCCGCTCGTGCCAGGGCCGCAGCGATGCCCGCCAGACCGTGGGAGTAGTTCGGCATCTGGACGACCTCGCCCACGAGGTGCCGGGGCATGAACAGCCAGTCGAGCCCGGCGGTGGTCTCCTCGGCTTCGGCGAGCAACCGGTCGACGCCGTGCTCGGCGAGGGGCCTGGCCGTCTCGACACCGGCATCGAGCGCGTCGAGGGCGCCGATCAGCACTCCCGCCTTGCCCAGGGTGGCGTCGTTGCAGTCGGGCCATCCGCGACCGGTGACGTCGAGCAACCGGGCCACGCACTCCTCGACGCCGGGTTCGCCCAGCGCGGCCAGCACCCCGATGTCACTGACCAGCCCGTCGAACCAGGTGACGTCGTCCAGCTGCTCGGTGCGGGCGCGCAGCCGCTCGGCCACCGCTCCTGCGAGCGCGGCCTCGTCGCCCGACCACGGCCGGTGCCGCCGCACCTCGGCGAGCAGGTGGCCGAGCCCGCCGATGCCGCTGTGCATGCCGTCGCGGTACTGAGCCGGGGGCGCGTCGAACGCGTCCGGGGTCAACGCCTCCGGGATCCACGGTCCGAGGTCGTCGTGCCGGACCTGGGCGAGCACCCAGCGGGTGGCCGCCTCGGCGAGCTCCGAGTAGGTCTCGGGTCCGGCGGGCACCGGAGCAGGCTAGTGGGACCGGCTAGATGAACTCCGCGGTCGTCCCGCCCAGGTCGATCGGGTCCATCCCGAGCTTGCGGTGGTCCCAGGAGCGGACCCGGTCGACGTCGAGGCGGACGGCGACCCGGTTGTGCGCCATCAGCTCGACGAAGGGCTTGAGCTCCTCGGTGTACGGCGCGTTGTAGCGCTCGAACATGTTGACGCAGACGTCCCAGACGACGTCCTTGTCCTCGACGATGACGCCGGTGCCTTCCATGGCGAGGCCGCGGAGCTGGTCGTAGGTGTGGCCCGCCTCGACCAGGAACGACATCCGCGGGTCCCGGCGCAGGTTGACGACCTTCTGCGACTTGGCCTTGGTCTCGATCCAGACGTGCTCGTCGAGCACGGCGTACCACATGGCGACGAGGTGGATCTGGCCGTTCGCGCCGACCGAGGCGACGGTCGAGGACCGGGACTGGTGCAGGAACTCGACCTGCTCGTCGTGCGTCATCACGATCTGCGCGCGCTGGTTGGCCATGTCCGTCCCCTCAGCCGCCGAAGCCGTGGGTCGCCGTGACGCCGCCGTCGATCGCGATCTCGGCGCCGTTGATGTAGGACGACTCCTCGCTGCCCAGGAACACGTAGAGCGGCGCGACGTCCTCGGGGTGGCCGACCCGGCGGAGGGGGATCTTCGACGCGCCGTACTCCATGGCGAGGTCGCCGCCGTGCACGCGGGTCATCGGGGTGTCGATCATGCCGGGGTGCACCGAGTTGACCCGGATGTTGTGCTTCCCGAGCTCGTGCGAGGCGCCCTTGGTCATGCCGCGGATCGCGAACTTGGTGGCGCCGTAGGCCACGGTGTTGGCCATGCCGCCGAGGCCTTCCGTCGACGAGGCGTTGATGATCGCGCCGCCGCCGTTGGCCTTCATGGTCGGGACGACGGACTGCATGCCGAGCCAGCAGCCGAGCTGGTTGACCCGGAACAGCAGCTCGACCTCGTCGACCGGCATCGACTCGACGCTGCCGAACCGGAGGATCCCGGCGTTGTTGGCCAGGATGCTGACCGGGCCGAAGCGCTCGTTGGTGTCGGCCACCAGGGCGGTCCACGCCGCCTGGTCGCTGACGTCGAGGTGGGCGAAGTGCGCCGCGGCCCCGAGCTCCTCCTCGAGGAGCAGCCCCACGTCGTCGGCGACGTCCGCGATGACCACCTTGGCGCCCTCGGCGACGTACGCCCGGCAGATGCCGGCGCCCTGGCCCATCGCGCCGCCGGTGACGATGGCGACCTTGCCGTCCAGACGACCCATGTCAGACCTCCAGCCGCATGATCGAGTCCGCGGCGAACCCGACGCTGGGGTCGCGGCCCTCGAAGAAGCCGCCCAGCTGCTTGTCGAGGTCCTCGAGGTCCCAGACCGCGCCGGCGGCGTCGAAGCGCTGCTCGACGACGGGGGCGGCGACCAGGGCGACCATCCCGCCGTAGACGACGAACACCTGGCCGGTGATGTTGTCCGCGGCCGGTGAGGCGAGGTAGGCGACCAGCGGGGCGACGTGCTCCGCGGAGTAGGGGTCGACCTCCTGACCGGAGGTGTCCTCGCCGAACACCTGGGCGGTCATCGCGGTGCGGGCCCGCGGGCAGATGGCGTTGGCCCGCACGCCGACCTTGCCCAGGCCGCGCGCGGTGGACAGGGTGAGCGCGGTGATGCCCGCCTTCGCGGCCGCGTAGTTGGCCTGGCCCGGCGAGCCACCCAGGAACGCCTCGGACGCGGTGTTGACCACCCGTGCGTACACCGGGGCGTCGGTCTCCTTCGACTTCGTCCGCCAGTACGACGCCGCGTTGCGCGACAGCAGGAAGTGGCCGCGCAGGTGCACGCGGATCACGTCGTCCCACTCCTCGTCGGAGAGGTTGAAGAGCATCCGGTCCCGGGTCATCCCGGCGTTGTTGACGACGATGTCGAGCGAGCCGAAGCCGTCGACCGCGGCGGCGAGCATGGCGTCGGCGGTGGACCGCTCCCCCACGTCCCCCTCGACGACGGCGACCTCGACGCCCGTGGCGCGGATCTCCTCCGCGGCGTCGTCGGCCGCCCCCGGGAGGTCGTTGAGGACGATCCGGGCGCCGGCTCCGGCCAGGGCGAGGGCCTCGGCGCGACCGAGTCCCGCCCCGGCCCCGGTGACGATCGCGACGCGTCCGTCCAGGGACAGGTTCGTTGGTGACATGTAGTGGCTAGTCCTCGATCAGGGAGATGGCGGCGCGCGGGCAGGCCGCCACGGCGCGCTTGACGTTGTCGATGTTCTCGTCGGTCGTCTGGTCCGTGTGCAGCTGGAGGAAGTCGTCGTCGTCGAGCCAGAACACCTCTGGGGCCATCGCCTCGCAGAGGGCGTTGGACTCGCAGAGGTCGTAGTCGACCTTGATCTTCATGTCCCTACCTCACCCTTCCTCAGGTGCCTTCACTTGAATGACCGGGGAACACCTTCGCGCTGGGGTCGATCGCGACGGTGGCGTTGTTGACCGCGGTGGCGGCCTCCCCGAAGCCGACGGCGATCAGCCGGACCTTGCCGGGGTACTCCGTGATGTCGCCGGCGGCGAAGACCCGTGGGTAGTTGGTGCGCATCGAGGGGTCCACGACGATGTGCCGCTTCTCGACCTCGAGCCCCCACTGCTGCATCGGGCCGAGGTCCGCGACGAAGCCGAGGGCGGCGACCAGGGCCTGTGCGGGCCGGACGACGGTCTCGCCGTCGACGTCGATCTCGACCTCCTCGAGCGTGCTGTCCCCCCGCATCGCGGTGACCTGCGCCTTGGTGATGATCTCGACGTCGGAGTCCCTGACCTGCTGGACCGTGCGCTCGTGGGCGCGGAACGCGTCACGCCGGTGCACGAGGGCGATGCTCCGCGCGATGCCCTGCAGGTGCAGGGCCCAGTCGAAGGCGCTGTCACCGCCGCCGACGATGACGACGTCCTTGCCGGCGTACGGCTCGAAGCTGGGCACGAAGAACTCCATGCCGCGACCGAGCCAGCCCTCGCCGGCCGGGAGCGGACGGGGGCTGAACTTGCCGATGCCCGCGGTGATGAGGACGGCGCCGGCACGCACCTCGGTGCCGTCGTCGAGCCCGACGGTCACGCCGTCGTCGTCGTGCTCCAGCGTGAGGGCGGTGCGGTCCAGGAGGTACTCCGGCTTCGCGGTCGCGGCCTGCTCGACCAGGCCCTCCACGAGGGTCCGGCCCTTGACGGACGGGAAGCCGGCCACGTCGAGGATCTGCTTCTCGGGGTACATCGCGGTGATCTGCCCACCGAGCTCGGGCAGGGAGTCGACGACCGCCACCCGGTGCCCGCGGAAGCCCGCGTAGTAGGCCGCGAAGAGGCCGGTCGGCCCGGCTCCCACGATCAGGATGTCGCACTCGACCCTGCTCACGGCGGTCATCCTAACTGAAACGTGTTCTAGTTGCGGCCGGAGGCGCGCTACGCGGACTCCACGTCCGAGACCAACCAGCCCTGCTCGGTCTCGACCATAGTGATCTTGAGCCGGTAGGGCGTGACCGCGGTCTGCGCGCCCTTGCGCTCGATGAACTGGGTCAGGAAGACGAGCGCCTCCACCTGCTTGTCGGACGCGGTGATCACCGCCTGCGCCTCGAGCTCGGCCACGACGATCGTCTGCTGCTCGATCCAGTCGTCACGCACCTGGTCCGTGGTCTGCCGGAACTCCTCGGCGAACGCGTCGGTCATCGTGGCCGTCGCCGCGTCGACCTGCTCGTCGTAGGTCTCGTAGGAACGACCGCTGAACGTCACCGCCGCCTGGGCCGCCGTGTCCACCACGCTGCGCTGGGCCGCCTCGCTGATGACGACCGGGCGGGCGGCCGAGACCTTCGGGTCGTCCCCCAACGGTCCCCAGAGGTACGCCGCCTCGAGCAGCGCCGCGGCGACCAGCACCACGATGGCGAGCACCAGCGCCACCGTGGTCCTGCGGGCCGGCGGTCGAGCGGGCGCTTCGGCTGCGGGGGTCTCGACGGGCTCGACCACCGGGGGTTCGGCAGGTGCCTCGACTGTGGAGGTCTCGTCGGGCTCGACCACCGGGGGGTCAGCAGGTGCCTCGACCGCGGGGGTCTCGACAGGCTCGACCACCGCGGGTTCGGCAGGTGCCTCGGCCGGCGTGGTCTCGAGACCCTCGCCGGCGCGGGCTCCTCGACTGCCGGAGCCGGCGACCCGACGAGGGCGGGGCGTGGGGTTGCGGGAGCGGGTCACTTGATGAACTCCAGCTTGCTGGTCAGCCAGTCCCCGTCGACCCGCTCGAGGTCGAGCTGCATCCGGAAGTTCTCGGCCCTCGACTGGTCGGTGCCGGTGCTCGTGACCGTGCCCTCGGTCGCGACGATCACCCGGGCGCTGTCGGCGTCCACCGCCACGACACCGGCCCAGACGACCTTGCCGGAGCGGGTGGCCTGGCCCTGCTCGAGAATCTCGGTCAGTGGCCCCGCGCCCTGGTCGAGCTGCTCCTTGAACTCCCCGGTCGCCCCCGCGGTGATCGCGTCGATGGCGGCCTGCGGGTCGCGGTAGTCGATGTTGACCAGCGCGGTGGCCTCGGTCCGGGCCGACGCCAGCACGGCGCCGTACCGCTCCTGCTCGGCCCGGGCGTCGGCGCGCTCACCCCTCTCGAGGTAGGCGAGGACACCGCCCGCAACGCAGACGCAGGCGAGCAGCAGGGCCACCAGGTAGAGGACACGGTTGCGGGAGGACACGGGAGTCACAGGCATCTATGAGACCGGACCCACCAGCAGCCACTTCCACGAGTCCCCGCCCAGCACCGACAGGTTGCCCGGCTCGACGTAGCGGACCGGGTCGCCGTTGCGGTCGAGGACGCCGGGGACCTCGTCGGCGAGCGGGTAGTAGGAGCCGACCGACGTGCGTGCGGGGTTGTTGTTGAGCGGTGTCCCGGGGGCGTACTTCGACCCACGCATGTTGAGCGGCGGGCCGCTCAGGCACTGGGCGGGATAGATCGGCCCGTCGGTGAGGTCGGTGAACTGCCGCCACTCGCTCGGCTTGAGGTAGCCCTCCGTGCAGACCGGGGTGCTGTCGTACTGCAGGTTGACGTGGCCGTAGCCGTCCGCGGTGCTGCCGCTGGGACCGGCCCCGATCACCCGCGGGTAGGACACGAGCAGCTGTTCCAGGCCGGCGAGGTGCCCGACCGCCACCTGGTTGATGCTCACCGCGTTGCCCAGCAGCACCGGCAGCGTGGGCTCCAGGTCCTTGAGCAGGGCGTCCACCTGCCGCGCGGTTCCGGGAGTCCCGGCCAGGACCTCGCGCAGGTCCTGGTCGCTGCCGGCCAGGGCCGCGGTCAGCAGCTTGAGGTCGCGGGAGAACGACGCGATGTTCTCGGAGTTGTCCTGCTGCGTGCCGAGCACGGTCTTCCCGTAGTCGAGCAGGGCGATGGTCTCCTCGCTGTGCGCCGAGGCCTCGTCGACGAACCGGCTGCCGTTGTCGAGCAGCTGCTGGAGCGGCTCGCTGGTGTCGGCGAACATGTCTCCCAGCTCGGCCACGGTGACCTGCAGGTTGCGCTCGTCCACGGACCCGACGAAGTCGTTGAGCTCGATCAGCAGGTCGGCCTCGTCGGTCGGCAGCGAGTCGGCGTCACCCTTCAGGCGCGCACCGTCCTCGACGTACGGACCCTCGTCGTCGGCCGGCTCGAAGTCGAGGTACTGCTCCCCCACGGCCGAGAGGTTGTGCACGTACATCGGCGCGTCCGCGGGCAGCTTCGTGCCCTCCTCCAGCGACAGCACCAGCTCGACGCCGTCGCGGCTGGTGTTCATCTCCTTGACCTTGCCGATCTTCACGCCCCGGTAGGAGACCTCGCTGCCCTCGAAGAGACCGCCGGACGACGGCAGGGTCGCGTAGACGGTCAGCCCCCGGCCGAGGACCCGGTCGATGAAGCCGAGGTACGACGCCGTGATGTAGACGATGCCGACGGCCGACAGCACCGCGAACGCGACCAGCCGGACCTTGATGCCGCGGGTCATACGTGATCACCACCAGACGTGCGTCGGGGGTGGCCCGTGCTCCGGGTGCGTGCATCGCCAGGCGCCGGAGCGAAGCTGTACTGGGTCGTCCTGCGAGCGACGGCAACGCCGCGAGGCGCGTGCCCGGAGTGCGGGACACACGGCGCAGGTCTGGTGGTGATCACGACAGGCCCCCGAAAAGTGCGTTGGTGTCCCCGGGCGCCGCGGCCGTGCCGCTCGGCGTGTAGCTGGTGGCCGCGCGCCCCAGGACGCCCCCGAGGACGTCGTCCAGGACGTCGGGGAGCTCGTCGAGGGGCAGGTCGGGCACCTGGTTGAGGACCACGCAGACCGGGTTGTCCTGGTACTTCTCCTTCTTGCACTGCTTCTTGAGCTTGGTCAGCGAGTCGAGGTCGGCGAGCACCTTCTTGCAGGCGGCGCTGGAGATGTTGCCGCTCTGCAGGCACTTCTGGACGTCGTTGAGCACCTCGCCCGGGTCGGGGAGCTCGATCGGCGGGAGCTCGATCGGGGAGTCCCCGCCCCCGCCGGTGAGGAAGTTGTCGAGGCTGATCTCGGCTCGGATCGAGGTGTTCGCGTAGTCGCCCTTGACCACGTCCGACGCCTCGTCGGGGAACGGGAAGCTCACCAGCAGGTTGATGCCCGGAGCCAGCTCGTCGCCGGCGGCGGAGAGCTGGCTCAGCACCGGCTCGAGGTTCTCGAGGCTCTTGATCAGGTTGTCCTTGCTGGCCCGGATGACCCGGGTGCCGACCTCGCCGAGCCGGTCCAGGGAGGACAGCATCTCGACCAGCTCGGCCTCTTGGTCGGCGAGCACCTCGATCGCGGGACCGGTGGCGTCCAGGGCGTCGGTGACGGTCTTCTTCTCGGCGTTGAGGGTGGCGGTGAGGTTGTTCATCGCCTCCAGCGCGCGGATGATGTCGGCCTTCTGGGCGTCGAGCGTGCCGACCACGTCCTCCAGGGAGCCGAGCAGCACGCGGAGCCGGTCCTCGCGGCCGCTCATCACGTTGTTGAGCTCCTCGACGATGGTGCCGAGCTGGGCCACGCCTCCGCCGCTGAGCAGGAACGACAACGCGCCGAGCACCTCCTCGACCTCCGGGTTGCGGCCGGTCGCGGCGAGCGGGATCTTGTCGCCCTCGCCGAGCCGGCTGTCCGAGCCGCCGCTCTCGGGGGCCTCGAGGGCGACGTACTTCTCGCCCAGCAGGCTGACCTGGCGGATGTCGGCGATCGCGTCGTCCGGGAGCTCGACGTCGTCGCGGACCCTCAGGGTGACCTGCGCGTGCCAGCCCACGCGCTCGACGTCGGTCACCTCGCCGACGACGACGTCGTCGACCATGACCGGCGACCTTGGCACGACGTTGAGGATGTCCGCGAACTCCGCGGTGACCTCGAAGCTGTTGTCCTCGTCCACCGGCGAGCCGGGCAGCGGCAGGTCGTAGGCGCCGTCGAACTCGCAGCCGCTCAGGAGCACCGCCCCGGCGGCCAGGAGCGCCGCGGAGGTCCGGAGCCGGGCGACAGGCCTCATGACGAGCCTCCGAACAGGTCGGTGACGGTGGCTTCGCTGTCGGTGGCCGGGGTGTCCTGGACCTGGCTGGTCCGGGCGCGCTGCTGGCCGGCGGGCGTGTCCGCCGCGGCCCGGGCCTCGCGGGCGGCCTTGCGGACGGCGGCCTTGCTCGGGACCCCCGACTCGATGATCTGCTCGAAGAGCGTGCAGGCGAGGTCCTTGCTGACCTGCGGCATGCCGGACTGCTGGACCACCGAGCACAGGAAGCCGTCGAGGTCCGCGATGTTCTGCTGCACGCCGATCCGGGAGCCCACCGAGGAGGACTGCGCGTCGAAGGCGAGGATCAGGTTGCCCATGGCCACCGGGGCGACGGTCAGGGCGGTGTCGATGCTCTCCTTCTCGGAGTTGATCGTCTTGAGGGTGCGGGTCAGCTTCTCGACGTCGGTGACCAGCGCCTTGCGGTTGTCGCGGACGAACGACTCGACGGTCCCGACCGCGTCGGCCACGGACGCCAGCGCGGCGCTCAGCTCCTCCCGCTCGTCGGCCAACGCCGCGGACACCTCGGCCAGGTCCTTCATGAAGGCCCTCACCACGGCGTCGTTGGTGGCCAGCACCTCGGTGAAGCGGGCCAGCGAGCTCACGGTCTCGAAGAGGTCCCCACTGCCCTCGCCGAACGTCACCGCCGCCTCCGAGAGGTTGCGGATCATCTGGTTGCCCCGCGCGCCGTTGCCCTCGAAGGCCTCGCGGGCCGCGGCCAGCGTGTGGTCGAGCGTGCCGTCCTTGTTGACGCCGTTGGGGCCCAGGGCGATGGTCAGGTCCTCGAGGCTGGCGTAGATCCGGTCCAGCTCGACCGGGACGCCGGTGTCCGGGAGCGGGATGTCCGCTCCGCTCGCCATCACCTTGTCGCCCTCCTCGAAGGCGGGGGTCAGCTGGACGAACCGGTCGGCGACGAGGGTCGGGGTGACGATCGCGGCCTTGGCGTCGGCGGGCACGTCGTACGTCGCGTCGTACTCCATCTCGACCCGCACCGAGTTGCCCTCGGGGATGACCGCGGTGACCTTGCCGACGTTGACCCCGAGGATCCGGACGTCCGTGCCGACGTAGACGCTCACCGCACGCGGGAAGTGCGCGGTGACGGTCTTGCTCGGTTCGTCCCTGCCGACGAGGACGAAGGTCCCCAGGAGGAGCAGGACCGCCACGGCGAGCGCGACCGTCCGCACGTTGAGGAGCTGGGCGAGGCGGGTCATGGGGTGGCCACCCTCGTCGGCAGGAACTCGCCGGTCGGGATCGCGGCCAGGTTGGCGGCGTAGGCGTCGAACCACGGGCCGGTCCCGATGATGTTGCCCAGGATGGAGACGTACGGGCCGAGCGCGGCGAGCGTCGCCTTGAGCTCCTTCTCCTTGCTGATCAGGAGGTCGAGCAGCTCGTCGACCTCCGCGAGAGCCGGACCGAGCTGGGCCTGGTTGTCCTCGGCCACCCCGCGCAGCTGCTTGGCGAGTACCCGCGCGTTGACCAGGAGACGGTGCACCGCCTCCTTGCGCTTGGTCACCTCCTGGAACACGAGGTCACCGTTCTCCATCAGCGACACGAGGTCCTTGCTGCGGTCGCTGAGCAGCTGGGTGACGTCCTTGGAGTTGGCGAACAGCGCCCGGATCTGGGCGTCCCGCGAGGCGACGGTCTCGGAGAGGCGGGCGATGCCGTCGAAGCTCGCCTCGATCTCCGGCGCCGCCTGCGTCATCGTGGTCGAGACCACGTCGAGGGCGTTGACGAGCTGGTCGCGGTCGATCTCCTCGGTGGTGGTGGTGAGGTCACCGAAGACCCCCACGATGTCGTACGCCGACTCGGTGCGCTCGAGCGGGATCGGGGTGTCCTCCGCCAGCTGCCCCTCGCCCGCCGGCGTGAGCTCGAGGTACTTCTCGCCGAGCAGGTTGAGCACCTCGATCGACGCCTCGCTCTCCTTGCCGAACTCCACCCCGTGGTCGACCTCGAACTTGACCACGACCGTGGAGCTCTCGAGCGTGACGTCCTGGACCCGCCCCACGCGGATCCCGCCGACCTGGACCATGTTGCCGCGGTGGATGCCGCTCGCGTCGGCGAAGACCGCTGTGTAGGAGGTGCCGCCGAAGCCGGGGAACTTCGAGAGGTTGAAGGCCGCGGCCATGATCAGCAGCATGATCACGATGGTGATCACGCCGAGCCGCATGATCTGGGCGTCCGTGTAGCGCTTCATCACTGCACCCCCGTGTCCGCGCAGCGAGGGGCGGTCGAGCGGAAGTCCAGCTGGTTGAGCTGCTGCTGGAGCTGCTGGATGACCGGGAGGTCACCGAGACCGGCGGGCAGCTTGATCTCCCCGGAGAACCCGCAGACGTAGTAGTTGTACCAGGACCCGTAGGTGCCGGTCCGGGTCTGGTCGGTCATCGACTCCGGCAGCCGGTCGAAGAGCTCGACGACGACGTCCCGGTTCTGCTTCTTGTTGAGCAGCTTGGCGAGCTTGCGGAGCTCGGCGATGTCCGACTTCAGCACCGGCCGGGCGCCCTTCAGCAGGCTCGCGACCTCGACGGTGAGGTCGGAGATGCTGTCCAGCGAGGAGCCGATGACCTGGCGGTCCGCGGCCAGGTCGGTCATCCACCCCTCCAGCTCCACCACCAGCTGGGTGACCTGCTCCGAGCGGGAGTTGACCGTGGCCAGGGTCGTGTTGAGGTTGTCGACCACCTCGCCGATCAGCTGGTCCCGGTCCGCCAGCGTGGTGGTCAGCGACGCGGTCTTCTCCAGCAGGCCCTGGATCGTGCCGCCCTCGCCCTGCAGCACCTGGACCAGGTTCATGCTCAGCTCGTTGACCTGCTCGGGCTGGAGTGCCTGGAACAGCGGCTTGAAGCCGTTGAACAGCGTGGTCAGGTCGAGCGCCGGGCTGGTCTGCTCGACCGGCAGCGTGTCTCCTCCCTCGAGCCGCCCCGCGCCGGCGTCCGCGCCGGCCTCGAGCGCGAGGTAGCGGTCGCCCACCAGGTTGAGGAAGCGGACCTCCGCGCGGGACGCCGTGGTCAGGGGCACGTCGGACTTGACCCGGAACGTGATGATCGCGTGGTTGCGGTCGTGGTGGTCGACGTCCTTGACCTCGCCGACGCTGACGCCCGCCACCCGGACGTCGTCACCCTTCTCGAGCATCGACGCGGTCGTGAAGATCGCCTTGTACTCGGTGCCCGCGCCGAAGCCGATGTTGCCCATGATCGCGGCGAGCAGTCCCGTGACCAGGACGGAGACGATGCTGAAGATGCCGAGCTTGATCCCGGCCGAGACGGTCACCGCCTGGCGGCGGCGGCGCAGGGCGGCCGCGCTCACGAACTCCGGCTGCTTCTGGGGCTCGGTCACGACGACTCACCCCCGCGGACCACGGGCCCGTAGACCAGCGAGCCGAGTGCGCCGTAGGACTCCGCGGAGCGGCCCGTCTCACCGGCCAGGAGCGCGTTGATGATCGCCTGGTCCGCCGTCGAGCCGGCGAACCCGCTGGCCATCGTGCGCGGGGCACCCGGTGCCGCACGGCCGACGCCCGGGATCGGGCTCACGGGGTAGGCCTCGACCCCCTCGTCGAGGTCGATCGGGCCGGCCGGGATGGGCGGGTCCGGGAGCCC
>NZ_JAEMSS010000183.1 GCF_016462705.1 Nocardioides sp. | reverse complement strand
CCAGTTCATCCCGAACTGGAACTCCTGCACGATGCCGGTCACCACGCCGATGGCGAAGTTGATGAGGAACAGCTTGCCGAAGAACTTGGTGAGCCGCAGCCACTGCTCGTTGCGGGTCCGCAGCCACGCGGTCTGGTAGCCCGCGATGATCGCCGAGAGACCGATCGTGATCGGCACGAACAGGAAGTGGTAGACGGTGGTGATGGCGAACTGCCACCTGGCGATGTCGGTCGGGTCCACGATCGGGGCTCCTGGGTCTGCTCGGTCGGGCCGGTGTCGGCACGTGCTGCGGACGTCGCTGCAGACATTGCTCACGACGTTGGTCAGGACGCTAGGCAGCCCCGCTCGCGGTCCCCATGGCCCGAGGACTCTCCGGGTCGGGACCTTGGTCCTGCCTCGTCCCGTACATGCGCACCAGGAACGGTGCGGTGACCACACCGAGGCTCAGACCTGCGAGCGCGCCGGTGACCCCGCCCAGTGCGACCACCGCGGGCCACGGCCACCCGGCGCCGGCGGTCGTCGCGCCGGCGAAGATCACGGTCATCGCCGCCGTCCAGCCGAGCGCGCTGCCGAGGACCCAGCGACCCGGGCGGGCCGCTGGTCGCGCCGCGCGGCGGGCCAGGACCCAGGCCTGCGCGGCCCCGAGCAGGGCGCCCGTCACCAGGCCGATCCCGGCCGCTCCGGCGAGGATCGCGGCCAACGGCGGTGACGAGCCGGCCGAGTCGTCGCCGGACAGCGTCGCCGGGGCCGATCCAGCCGCCCACCCGAGGCCGGCCAGGACCAGGGTGACCGTGAACCAGGCCCGGCGGCCCCGCGGCCCGAGCCTGGAGCCGAGCGCACCGGCCTGGAGGGCGCCGAGGGCGGAGCCCTCCACCAGACCGCCCGCCACGACCAGCAGGAAGCCGAGGCCCGCGGCGTGGGCGACCCCGGCTCCGTCGAGGCCGGTCGCGCCGCGGGCCGCAGCGGCCGAGGCCGTCATGCCGATCGTCTCGGCCACCACGCAGGCGGTGACCCAGCGCCGGGCGAGCGGGCGCCCGGCCGTCGTCGGCGTCATGGCCCGTCGAGGACCTCGTCCAGGGGCCGCCGGGCGGTGCGCGCGAGCTCGCTGCGGCTGAGCTCCTGCCAGCCGAGACGCACCAGGATGTGGGGGGCCGCGAGGCCGCCGAGCACCTCGTGGTGCAGTGCCATCCGGGTCTCCTCGACCTCGATGACCTGGCTCAGCGGCACCACCGAGAGCCCGTCGAGCGTCGCCCGGAGCCACAGGGCGCTCAGCGCCTCGCCGGAGCGCAGCCAGTCCTCGGGGCCGTCGGTGTAGCCGCAGATGAGGATGACGCCGTCCGAGCTCTCCAGCTCGGGCGCCGGGTCGGCGAGGAGCCCGGTGCTGAACCGGCTGGGGGTGGTGACCGTGGTCGACCGGTCCCGTGAGGGCAGCACCTGGGAGGGGACGCCGTCGTCCGGCCCGTGGTCGACCCAGGTCGACTGCTCCTGGGCGACGCGCTGGTCGCGGGCCTGCAGGGAGCGGGCGCGCTCCACGAGCCGGTCGACCCGGAACCGGTCGGTCGCGTCCACGACCGGGACCAGGTGGGCACCGCGGGAGCCGCCGGTCCGGGCGAACGCGTGCAGGAGGTCGTCGGGCACCGGCCAGGACGTGAACCGGCGCCGGTCGGTGCAGCGCTCCCGGACGGCGAGGAGGACGTCTCCCGCGTCGTCGGAGACGGGGGACGGCGCGAGGGAGAGATGTGCCAGCCGGTTGGAGCCCGGCCCGTCCGGGAACCTGGTGACGGTGGCGGCCCAACCCATCGCGCCGGCCACCACCTCGGCGTGGTGCAGGGCGGCGCCGCAGCTGATGACCAGGTTGCGGCCCCGTGGGTCACTGGCGCCGAGTGCGCGGCTGGGGTCGGAGAACAGGTCGAGGCCGTCGTCCGTGGTGCGCCACTTCCACGGCTGGGTGTTGTGCACGCTCGGCGCCCGGCAGGCGAGCTCGACGAGCGGCCGCAGCACCTCCTCGCGGTAGCCGATCAAGGCCGCACCTGCACGTCCACCACGCCCGGGACGGACTCCGCGACCGCCCGGGCCGTCATCCGGTAGGGGGAGTCCTCGGGTCCCGTGAGCTGCACGGCGCCGTCCGTGACGGTCACCTCCCAGTCGCCGAGGCCGACCTCGGCGAGCACCGCGTCGACCTGGCGCTCCAGCTCGTCGTCGGACTGCGCGAGGACCCGGACGATGTCGCTGCGGCTGAGCATTCCCAGCACCCGGTGGTCGTGGCCGACCACGGGGACGCTCTTGATGTTCAGCGTGGTCATCAGCTCGATGGCGGCTGCCACGTCCGTGTTGGGTCCCACGGTGACGGGGAGCGTGGTCATCACGTCGACCACGGACCGCGGCCGGTCGGTGGGTGCCTGCTGGTTCGGCCACGCATGGGTGCGCTGGTCGGTCGGCACCAGGTCGCGGATCAGGTCGACCTCGCTGACGACGCCCTGGATCCGCAGCTCGGCGTCGACGACCGGGGCGGCCGTGATGCGGTGCTGCTCCAGCACCGTGAGGGCGTCCTTGACCGAGGTCTGAGGAGTCACGGTGACCGCCTCGCGGGTCATGACCTCTCGAACCAACATGGCGCACCGTCCTCTCCGGTCCGTGGTTCTGATACCCCGTGAGAGGGGTTGGGACCCACTGTCCGTGCCGCGCGAACCGAGGAGGAGGGACCTTGGTCCCGTCCCGGAAGGCCGATCAGCCTGTGTCTGGGTGGTCGGGGTGTCTACGGTGTGTGCATGGCCGAGACCGAGTCGACCCAGATCCGCGTGTTCCTCCTCGACGACCACGAGGTGGTCCGCCGCGGGATCAAGGAGCTCCTCGAGGCGGAAGGGGACATCGTCGTCGTCGGCGAGTCCGGCCTCGCGCAGGAGGCGACCCGCCGGATCCCGGCGCTGCGCCCGAACGTCGCCATCCTCGACGGCCGGCTCCCCGACGGCACCGGCATGGAGGTGTGCCGCGACGTCCGCTCGGTGGACCCCTCCATCAAGGCGCTGATCCTCACGTCGTACGACGACGACGAGGCGCTCTTCTCGGCGATCATGGCGGGCGCGGCCGGCTACATCCTCAAGCAGGTGCGCGGCAACGACCTGATCGACACCGTGAGGCGCGTCGCGGCCGGGGAGTCCACCCTGGACCCGACGGTGACCGCCCGGGTCCTGGAACGGGTCCGCAACGGCCCGCCCCGCGACCAGCAGCTGGAGGCGCTCACCACGCAGGAGCAGAAGATCCTGGAGCTGATCGGCGAGGGCCTGACCAACCGGCAGATCGCCGAGCGGATGTACCTCGCGGAGAAGACGGTCAAGAACTACGTGAGCTCGCTGCTGGCCAAGCTCGGGCTCACCAGCCGCACCCAGGCCGCCATCTTCGCCACGAAGCACCAGCAGCCCTGAGCCCAGCCGTCACCGAACCGCAGCCGCCGCTCACCGCTGGCGCAGCCGGCGCCCGGTGACCTTGTCCACCTCGATCGTGAGCTGCACGGCCTTGGCGCCGACCGGCCACACCTCGGGGGCGGGCGCGCCGGGCTCCACGAACCCGACCGAGGCGCGGCCCGCCAGGATCACGCTCCAGCCGAGCCGGCTGTCCGGGTCGTACGCGTCGACCTCGAAGGCCACCCGGCTGTCGTCGCACTGCTGGGCCAGCGCGGAGTAGGCGGCGGTCCGCACCCGGACGACGCCCTCCTCGAGGGTGAAGTTCACCGGGACGACGGATGGCCCGTCCGGTCCGGTCCAGACCAGGCGGCCCACCGGTTCGGTGGCGGCGAGCCGATAGCACTCGGCCTCGTCCAGGTCGGTGAGCTGGCGGTCGGTCGGCTCGTCCATGCGGATCAGTCTCCCGCACACCCGCCGGGGCACGGAGGGCCACAGGTCCCGAGCGGGACGGGTCGGGCGGCCTCACCGCACCGTTCCGGCACCGGCGGGCCCGGCGTTGCTAGCGTGAGCGCGTGTCAGACCACGAGGGCCTCGCGGACGTCGAGTTCGACGAGCTGCTGCGCGAGGTGCTGGCCCGGGTCCACGGGGTCCTCGACGAGCAGGCCCGGCTGCGGCTGCTGCTCGACGCCGTGGTCACGATGGCGGCCGACCTGTCCCTCGACGGCGTGCTGTCACGGATCGTGGTCATCGCCAGTGACCTGGTGGACGCGCAGTACGCCGCTCTGGGCGTGCTCGACATGGGCCGCGAGCGCCGGCTGCGGACCTTCATCCACCACGGGATGTCCGACGAGCAGGTCGTCGAGATCGGCGAGCTGCCCTCGGGTCACGGCCTGCTCGGGCTGATCATCGACCAGCCGGAGCCGCTGCGCCTGCACGACCTCACCGCGCACCCGGCCTCCTACGGCATCCCGGAGGGCCACCCTCCGATGAGCTCCTTCCTGGGGGTGCCCGTGCGGATCCGCGACAAGGTCTTCGGCAACCTCTACCTGACCGAGAAGGCGGGCGGGATCGACTTCACGGCGGAGGACGAGAGCATCGTCGTCGCCCTGGCCGCGGCCGCCGGCGTGGCGATCGAGAACGCCCGGCTCTACGAGGAGGCCGAGCAGCGGCAGGAGTGGCTGTCGGCGACCGCTGAGATCACCGGCGTGCTGGCCGACCCCGCCTCGCAGCACGCGGCCCTGCAGATCATCGCCGACCGGGCCCGCTCGGTGGCCGGGGCCGATCTCGCCTGGGTCGTCTCGGGACGGGTCCCGGAGGAGCTCGTGCTCGAGGTCCTCTCCGGCGCGGAGATCAGCCGCGATGCGCTGCTGAGCGTCGCGATGGAGGAGTCGCTGGCCGCGGAGGTGGTGCGCGAGCAGGCTCCGGTGAGCGTGACCGACCTCGGCGCCGCGCCCGGGGCGGTCGACTGGTCGGCCGCGCTGGGGCTGCCGCCGGTCGGGCCGGCGATCGTCGTCCCTCTCGGCGCTCGCGGCGCCGTCGAGGGCGCTCTCACGCTGGCCTGGCTCCCGGAGCGGGCGTACGCGGCCGACACGCTGGACCCGGCGTTGCCCGCCAGCTTCGCCGAGCAAGCCGCGCTCGCTCTCCAGCTCGGGCGCGCTCGCGCCGACCAGCAGCGGCTGTTGCTGTTCGAGGACCGGGACCGGATCGGGCGGGACCTCCACGACCTGGTGATCCAGCGGCTGTTCGCGGTCGGCCTGGGACTCGAGAGCGTCGCCCGCTCGACGTCGGACCAGGCGGTGACGGCGCGGCTCGCCACCGCGGTCGACGACCTCGACGAGACGATCAAGGACATCCGCCGGACGATCTTCGCGCTCGGCACGCTGGCCGACTCGACCGATCTCCAGACCGAGGTGACCCGCCTGGTCGACCGCGCCGCGTCGACCCTGAAGTTCCGGCCCACCCTGAGGGTCGAGGGACCGGTGCGCACGCTCGTGCCCGACCACGTGGCGCCCGACCTGCTCGCGGTGCTCGGCGAGTCGCTGTCCAACGCCAGCCGGCACGCCGAGGCCACCACCGTCGAGGTGCTGGTCAGCGCCGGCGACGAGATCAGGGTGCTGGTCAGCGACAACGGCCGCGGCATGGGCGAGGGGGTCCGGGAGAGCGGGCTGGGCAACATGCGCGAACGGGCCCTCAAGCACGGGGGCACGCTGTCGGTCACCTCGAACGCCGGCGTTGGCACCACCGTCGACTGGCGGGTGCCGATCCTCGGCTAGCCGCTGCGCCCCGCGCGGCGGCTACCTGCTCAGCGCGCGGGCGGTCCACCAGTCCTGGCAGAGCGCCCCGATCCTGCGGCCCCAGGCCGCCGCCCGGGCGACCTCGCCGGCGGCGAGCGGTCCCTGGACGTCGTCCACCAGGTAGTAGGTCGGCCGGTCCAGCACCGCGAAGCCCTTGGCGTGCGCCAGCCGGCGGGCCGCGGGCCCGGCCGCCATCGGCAGCCGACGGACCTTGCTCACCCGAGTGTCGAACACAGCGACCGGCGGTGGGTGGTCGCCGGGGTGGCAGCCGCCCAGCCACTCACGCAGGCCGGAGGTCGCGCGTTCCGGGTCGGCACCCTGCCGGACCGCGTCCGCGCGGGTGCTCGCCCGGCTCATCGAGAACGCATGGGTCGGCGAGCCGAGCACCAGAAGCGCGAGGTCGTCCGGCACCCGGTCCGGGGCGTCGAGGACGCCGAAGACCTCGGCGTCGAAGCCCTCGAGCGCGAGGCCGCGCGCGACGGCCGCGCCGACGGTCTCGGTGTTGCCGAACATCGACTCGACCAGCACCCACGCCTTCTTGGCGGGGCCCCCGTCCGAGGTCGGGGCGTGGTCGTGCTCCATCGCTGTGCTCATGGAAGGAGCCTGCCCCGCCCGGGACCGCGGACCCACGGCCGGAGGTCACGCAGGACCGGGACCTACGGCACGCCGCTGGTGCGCCCTTCTCCCTCCCTCTCCCCGCGGGGTGCCCCACCGTGACGCGCAGGTCACACACGGGACGACGCTTGCGAGCGGCCGGATCGGGCACGGGAGAGTCATGACCAAGAACACCGCAGCAGAAGCCCGTGAAGGCCTGCTCGACAGCCTCGCGGGCAAGGCCAAGGAGGTTGCCGGTGCCGTCACCGGCAACGACGCCCTCGTCGAGGAGGGGCACGTCCAGCAGGCGGAGGCCACCCGCCGCAAGGAGGCAGTGGCCGACGAGGCGATCGCCGACGCGCAACGCGCGGAGGCGGCCGAGGACGTCCGGGAGGCGAACGCCGAGGCCGCCCGCGAGGAGTCGGTCGCCCGGGCCGAGGCGGACCGCCAGGAGCGCATCGCCGAGCAGGCCAGGGCCGGCGAGCACGCCGCTGCCGAGCAGGAGGCGGCACGCGCGGAGGTCGCGGGCCGCGCGGCTGCCGAGGAGCGAGCGGTGCAGGCCGGCCAGGCCCAGATCCGTGAGGGGCAGGAGCTGGCCACCGAGGCCGTCGCCGCCGAGCAGCGGGCCGCCGCCGAGCGGACCCGTCTCGAGCACGAGGCCGATGCCGCCGAGCGCGAGGCCGACCGGCTTCGCGAGCAGACCGAGAAGTGAGGACCCCGATGATCAGCACCCTTGTCGCCCTGCCCTACGAGATCGCCAGGCTCCCGCTCGCGCTGGTCGACGGCGCGCTCGCGGACAGGCTCCCGGACACCTCGACCACCCGAGTCACGCTGGACCGCGCCCTGGGCTCGGCCGACAAGCTGGCGGGCAGGCTCACCAGCAACCGCGCCATCGCCCAGCGCGGCGCCGACCGGCTCGACCGGCTGGACAAGCGCGTGACCGCGGCACGCCTGGACGAGGACGCGGCTGCCAAGCGGGAGCAGGCCGACGAGGTCTTCCGTGCGGGGCGTCGCCAGGCCGCCGAGAAGCGCTCGACGGCGCAGGAACGGATCGCCTCCGCGCCCGAGAAGGCGGAGGCCGTCGAGGTACGCGCCAAGCAGGAGGCGAAGCTGCGCGCTCGGTCGACCGCGTCGGCCAGGAAGAAGTCCGCCGACGAGCGTGCCGTGCAGGTCGTCGAGTCCGCGGAGCAGCAGCAGCAGCGCAAGGAGGCCGCCGCCGCGGCCCGGAAGAAGGCCGCCCAGCGGAAGGCGAAGGCGAAGGCCGACGAGGCGCGGGAGACCGCCCGCGACGCCGCCGAGGCACGTGCCGACGCCGACCGCCTGGACGAGCTGGTCGAGACCAAGAAGCAGGACCGCCGGCAGGACTGACCTGCAGGACTTGACCGGCAGGACTGACCGGTCTGAACCTCAGGGTGACGGCGGGGGCGTCTCCTCGTCGTCATCCTGAGGTTGCGGCTTCACGACGACCACGGCCACCCGGTCCACGGTGTGCCGCTCGGTCGGTTCGAGCCGACCGGCGTACCGCGCCTTCCTGGCCTCCTGCTGGACCTGGAAGGTGACCGTCCCGTCGGCCCCGAGGATGCCGGTGGCGAGGGTGACCCGCTGCCCGTCGCGACGGCCGCTGAGCGTGACCACGTCACCCGCGTGCCCGCCCGTCGCGGCCGCCACGATGGTGACGGTGTCGCCATCGACGGTCGGCGCCAGCCGGAGCTCCGGTCGCACCCGCACCCGCCAGCGCTCGCTCCTGGCGTCCTTCGTCCTCAGCCGCATCGCGGTGTTCTCGTAGACCGGAGGTGCCACCAGGGAGACCGCGCCGTCCTCGTCGGTGGTGCCGGACCCGACCCGCTGCCACTCCCCGTCCTCGAGCTGCATGAGCGCGACCTTGACGTCCTCCAGGCCGGCGCCCTCGTCGTCGGCGACGACGCCCGTGAGCACCAGCGACCCGGCGTACTCCACCCGGTGGGTCGTGCTGGAGATGCTCAGCGA
>NZ_JAEMSS010000182.1 GCF_016462705.1 Nocardioides sp. | reverse complement strand
TGTCAGTCTCTCCTTCTGTCTCGGGTCAGACGCGCCGGCGCTTGGGCGGGCGGCAACCGTTGTGGGGGGTGGGCGTGACGTCCTGGATGGTGCCGACCTCGAGGCCGATCGCACCCAGGGAGCGGATCGCGGTCTCACGGCCCGAGCCGGGGCCCTTGACGAAGACGTCGATCTTCTTCATGCCGTGGTCCATGGCCCGGCGACCGGCGGCCTCGGCCGCCATCTGAGCGGCGAACGGGGTGGACTTGCGGGAGCCCTTGAAGCCGACGGTGCCGGCGGACGCCCAGGCGATGACCGCACCCGTGGGGTCGGTGATCGTCACGATCGTGTTGTTGAACGTGCTCTTGATGTGGGCCTCGCCCTGAGCGACGTTCTTCTTCTCCTTGCGACGGACCTTCTTGGCGGTCGCGCGAGTCTTGGGAGGCATCTCTAGATCACTTCGCCTTCTTCTTGCCGGCAACGGTGCGCTTCGGGCCCTTGCGGGTGCGAGCGTTGGTCTTGGTGCGCTGACCGCGGACCGGCAGGCCCTGGCGGTGACGGCGGCCCTGGTAGGAGCCGATCTCGATCTTGCGACGGATGTCGGCCTGGACCTCGCGACGGAGGTCACCCTCGATCTTGAAGTTGGTCTCGATCTCGTCGCGGAGCTTGACCAGCTCGTCGTCGCCCAGCTCGTGCACGCGGGCGTTGGGGTTGACCCCGGTCGCGGCGAGCAGCTGCTGAGCGCGGGTACGGCCGATGCCGTAGATGTAGGTGAGTGCGATCTCGATGCGCTTGTCGCGCGGGAGATCCACACCAACGAGGCGTGCCATGTTGGCCCTTCCTTGAAGGACAGAGTCCTTGCGTGGTTCGCAGCGGTGTCGGTCGTGATGCGTCCCCCCGCAGGGGGCTCCGGCCTGCTGCTCCGGAGGTGGGTTCGCCAGGTCGCCCTGGCTAGCGATCACGATGTGAGGTTGTTCAGTTGTGGTCCAGCGGTGGTTCTGATGTGGTGCTGAGCGCTGGGGCCGATCAGCCCTGGCGCTGCTTGTGACGCGGGTTCTCGCAGATCACCATGACGCGGCCGTGGCGACGGATCACCTTGCACTTGTCACAGATGGGCTTGACGCTCGGGTTGACCTTCATGTCGAAGGACTCGCTTTCGGCTGGGGCGAATTACTTGTAGCGGTAGACGATGCGACCACGGGTGAGGTCGTACGGCGAGAGCTCCACCACCACACGGTCCTCGGGGAGGATCCGGATGTAGTGCTGGCGCATCTTGCCGCTGATGTGGGCGAGCACCTTGTGCCCGTTGGCAAGCTCCACGCGGAACATGGCATTGGGAAGGGCCTCCACGACGGTGCCCTCGATCTCGATCACGCCTTCTTTCTTCGGCATGTCCTCCACAATCCGTTGCTTGCTTGGTTGTCTACCGTTGGCCCGGGAACCGCCGCCCCTTCGGGGCGTGGACCTCACGACGCCTGCTCGCACACCTCGCCGAGCGCTCGCGTCACGACCCTGGAGAAGTCGAGACGTCCGCGTCCGGGCAGCCGTGAGGCAGCGCAAGACAGGCCCATGTTGGGCCGACTGACCAGTTTAGGCAGGACCGGCCCGAAATACGAATCGAGGTCGCCGCCGTTTAGTCATTCTGGGGGATGTCCCTGGCGGGGACCGCCGGGCTTTGATGGGTGCTCTCGGCCGACGCTGTGATCGGCCCCGAGCCAGGGAGCCTCATCATCATGACCACCTCGTCCTCAGCACCGGCCCGGCGGGTCCGTGGCGCGCTCGCCGTCATCGGGGCGGCCGCCGTCATCGTGGGCGGCGTCAACGTCGTCGCCCACGCCGCCGACAAGGCCGACACCCTCCTCCTCGGCAAGACCAACAAGGCCGAGAAGAGCACCACGCTCAAGAACACCGGCAAGGGTCCGGCCCTCAAGCTCAAGGCCAAGAAGGGCCCCGCCCTCGCGGTGAACACCAAGGACCTGGTCAAGAACCTGAACGCGGAGCTCCTCGGCGGCAGCACCGCGGGGCAGCTCGAGCCGGGGGTGACCGCCCACGCGCTCGTCGCCACCGGGGCGGCGCTGCCCGAAGGGCCCAGCTTCCGTCAGTTCCAGCTCCCCGCCGGGACCTACCTGATGAACCTCAACCTGGCGGTGGACACCGACAACAGCGACTGGTTCGTCGGATGCCTGGCCTCCGAGGCCAGCGTGCTGACCGGGTCGGGGAACGTGTCGGGGGTTCACGTGGGCCTCAACATGAGCGTCGACTCCCCCGCCTACATCACCGACTCCACCCGGATCGTGACCCTCCCGACCGCCAGCAACATCGCCTTCGGGTGTGTGATGAGCACTTCGGACACCGAGCCCGTCACGGCGGCCGGCCCACCCACGCTCACCATCCGGCTGCTCTCCGGGGCGGTCGCGGGGACCAGCGCTCCGCTCGCCGTCTCGATCCGGCAGGCGCGCGAGGCGGTGCGGGCGGTCCGCTGACCGCGCTCAGGACCTGCCCGGCTCGGCCAGGAGGCGCAGGGTCTCCTCCCGGGCCGGGCTGCCGGCCGGGTCGGTGCCGACGTGCGCGGCGGCGACGGGGTGCACCATGACCTCGTCGACGGCGTACGCCGCCGCGAGCTCGGCGACCTGGGACCGGGCCTGCTCGGCCGAGCCGATCACCCAGCGGTCCCGCATCGCCGCGACCAGCGCCCGGTGCGGCTCCGGGAGCTCGACCTTCTCGGCCTCCTCCACGAGCAGCTGGGGCCCGAGCGGCTGGCCGGTGCGCAGGGCGACCATCATCAGCAGGTTGGGGAGCGCCCGGCGTTCGGCCTCCTCGGAGCTCTCGGCGACGACGGCGTTGACGGTGAGGAAGGTGCGCGGCTCCGCCAGCTCCGGCGACGGCCGGAACGTCGACCGGTAGAGCTCCAGCGCCTCGGCGGTGCCGCTGCCGGAGAAGTGGTGGGCGAAGACGTACGGCATCCCCTTCTCGGCGGCCAGCCGGGCCGAGTAGTCGGACGAGCCGAGGAGCCAGATGCTCGGCACGGACGTCGCGACGGGCGTGGCCCGGAGGGTGTGCCGGCGGCCGGCCACGCTGAGCGCGGCCCCGGACGGCTCCATCATCGTCAGGATGTTGTCGACGTACTCGGGGAAGCGGCTGACGGCCTCGTCGGTGACCCCACCCGCGCCGTGCCGCAGTGCGTAGGAGGTGACCGGGTCGGTCCCCGGTGCGCGGCCGATGCCGAGGTCGATCCGGCCCGGGTAGGCCGCCTCGAGCAGCGCGAACTGCTCGGCCACCACGAGCGGGGCGTGGTTGGGCAGCATCACGCCGCCCGAGCCGACGCGGATCCGCGACGTGGCCGCGGCGAGCATCGCGATGATGACCGGCGGGTTGGTCGACGCGATGCCCGGCATGTTGTGGTGCTCGGCGAGCCAGTAGCGGTGGTAGCCGAGCTCGTCGGCGGTCCGGGCCAGCGTCAGCGTCGCCGCGACGGCGTCCGCGCTCGTCTGGTCGGTGCGCACGGGCACCAGGTCGAGGACGGACAGCGCTGGCGAGGAGGTCACCTGGACACAACCACGGCGGTGGCGCCTGGCATTCCTCGACGGGTGCGGTCGACGCCCTACTCCACCGTCGTGCCGTCGACGAACGACGCCTTCGCCCCGAGGAAGAAGATGCCGGGGAGGGTCTCGAACCCGAGGCTGGGGTTGTCGCGCAGCGTGGAGCCCGACAGCGTCATCGACCCGGTGCGGTCGTTGGAGACGAAGAAGATGGCCCCACCGCCCTCGCGGGCCCGGTTGCCCTCCATCAGGGTCCGGTCCAGCCGAAGCGTGAAGGTGTTGCCGTCCAGGTAGATGGCGCCCCCGCTCCCGCCACCGGGGGTGCCGGGTCGGGCCGGGTTGGCGCCGCGGCCGATCGCCCGGTTGCCGCGGAAGACGCTGTCCTTGATCCGCCAGGACACCCCGATGCTGCTCAGCGCGGCGCCGTTGGAGCAGCGTCCGCGGGTGAAGGCGCTGCGCACGACCCGCACCGGCTTGGGGGACCAGTGGCTGAGCACCCGGATCGCCGCGCCTCCGAGATCGGGCCCGGTGCGGTCGCACCGGTTGCGGTCGAACTCCGAGTCCACGACCTTGAGCCGTCCGCCGCGGACGAACACCGCGCCGCCACCGCCGCCCTCGGCGGTCTCCCCCGTCGCGTCGCCCCGCTCGAACCGCAGGCCACGCAGCACCAGCAACGGGTCCTTCTGGTCCTGGCAGTGGTCGGTCGTCCACACCTGCTTCGGGTCGCAGGTGTTCTGGTACAGGATCCGGCGCTCGCCCTCGCCGCTCAGGGTGACCAGCCCACCCCCGTCGATCACCGTCACCGGGTTGGTGTTGACCACCTTCGCGGTCCTCCTCATCACGATGGTGACCGGGTCCGGCCCGCAGTCGAAGGTGATCGTGCCGCCCGCCTGCACCGCGCGGACGACCGCCCGGGACGTGCACGAGGCAGGGCTGCCGGTGCCCACGACGCGCTGGGGCACGGACCGCTCGCCAGCAGCCGTTCGGGTGTCCGCAGCGGCCCCGGCCCCGGGTGGCCCGCCGACGACCAGCGCGATCATCGCCGTCACCACAGCCAGCAGAGCCCCGGGACCGATCCTCATCGGACCAGGCTAGGGCGTGGTGTCGGCCGCGGCCCGAAGGCGGTCCCGTCGGTCCTTGGCCAGGCTCAGCACCGTGGTGACGCCCAGGATCCCGACGATCGCCAGCAACGAGACCCAGATCGGGATCTCCGGAGCCCACTCGATGTGGTTGCCGCCGTTGATGAACGACAGCTCGTTCTCGTGCATCGCGTGCAGGATCAGCTTGACCCCGATGAACGCGAGCAGCACGGCCAGCCCGTAGGACAGGTAGACCAGCCGCTGCAGCAGGTCGCCGATGAGGAAGTACAGCTGCCGCAGACCCATCAGCGCGAAGATGTTGGCGGTGAAGACCAGGTAGGGCTCCCGGGTCAGGCCGTAGATCGCGGGGATCGAGTCCAGCGCGAACAGCAGGTCGGTCATGCCGAGCGAGAGGACGACGATGAACATCGGCGTCCAGAGCCGCTTGCCGTTCTCCTTGATCGACAGCTTGACGCCGTTCCACTGGTCCGTGACCGGCAGGTGGGTCTGCGCGTAGGTGACGATCCGGGGCTGGTCGTAGTGCTCGCCGTCCATGTCGTCGTCCTTGGCGAGCTTCCAGGCGGTCCACACGAGGAACAGCCCGAAGAGGTAGAACACCCAGCTGAAGTTGTTGATCGCGGCCGCACCGACGGCGATGAAGATCCCGCGCATGACCAGGGCGATGACGATGCCGATCAGCAGTGCCGTCTGCTGGTACTGACGCGGCACCTTCAGCTTCGTCATGATGATGATGAAGATGAAGAGGTTGTCGATCGACAGCGAGTACTCGGTCAGCCAGCCGGCGAAGAACTCCCCGCCGTACTGCGCCCCGGAGAACACCCACACGCCGATCCCGAAGACGACGGCCAGCCCGATGAAGAACGCCAGGTGCCGCGAGACCTCACGCGTGGTCGGTTCGTGCGGACGCCGCCCGACCACGAACACGTCGACGAGCAGCAGGCCCGTCGTGAGCACGATCGTGATGGTCCAGACGAGGGGTGAGACATCCACTGGTGGGGCTCCTGTTGGTATGAGGGGACGGGGGACCGTCAGAGGTCTCTTCCGTCACCGGTGCCCGGAACGCACGGCGACCCACGGGTCCGGAACGCAAGCGTTCGTGCTGACGAGCCCGCAGCGAAGGAATACTCCCCTCTTCAGGGGAAGTCTCCCATGCGCCCGCGACGGCCGGGCTCGCGGTCTCAGCTCTCGATGACGCCGTTGAGGGAGTCGAAGATGCGCTGGGTCACCTGGTCGACCTCGCCCATGCCGTCGACCTCGTGGGTGAGCCCGCGTTCCCGGTAGATCGCGATCAACGGCTCGGTCTCCTCGGCGTAGACCTCCTGGCGCCGGCGGATGACGTCCTCGGTGTCGTCGGCACGCCCCTCGGTCTGGGCCCGGCGCAGCAGGCGCTCCACGATCTCGTCGCGGTCGGCGGTGAGGACGATCACCGCGTCCAGGCTGTGGCCGGTGAACGCGACCATCCCGTCGAGCTCCTCGACCTGGGCCAGCGTGCGCGGGTAGCCGTCGAGCAGGAAGCCCGCGACCGCGTCCGGCTCGTCGATCCGGTCGCGCACCATCAGGTTGGTGACCTCGTCGGGGACGTACTCGCCCGCGTCCATGTAGCGCTTGGCCTCGATGCCCAGAGGGGTGCCCTGGCCGACGTTCGCCCGGAAGATGTCGCCGGTGGAGATCGCGGGGATCTTGAAGTGCTCGGCGACGTACTTGGCCTGGGTCCCCTTGCCCGCACCGGGCGGACCCATGATCAGGAGTCGCATCGAGTTGCTCTCACTAGCGCAGGAACCCTTCGTAGTTGCGCTGCTGGAGCTGGCTCTCGATCTGCTTCACGGTGTCGAGGGCCACGCCGACCATGATGAGGATCGAGGTGCCGCCGAAGGGGAAGTTCTGGTTCGCGTCGATCAGCACGAGGGCGATCAGCGGGATCAGGGCGATCAGACCGAGGTAGAGAGCTCCTGGCGCAGTGATGCGGGACAGGACGTAGGACAGGTAGTCCTCGGTCGGCTTGCCCGCCCGGATCCCGGGGATGAAGCCGCCGTACTTCTTCATGTTGTCGGCCACCTCGTTGGGGTTGAAGGTGATCGAGACGTAGAAGTAGGTGAAGAAGACGATGAGCCCGAAGTAGAGGGCCATGTAGAGCGGGTGGTCACCCGTGACGAAGTACTTGCTGACGAACGAGATCCACTCCGAGTCGCTGTTCTGGTTGAACTGCACGGCCATGGCCGGGAGGTAGAGCAGCGAGGACGCGAAGATGACCGGGATGATGCCGGCCTGGTTGACCTTGAGCGGGATGTAGGTCGAGGAGCCGCCGAACATCTTGCGGCCGACCATCCGGCGCGCGTACTGGACCGGGATCCGGCGCTGAGCCTGCTCGATGAAGATGACGGCCGCCACGATGACCATGCCGATGGCGAGCACGACGCCGAAGGTCCACCAGCCCTGCTGCTGCCCGACCTGCCACATGGCGCTCGGGAAGGTGGCGACGACCTGGCAGAAGATCAGGATCGACATGCCGTTGCCGACGCCGCGCTCGGTGATGAGCTCGCCGAGCCACATGATGACCGCGGTGCCGGCGGTCATCGTGATGACCATGACCAGGAAGGTCTGGGTGCCGTTGCTGTGCAGCAGGTCCTGGTTGCAGTTCTGGAGCAGGTTGCCCGAGCGGGCCAGGGCCACGATGCCGGTCGCCTGGAGCAGCGCGAGTCCCAGCGTCAGGTAGCGGGTGTACTGGGTGATCTTGGTCTGCCCGGCCTGGCCCTCCTTCTTGAGGGCCTCGAGCCGGGGGATCACCACGACCAGCAGCTGCAGGATGATGCTCGCCGTGATGTACGGCATGATCCCGAGCGCGAAGATCGTCAGCTGCAGGAGCGCCCCGCCGCTGAACAGGTTGATCAGGTTGTAGATGCCGCTTTCCTGGTCGTTGAGGCACGACTGCACGTTGGCGACGTTGACCCCGGGCGCCGGGATCTGGGAGCCGGCCCGGAAGATCACGACGATCAGCAGGACGAACAGCAGCTTGCGCCGCAGGTCCGGGGTCCGGAACGCGTTCACGAACGCCTTCAGCACGAGATTGCCCTACCCCTTCAACCGTTTGACTCCCAGGCCCGATGGGGCCCGGGTCAGCCTAACAACACGCGTGTGCTGCCAGGTTGTCCTGCCTCAGGAACGCCTCAGACGAGCGTGGTAGTTCCGCCCGCGGCCTCGATCTTCTCCTTGGCGCTGCTGGAGAAGGCCTGCGCCGAGACGTTGACCTTGACCGAGATCTCGCCCTGGCCGAGCACCTTGACGGGCTCGTTCTTGCGGACGGCGCCCTTGGCGACGAGGTCGTCGACGGTCACGTCGCCACCCTCGGGGAACAGGTCGCTGATCCGGTCGAGGTTGACGACCTGGAACTCGACCTTGAAGGGGTTCTTGAAGCCCTTGAGCTTGGGCAGGCGCATGTGGATGGGCATCTGGCCACCCTCGAACGCCGCCGGGACCTGGTAGCGGGCCTTGGTGCCCTTGGTGCCACGGCCCGCGGTCTTGCCCTTGGAGGCCTCACCGCGACCCACGCGGGTCTTGGCGGTCTTGGCGCCCGGGGCGGGGCGGAGGTGGTGCAGCTTGAGTGTCATGTGACTAGTTCACTTCCTCGACCGTCACGAGGTGACGGACGGTGTGGACCATGCCCCGGATCTCCGGGCGGTCCTCCTTGACGACCACGTCGCCGATCC
>NZ_JAEMSS010000181.1 GCF_016462705.1 Nocardioides sp. | reverse complement strand
CCTTCGGCGCCAGCGTCTACGTCACCCGCAAGGGCGGCACCATCACCACCTGCGCGTCCACGAGCGGCTACATGCACGAGTACGACAACCGCTACCTGTGGATGAACCTCAAGCGGATCATCTCCTCGCACTTCGCCAACTACCGCGAGTCGTGGGAGGCCAACCGGCTCATCGCCAAGGGCAAGATCCACCCGACGCTGTCCAGGACCTACAGCCTCGACGAGGTCGGGCAGGCCGCTCTCGACGTCCACCACAACCTCCACCAGGGCAAGATCGGCGTCCTCTGCCTGGCCCCCGAGGAGGGCCTCGGGGTGCGGAACGCCGAGCTGCGGAGCAAGCACGAGGCCGAGATCAACCGGTTCCGGGACGTCTGAGCGCGGCGCTCGAGCCGGGGTGTGCGCAACGCGTTCACATCGGGCAGAGTGGGTGACCCGACCGTGCCCCCACCCGGAAGTGAGCCCGTTTCCATGAACCAGGGTCTGTCCATCTTCGACGACGCGCCCGAGGAGAACTCCGACACCGGCGAGGTGACGGCGCAGTCTCCGGCGGTTCAGGAGCAGCCGGAGGCCACGGCCGACCCGGACACCGAGGCGACCGTCGTCATCCCGGCGCTCCCCAAGGACGCGGCCAAGGCGGGGCAGTCCACCGCGGAGCCCACCCGGCCGGTCCCGACCAAGGAGCCTGCCCCCCAGCAGGCGACCCAGCAACCGGCGCAGCAACCGACGCAGCAGACGACCCAGCAGACCGCGCCGCCCACGCCACCGGCCAGGTCCGAGACCCCCGGCACGGCGACCGTCGCGGTGCCGGCGATCTCGCCCGCGCCCGGCCCCGTGCCTCCCCCGCCGACCGGCCCGCTGCCGGTCGTCCGCAAGAACGGCTACGACGCGGCGGCGGTCGACCAGCGGCTGCAGCAGCTGGCCGCCGACCGGGCCGCGCTGACGGCCGCGATCGCTCAGCACGAGACCCGCAGCGCCGAGCTGGAGACCGCCCTCGACAGCCTTCTCGGCCAGCTCGACGAGGTCAAGAACCCGTCCTACGCCGGTCTCGGCGGCCGCGCCTCGGCGATGCTCCGGCTGGCCGAGGAGGAGGCGTCGGAGATGCGGGCCGTCGCCCAGAGCGACGCCGAGGAGATCCGCGCCCAGGCCGCCCGCGACGCCCAGGCGATCAAGGCCGAGGCCGCTCGCGAGGCGGAGGACATGCGCATCGTCCAGCTCAAGGAGCTCGAGGAACAGCGCACCCGGATGCTCACCGACGCCGAGCGGACCCGGTCGCTGGCCCAGAGCGAGGCCCAGGACCTGGTCGCCAGCGCCACCCGCGAGGCCGAGCAGCTCCGGCTGGCCACCCAGCAGGAGACCACCGAGCTGCGGACCGGTGCCCAGCGCGACGCCGAGCAGCAGCGTGCCGCCGTCGACCGCGAGGTCCAGGAGGCCAAGCGGCTCCTGGCCGTCGAGCGCGAGCGGCTGGCCCGCGAGGCGAGCGAGCACCACACCAGCGCGATCGCGGAGACCAAGAAGCTGGTCGAGGACGCCGAGGCCCGGGCCACCGCGGCCGAGCAGCGCGCCCGCGACGCGCTGACCCAGGCCAAGGAGGCTCAGGAGCAGTCCGCCAAGGAGTCCGAGGCGATCCTGTCCCGGGCCCGCCGCGAGGCCGAGCAGATCATCGCCGCAGCCACGACCCAGGCCGAGGCGGTCCGGTCGAGCGGTGACGCCGAGCGGCAGCGCGAGGTGGCGCTGCTCAAGGCCGAGGTCGACCGGCTGAGCAAGCGCCGGGACGCGATCACCGCCCAGCTGGCATCGCTGCGTGACGTGGTCGCGGGCTTCGGTGACGACGACTCCTGACTCGCCGCCGGCCGAGCCGGCGGAGCAGCAGACCCCGGAGGAGTCCGGCTGGACGACCGAGCCTGGCGCGAACCCGGAGGAGTTCGGGGAGCCGGGTCCGCCACTGGACCATCACGCGCCGTTCTACGTGGGTTTCGTCGGCGCTTCCGGCGCGCTGCTGGCGTTCTGGCTGGCGACCAACATCGTCACCATCAGCAGCACGCTGGTCCTGATCGTCGTCGCGTTCTTCATCGCGGCCGGCCTCAACCCGTCTGTCGAGTGGATCGAGGGCCACGGCGTACGCCGGCGCTGGGCGGTCGCGACGGTGACCGTCGCCGTGATCGTGGCGGTGACGCTGTTCCTCGTGGCGATCGTGCCGGTGATCACCGACCAGGTGGCGTCGATCACCGAGAACGCCCCTGGCTGGCTCGAGCGGCTCCAGGACAACGAACGGGTCCAGGACCTCGACGACGAGTACCAGGTCATCGACAAGATCCGCGACTACGTGACCGACGGCGACTTCGTCAGCACGCTCTTCGGAGGTGCGCTCGGCTTCGGTCTCGCCGTGCTCGGCGCGCTGTTCAACGGCTTCATCATCCTGGTGCTGACGCTCTACTTCCTCTCGTCCTTCGCCCAGACGAAGTCGGCGTTCTACCGGCTCGCCCCGGCGTCGCGCCGGGAGCGGGTGACCAAGCTCGGCGACAAGATCATCCGCAGCGTGGGCGGCTACGTCTCCGGGGCGTTCATCGTCGCGATGTTCGCCGGCGTCTCCTCGCTCATCTTCCTGTTCATCGTGGGACTGAGCGAGTACGCCGTTGCCCTGAGCTTCGTGGTGGCACTGCTCACCGTCATCCCGATGATCGGCGCGACGATCGGTGCGGTGGTCGTGAGCGCGATCGCGTTCGCCGAGGATCCCAAGATCGGCATCGCCTGCGTGATCTTCTACGTGATCTACCAGCAGGTCGAGAACTACGTGATCTACCCCCGGGTGATGTCGAAGTCGGTTGACGTGCCGGGCGCGGTCACGGTCATCGCCGCGCTGATCGGCGCTGCCCTCCTCGGCGTCGTCGGCGCCCTGCTGGCCATCCCCACCGCGGCGGCGCTGCTGATGCTGACCCGCGAGGTGCTCGTACGCCGTCAGGACGCTCGCTAGGACTGGCCCAGCGCGACGCCGCCGACCACGTGGCAAAGGCCGACGTGAGCGCCTCCTGGACCACGCCTCAGGCGGGGACCGGTTCCTCGACGTGCTCCTCGACGACGACCGAGCGCTCGCCCATCTTGACCCCGATCACGCCGGCGAGGATCAGCAGGCCGCCGACGATCTGGATCGACCGCGGGAGCTCGTCCAGCAGCAGCCACGCCCACAGGACGCCCGCCACGACCTCGGTCAGGGCGACGAACGAGGCGAGCCGGGACCCGAGCAGCCGGCCGGCGGCGACCCCCGTGACGTAGGACAGCGCCGCGGTGAACACCGCCAGGACGAGGACCGGCTGCCACCAGGAGAACGAGGCCCCGGCGTACGTGACGTCGACCGTCGAGCTGTCCATCGGGAGCAGTCCCACCAGGCCCAGCAGCGCCACGACCACCGCACCGACGACCAGCCCGCCCGTGGCCAGCACGATCGGCGGCAGGCCGGTCGTGTCGTCGCCGTTGATGATGTAGTAGGCCGCGCAGCCGACCATCGCCCCGAGGGCCCAGAGCACGCCGGGCACGCTCAGGTCCGCGCCCGACAGCAGGTCGAGGACCAGGACCAGGCCGAGCGCTGCCAGCCCGGCACCCGCGAGCGTCATCAGCCCGGGACGCTGACCGTGGCGCAGCCACATCCACACGACGACGGCGGCGGGCGCGGTGTACTCGATCAGCAGCGCGGGACCGACCTGCATGTACTGGACGGCGGAGAAGTAGCAGAACTGGGCGCCGGCCACGGCGAGCAGGCCGTAGAACACGATCAGGCCGGCGTTGCGCCGGAGCAGGTCCCAGCGACCGCGGAGCGCGACCAGGGCGAACGGCAGCAGCACCACTGCGGCGATGCCGATCCGCAGCGTCACGATCGCGCCGACGCTCCAGCCGCCGTCGAGGAGACCACGGGCCAGGGCGCCCGACATGCCGAACGAGCCGGCGGAGACGAGGGCGAGCACGAGACCGGTGCCGAGCCGTGCCCGCGGGGGGACCGGCACGATCGGACCACCGTGGGAGGTGTCATGGGTCAACGTGCTCATGGAGCATGACACTACGAGCGCAGATGTAACATGTCAACGTGGTTTTCGCCCATGACACGGAGATGGCGCTGCAGTCCGCGGTCATCATGGCCAACAGCGCGCTCGAGCCGGACACCCTCACTGCCGTGACCGACCTGGACGCCATCTGGGACGAGTTCTCGTACTCGGGGCGCCATGACCGGACCAGGGCGGAGCTGGACGCGGTCAGGGAGATCCGCGGGCGCCTGCGCGATCTCCTCACCGCCGACCGGGACGCCGCGGTGGACCTGGTGAACACGTGGCTGGCCGACGCCGGCGCCGTCCCCCAGCTGGTGCGGCACGACGAGCTCGACTGGCACATCCACGCCATCGACCTCGACGCTCCGCTCGCCGACCGGATCATCGTGGAGACCGCGATGGCGATGGTCGACGTGATCCGCGCCGACGAGATGTCCCGGCTGGCCGTCTGCGCCGACGGCACGTGCGAGGGCATCGTCCTCGACCTCTCCCGCAACCGGTCGCGCCGGTTCTGCTCGACCGCGTGCGGCAACCGCAACGCGGTCGCGGCCTACCGGGCCCGCCAGCAGGCCTAGTACTAGACGTGCTGCTCCAGGAACCGGCGCAGCACCTCGACGAACACCTCCGGCTGCTCGGAGTGGACCCAGTGACCGGCGTCCTTCACCGTCACCCGGCGGTTCCGGGGGAACCACCGGTCCATCGCGGTGGCGTAGTCGGGCCGGACGTAGGGCGACCGCTGGCCGCCCAGCCACAGGACCGGGCCCTCGTAGGCCGCGACGCCTGCCAACCGCTCCTCCGGCCAGTCCGTGATGAGGTCGAGGTCGCGGCCGAGCAGCTCGAGGTTGAGGAGCCAGCGCCAGCCCCCTGACGCCCCGCCCTCGCGGCGCAGGCTCTGGAGCAGGAAGCCGCGGACCATCGGGTCGGGAACCGCCTCGCGCAGGGCCTCGTCCGCGTCGCTGCGCCGCTCGAGGGTCTCGAGGTCGATGGCCTGCATCGCGGCGATGTAGCCGTCGAACTCGACCGCGTGGTCGTAGGCGACCGGTGCGACGTCCACCACGACGAGTCTCTCGACCAGGTCGGGCCGGCGCAGCGCGACCAGCATCGCCACCTTGCCGCCCATCGAGTGGCCCACCAGCGCCACCGGGTCGTGCGAGCCGCCCTCGGCGTCGATCAGCTCGGCCACCTGGTCGGCGTAGGCGAGGTAGTCGAACCGCTCGCTGCGCGGCGACTGCCCGTGGTCGGGCAGGTCGATGAGCAGGACCCGGTGGTCGTCCGCCACGGCCTTGCCGATCCCGGTCCAGTTCTTCCCCTGCCCGAACAGCCCGTGGCAGAAGGCGACCTCGGGCCCGGACTCCCCCAGGCTGGTGTGGTTCAGCACCAGGAGTGCACCCCCTTCGGAGACAGGTCCCGGTCCCGCAGCACCACCGCGTGCGTCGCGCCGTGCTGCTCGCAGGTGCGCCGGAAGTCCCGGGTCCGGTACTCGACCATCAGCACCTGGTCGCCGTAGTCGGCGACATAGGCTCCGCACTCGTCGTAGCGGCCGCACTCCTCCGAGACCGCGAAGTCGTAGCCGACCCGGTGACCGTCGAAGCCCGCCAGGTTCTTCTGGCCCACCGACAACCCCTCGCGGTGTGCGCGCTTCGTGAGCAGGCGGGCGTACCGCAGCGCGTGCCCCCGCCTCAGAAGCCCGTCGCTGCGGGTGAACGAGTCGAGGTTGTCGTACTCGACGGCGTCGAAGCCGTCCTCCGCGCAGCCCGCGGTCCACCGGCCGACGATCCGGGAGATCCGTTTCCGCTTCTCGGCGGTGCGCAGGTCGAGGAGCCACTCGCCCCAGGCCTCGTCCACCACCAGGTCGCCCGTGCGGTCGTGGAGCAGGAGCTGCGGGCGCTTGCGCCAGAACCTCTTCTCCTGCGGCTGGGTCTGGAAGCCGTTCACGTAGCAGACGTTGTAGCGACCCTCCTGCGGCGGCTCCTCGCGGTCGCGCACCACGATCCCGACGTGGGCCGGGGCGTCAATGGCCCCACCGAGCTGGTAGTCGACGTCGGTCCCGGTCGGCAGCGGCTCGACCTCCGCGGCGACCGCCGGCCCGCCCAGCAGCGTCAGCACGACGAGCAGGGGCACCGCGACCAGGTTCCTCACCTGGAGAACGTATCCGTCACGCATCTCCCGCTGTCGCGTGCCTGCGGCTCAGAAGTCGAACCCGCCGCCGAAGTCGCCGAATCCGCCCATGTCGCCACCGCCGAGATCACCGCCCCCGAAGTCTCCGCCGGCGTCACCGCCACCGTCGCCGCCACCGTCGCCGTAGTCGCCGCCAGCGTCGCCGGCGTCGGCGCCGCCCTGGTCGCCCCCGGCGTCACCGAAGCCCCAGCCACCCATCGAGCCGATGAGCAGCCCACCGAAGAGCAGGCTCATGCCGGCTCCGGCGGCGAAGTAACCGGCGGCGTACGGCGCGTAGGCCGGTCCGCCCTGCCAGTAGGGCACCCGGCGCGAGCCGGTCATGACGGTGCGGACGTCGGGGTCGGCGCCCACCCGGACCCGCTCCGCGTCCAGGGCACAGGCCGGGACCGCCCGCACGGCACCCCCGGGCGGGGCGTAGTCCACGTCGGCGACCGACAGGCCGTGGCGAGGGTCGAAGAAGCACGGCGGGCGGCGGGTCGGGAGCGGCTCTCCGGCGACCCGGGCGCGCACGCAGGCGATGGCGTAGCGCCCGTCGTCCAGGATCTCGGTGACGTGCCGGATGTCGTCCGGCCGGCTCATCGCGTCGCCCGAGGCCTTCGCGTCCTCGTAGGCGTCCAGCGCGCGCTGGTAGTCGGACCGGGCGCCCTCGTCGAGGGTCACCCCGCGCACCTCCGCGTCGAGCTGCTGGAGCTCGGTGCCGAGGGCGGTGATGTCCTCGTAGGCCAGCTTCTTGACCGGCTCGAGCTCGGCGGCACGCCGGGTCAGCTCGCGGGCCTGCGCCCGGCGGTTGGACACCCCGAGCGCGACCATGAGGATGGCGAGCAACGCCAGGATCACGAGCAGCTCCATGCCTCGAGACTACGGATCACCTGGTGGGCGACCTCGCCGTCGAGCCCTGACAGGATCGTCAGGTGCAGGTGGACCTCGTCGCGACCGGGCTGCTCCGCTTCACCGACGGCACGCCGGTGCGCGCGGCGTCGGCCATCGCGCCGTACGCCGACGGGTGGCTGGTCTGCCAGGACGACGCGACCCATGCCTGCTGGTGGCACGACGACGTCGGGACCCCGGTCCGGGTCCTCCCCGCGGTGGAGGGCCACGAGGTGTTCTCCGAGGTGGCGGGGACCAAGGACCTCAAGCCGGACCTGGAGGCCGCGGTCGCCGTGGACTCCGGGGTGCTCCTGCTGGGCTCGGGGTCCACGCCCGCCCGGATGCGCGCCGTCTGGCTGGCGCCGGGCAGCGGGCCGGACGTCGGCGACCTGGGTGCGGTCTACGCGCGGGTCGCCGAGCTGCTGGCGGTGCCGCCGGATGCGCTGAACCTCGAGGGTGCCTGCATCGTCGGTGACCGGCTGCGCTGGTTCCAGCGCGGGCTGCCGGCGGCGGGCGTGCCCACCGCCAGCGTCGATGTCGGCCTCCGGTCGCTGCTCGACGCGGTGCGCGGCACCGGCGGCGGCACCTCCGTCGAGGTGGCCGACGTGCGCCGGTACGTCATCGAGGGCCCGGACGGGCTGCCCCTGGCCACCACGGACGCCGTGGCGCTGCCCGACGGGCGGATCCTGGCGAGTGCCGCCGCCGAGGACAGCCCCACCACCTACGACGACGGGCCGGTGCTCGGTTCCGCGTTGGTGCTGCTCGACTCGGACCAGGTCGTGGCCACGGCCGGGCTGCCCGAACCGGGCGGCCGGGTCGCCAAGGTCGAGGGCCTGGCCCTGGTCGCGTGGGGCGACGGCGGCGGGCGGCTGCTCGCCACCGTCGACGCCGACGACCCCGACGTGCCGTCGTCGGTGCTGACCCTCGACGTACGTCTCTGACCGGGTCCAGCCCTAGCGGGCCGAGTAGTCCCGGAAGCCCCGCTTGGTCTTGCGCCCCAGGTATCCGGCGGTCACGAGGTGCTCCAGCAGCGGCGCCGGCGCATAGCCGGGCTCACGGAACTCGAGGTAGAGCTCGCGCTGGATCGCCAGCGACACGTCGTTGCCCACCACGTCGAGGAGCTCGAACGGCCCCATCGGCAGGGCACATCCCTGCTTCATCGCGGTGTCGATGTCGTCGGCGGTGGCGTAGTGCGCGTCCAGCATCTTGACCGCGTCGTTGAGGTAGGGGAACAGCAGCGCGTTGACGATGAACC
>NZ_JAEMSS010000180.1 GCF_016462705.1 Nocardioides sp. | reverse complement strand
CAACTACACGCTGGGGCTGGGCTACCGGCGCGAGGAGTACGACCTGTTCGGCGCGGCGTGGGAGACCCGGGGCGCGGACATCGAGGCCCGGATCCACCGGATGCTGGCGGCGTGGGCGGACGGGACTGTCACGCCGGGCCCCTACTCCCAGCCGCACCCGATGCTGTTCTACGGCGGCGGCTCGGTGGCGGCCGCCAAGCGGGCGGCCCGGCTCGGCCTCAACTTCCAGCCGCAGGTGGGCGGGCCGGAGCTCAAGGCGGTCTACGAGGAGGAGTGCCGGGCGCTCGGGCGCGAGCCAGGCTACACGCTGCTCGCGCCCTCGGGGCCGGCCAACGTCTTCTGCGCCGAGGACCCCGACCGGTTCTGGGCCGAGCACGGGCACTGCCTGCTGGCCGACGCCCAGGGCTATGCGGCGTGGCGCGCCGCGGACACGACGTCGTACGTCCGTGACGACTCGTCGTCGGTCGAGGAGATGCGCGCGGCCGGGGTCTACGTCGTGCTCACCGCCGACGAGCTCGTGGACCGGTGCCGGGCCGGCGACATCCGGCTGGTCACCAGCCACCCGGCCTGCGGCGGCCTGCCCACCCAGCCCTCCTGGGAGAGCCTGCGACTCATCTGCGAGACCGTGATCCCCGCGCTGCGTCAGGCCTGAGGCATCTCCACGGTCGTCACGACCGTGGTCACCGACGGGCGTCTCGGGGTCGAGGAGAACCCGAACCGGCACGGCGGGTCGACGTCGGCCAGCCGGCCGAGGTGGGCGCGGTCGAACGACCCGGTCAGACCTGCGATCCGGTGGGTGTCGGTGGCTCCGTACCACTCGCGCCGGCCGTTGCCGGCGGTCCCACGGGTGCGGACGCCGCGCAACGCGAGGCGCGCCACCGGGTCGGTCAGGGTGCACCAGGAGGGGGACTCGGCGACCCGGGCCGGGACGGCACGGAGAGCGAGTCCCAGCGGGGTCCGGCCACCCAGCGTCAGGTCCAGGCGCAACGACGGCGACCGCACCTCCCACCGGGACCCAGCGACGGCGACCTCGAACGGCTCGATCCGGGTCTCGTCGAAGGAGTAGGTGGCGCTGATGAAGTCCGCCGCGTCCTGGTGCGGCGCGAGCAGCACGCGGTGGCCGCCCGCCGTCTCGACCATGGCGTCGCTGAACCCGCCCAGCGGGGTGTCGTGCCAGTGCCCGACGACGACGCGGGTGCCGCTCGTCGACCCCACGCCGGCGATCCGGCCGCGGAACCTCTGTCGGACCCGGCTCATCAGCCCCGAGGATGGCACACGTGCCCCCTGCCGCAGACCTCCACGTCGTCCGCCGCGAGCCCAGCGGCACCGCGCACCCCACCCCCCTGCTCTTCGTGCACGGCGCGTGGCACGGGGCGTGGTGCTGGGAGGAGCACTTCCTCGACCACTTCGCCGAGCAGGGTTTCCGGGTGGCCGCGCTCGACCTGCGCGGGCACGGCTCGTCGCCGGCCCGCGGCCGGTTCCGGACCCGGCGGCTGCGCCACTACGTCGCGGACGTCGCCGAGGTGGCCGCCACGTTCGACACCCCGCCGATCGTCATCGGGCACTCGATGGGCGGGATGGTCGTGCAGAAGTACCTCGAGAAGCACCCGGCCCCTGCCGGAGTGCTCGTCGCGTCCGGGCCGCCGCGCGGCGTCATCGGCATCACCCTCAAGGTGCTGCGCCGCCGCCCGCTGACCTTCCTGCGGATGAACGCCACCTGGTCGCTCTACCCCCTGGTCGCCGACCCCGGCGACGCCCGGGCTCTGTTCTTCAGCGACCGGCTCGACGACGTGACCGTCCTCGGCTACACCGCGCGACTCCAGGACGAGGCCTACCTCGCCTTCCTCGACATGCTCCTGCTCGACCTGCCCAGGCCGAAGCGGGTGTCGGCGCCAGTGCTCGTGCTGGGCGGCGAGCTGGACGCGATCTTCCCGCCGCGCGAGGTGCACGCGACCGCGGCGGCGTACGGCACCACCGCGGTCATGTTCGACGGCGCGCACGACCTGATGCTCGAGCCCTGTTGGCCCGAGGTGGCGGAGGCGATCGAGGACTGGGCCCGCCGGCGCTAGACGCCGGTCAGAGGTGGTCCGGCACGACCAACGCGTCCGGGTCGGCCCGCGGCGGGACGTGCGACAGCGCCAGCTGCACCAGGGCGACGCGGGCCTTGAGCAGCACCTTGCCCTTCATGCCGCGCAGCTCCTCGCCGGCCTGCTCCTGCACGGCCTGCTGGACCTGCGCGTCGGTGAACGCCGGCCGGGTGCCGACCGCCACCTCGACGTCGGGCAGCGCGACGAGGGGGCCCAGCAGCTGGTCGCCGAGGCCGGAGAGCATCTGGTAGCGCTGGAACTTGGTGAGCGCCGCCCACGCGTCGTCCGCGGTGCGCCGGCCCTTGCGGACCTCCTTGTCCTGCGCCGCCAGCACGCTCTTGGCCGCTCCCTCGAGGGCGGCGGTCAGCTCCCGCTCGGTGAACCTCATCGGACCATCATCGGACCATCATCGGATGGGAGCCCCGCTGATCGCCCGGGCGATCACCAGCCGCTGGATCTCCGAGGTGCCCTCGAAGATCGTGTAGATCCTGGCGTCGCGGGCCATCCGCTCGACCGGGTACTCGCGGGTGAAGCCGTTGCCGCCGAGGATCTGCATCGCCTGTCCGGTGACCTTGACCGCCGTCTCACCGGCGAACAGCTTCGACTGGGACCCCTCGGCGGCCTCGAACGCCCGGCCCCGCGTGGCCATCTGAGCGGCCCGCCAGACCAGCAGCCGGCTGGCGTCGATGCCGACCTTCATGTCCGCCAGCATGAAGGCGATGCCCTGGTTCTCGATGATCGGCTTCCCGAACTGCTCGCGGGTCTTCGCGTAGTCCAGCGCCACCTCGTACGCCGCACGGGCGATCCCCACCGCCTGGGCGCCGACCGCCGGCCGGGTCCGCTCGAACGTCGCCATCGACGCGTTGCCGCGGACCTCCCCGGCCTTGGCGCCCTCGCGGGCCCGGGCGAGCCGCGCGTCGAGCTTCTCCTTGCCGCCGAGCAGGCAACGGCCCGGGACCCGGACGCCGTCCAGCACGACCTCGGCGGTGTGCGAGGCCCGGATCCCGTGCTTGTGGAACTTCTGGCCCTGGCTGAGCCCCTTGGTCCCGGGCGGGACCACGAACGACGCCTGGCCCCGGGTGCGCAGGTCCGGGTCGACGACGGCGGTGACGACGTGCACGTCGGCGATGCCGCCGTTGGTCGCCCAGGTCTTGGTGCCGGTGAGCACCCACTCGTCGGTCGCCTCGTCGTACCGCGCCCTGGTCCGCATGGCGCCGACGTCGCTGCCGGCGTCCGGTTCCGACGAGCAGAAGGCGCCGAGCTTGAGGTCGCCCGGGGTGCCATACATCTGGGGGACCCACTCGCCGACCTGCTCGTCGGTGCCGCTGGCCCGGATGCCGGCGGCGGCGAGCGACGTCCCGACGATGGACAGCCCGATGCCCGCGTCACCCCAGAAGAGCTCCTCCATGGTGATCGGGAACCCGAGGCCGGTCGGGTCGAAGGCCTGCGTGGCGATGAAGTCGAACGAGTAGAGGCCGACCTTGGCGGCCTCCTCGACGACCGGCCACGGGAACTCCTCGCGCTCGTCCCACTCGGCGGCCGCCGGTCGGACGACGTCCGCGGCGAAGTCGTGCACCCAGGACCGGAGCTCGAGGTGGTCGGCGCCCAGCTCGAAGTTGGTGGGGGCCTCGGACGGGTCGTCGCTCACGCGCCGAGAGTACGTCGCCGCGGCCACCGGGGCGCGGCCACCGGGGCGCGGGCCCGGCCCCCCGGACCGATGACTCCGGCGCGGGGGTCCGGTCAGCACGTCCAGGACCGACGACGAGGACGACGACGAGGGAGGTAGGTGACATGGGACGCGTGATCGCCAACATGGCCATGTCGGTGGACGGCTTCATCGCCGACCCGGACGACCGCTGCGACGACCTGTTCGGGTTCTACGAGAACGGGTCGACCGACATCGTCATCGCCGACGGCTGGCCGACGTTCCACATGGACGAGCCGAGCCTGACGCTGTTCCGCGAGGCGGTGGGGCGGACCGGCTGCCACGTGATGGGGCGCCGGCTGTACGACATCACCCACGGCTGGGACGGCCACCCCGGCAACGAGGCCCCGATCGTGGTGGTCACCCACGAGCCGCCGGACACCCAGCCGGACGGGGTGCCGTACCGGTTCGTGGCGGGGATCGAGCCCGCCATCGAGCAGGCGCGTGAGCTCGCCGCGGACCTCGATGTCGTGATCGCCGGCGGCCAGCTGGCTCGGCAGGCCCTGGATGCCGGCCTGCTCGACGTCATCGACGTCAGCCTCGTGCCCGTCGTCCTCGGGTCGGGAATCCCCTGGTTCGCCGGCGCCGAGGGCCCCGTCCACCTCTCCGACCCCGTGGTCCACGAGGGTCGCGGGGTGACGCATCTTCGCTACGAGGTCCGCAGGTAGCAGACTCGGCGGCGTGGCCGACCTCTCGAGGTATGACGACTGGCTCGCCTGGCTGACCGCACGCTGCGAGAGCGACCCCGACGTGCGGGTCGCCTGGGTGGGCGGGTCGGCCGTGACCGGCGGCTGGGACGACTGGTCCGACCTCGACGTGGACGTCCTGTGCCGCCCCGGGACGGCGGTGGCGGCCTACGAGCGCTGGCTGGTCGCCCTGACGGCCGACCTGAGGCCGGCGTCGGTGTGGGACACCCCGCGCGAGTGGCGGCCCGACGGACGGCAGGGCTTCGTCTGCATGCAGCCGCGACCCGGTCTGCTCGCGGAGCCCACGGTGCTGGTGGACCTGGTCATGTCCGACCTGTCCGAGTCGCACCGGTACCTCGACGTACGCCGCCACGGGAGTCCGTTGGTGCTGCACGACCCCGACGGCCTCCTCGTGCTGCGCGACGACGACGCGGCGGAGCTCGCCCGCGGTCTGGCCGAGGCGGTGGACCAGGTCCGGCAGAAGCGGCCCGTCTCGGAGTGGCTCGTCAACCGGGCGCTGGCGCGCGGCCACGTGGCGGAGGGCCTCGACCTCTACGTCCGGCACGGGCTGCACCTGCTGGTCCGGCTGCTCCGTGCCCGCCACTGCCCGGAGCGGCACGACTACGGGCTGCGCTACCTGCGCGACGACCTGCCGCCGGAGGTGGCCGACCGGCTGGAGGGACTGGTCCCCGGCCACTCGTCCCGTTCGCTGCGCGAGCTGTCGGGACTGACCTTCGAGTGGATCGACGAGCTGCTGGTCTGAATGGCCCGGCTGATCCATGGTGTCAGCGGATCCGCACCGGCTAATCTGCCGGGACACCGAGCCCGGCACCTCGAGAAGGACGATCATGCGCAGACTCATCACCGCCGCGAGCGCCCTGCTCATCGGCGCCACCATGCTCGTCCCGAGCCCGGCATCCGCCGCCTCGGTCGAGATGGGCAACAGCTGCACCGCCGGCGGTGCTGGGGCGAGCTTCACCGTGCTGATGGTCGGCAAGGGGGCGGACAACCCGCTGCCGATCACCGCGCCGTCGGCCGGCGTCCTCACCAAGGCGCGCTTCACGCTGCCCACGGGTGACTCGCCGGGGTTCCCCCAGAAGCTCAAGGTGGCCCGGTCCGCGGGTGCACCCAACCAGTACACCGTGGTGGGCGAGAGCGGTGTGCTGCCGGTGGTCTCCGGGGTCCAGACCTTCGACGTGCGGGTTCCGATCGCGGCCGGGGACCTGATCGGGCTGCAGGGCGGCGCCTCCGGTGGGGTGCTCTACTGCAACAGCGGTGACACGGCGAACGTCGGTGCGGTGCTCGCTGGAGACCCCGCGGTGGGGTCCACGGCCACCTACTCGCCCGAGTCCGGTCTCGCGCTCCCTGTCGTGGTCACGCTCGAGCCGGACGCCGACAAGGACGGCTACGGCGACGAGACGCAGGACCAGTGCCCGCAGAGCGCCGCGGCGCAAGGTCCCTGCCCGATCGTCAAGCTCGACTCCTTCTCCTTGGCCCAGGACGGGTCGATCCTCGTGCTGGTCGGCACCAGCGAGTCCGCCAAGGTCAAGGTCACCGGCAAGACCACGGTGGACGGCAAGGTCGTCAAGCTCGGTGGGAAGAAGAAGCAGGTCAAGCCCGGCAAGCTCGGCCGGTTCAAGGTCGCGGTGCCACCCGCCCTCAGGGCCGCCCTGGCCGAGCTCCCCTCGAGCAAGTTCATCAAGGTCACGTTCACGGCGAGCGCGACCGACACGGCCGGCCGCACGTCCAAGGACAAGTCGACCGTGAAGCTGCGCGGGACCCGGTAGGACGGCCAGCCCGCGGTCCGCCAGCCAGCCCCCGAGGAGCACTCCCATGCGCAGACTGACCATCATCGCCAGCACCCTGCTGCTCGGCGTGGCCACGGCCGTCGTGCCCAGCCCCGCCTCGGCCGCCGCCGGCGAGTTCGGCAGCACCTGCACCGCGACCCAGACCACCGCGGACGAGGCGTACACGATCGTCCTGACCGCGAGTGGCCCGGCGAACCTGGTCCCCGTGACCGCTCCGTCGGCGGGCGTCATCACCAAGGCGCGGTTCACGGTGCCGGCCGAGGCCGCGCTCAACCTTCCGCACAAGGTCAAGGTCGTCCGGGGGACCTCCACGCCCGGCCAGTACACGGTGACGGCCGAGAGCGGCCTCCTGGCCGTGACCGGCGGGACGTCGACCTTCGACGTCCGGTTGCCGGTCGCTGCCGGTGACCTGCTCGGCCTCTACGGCACGGCACCGCCGGGCACCCTCTACTGCGACACCTCCGAGTCGGCCGACGTCATCGGCGTGGCGGCGGGCGACGTCCCCGCCGGGGCGACGGCCCCCTTCGGGACGGAGACCGGCTACAGCCTGCCTGTGGTCGCCACGGTCGAGCCGGACGCCGACAAGGACGGCTTCGGCGACGTGACCCAGGACAAGTGCCCCGAGCTGGCATCCGCCCAGGGTGAGTGCCCCGTGGTGGTGATCGACTCGTTCGCCACGCCGCAGGGCAGCTCGATCGTCGTCATCGTCGCCACCGACAACAAGGCCAAGGTCAAGGTGACCGGGAAGACCAAGGTCGACGGCGCGAAGATCAAGCTCAGGAGCGGCGCCAAGACCGTGCGGCCCGGCACGTTCGGGAGGTTCAAGGTCAAGCTGCCGACGGCGTTGCGGGACGCGCTCGCCACGCTGTCGTCCAGCAAGTTCATCAAGGTCACGCTGGTGGCCACCGCGACGGACGAGCTCGGCCGCAAGACCAAGGACAAGACCAGCGTCAGGCTCTACGGAGCTCGCTAGCGGCAGCCGCGGTGTCCCCAGTGGCCGTGGCGCGTGTGGCGCCACGGCCCGCGGGACAGGAACCACAGCGCCAGCACGCCGAACAGCAGGAACGGCACGTGCAGGAGCACCGCGGCCACCAGGAGCAGGGGGACGGCCGCGAACGCCGGCACCGGCAGCCACCGGCGCCCGCGCCAGGACGGTGCCGGCCGCTGGGGCGGTCCGGCCGGCCGCGCGCCGTACGTCCCACCCGGCAGGTCCCTGAAGAGGGGCGCGAGCTCGGCCCGGGTCTTGGCGACCCACACCTGCTCGAGCCGCTCGGCGTGCTCGTCCGCGGTCAGGCGGCCCTGGGCGAAGTGCTCGCCCAGGTCCGCCGCCGCGCGCTCGCGCTCGGCGTCCCCGATCCGCAGGGAGTCGATGCGGGCGTCGCTCATGACTCGTCCCCGGTCTCGGGGTCGTCCCCGTCCGCGAGGATGCCGTAGAGCCGGCGCCGGGTCTCGACGAGGACGTCGACCGCGGCCTGGCGCTGGCTCTCCGAGCCCTGCGTGACGATCTGCCACACCGCGCCCATGACCTGGCCGATCTCGGGCTTGAGGTCGGCGTACTCGCCCGTCGCGCGGTCGGTGCGGTCGAAGGGCCGCCACACGGCGGCCAGCTCGTCGGCGTGCTCGGTGACGTGGGTCGCGCCCAGGCTGGTGAGCCGGAGCGACTTGCGGCCCATCTCGTCGTCGGTCTCGAGCAGGCCCTCGTCGTGCAGCAGCTGGATCGTCGGGTAGACCGACCCGGGGCTGGGCTTCCAGGCCCCGCCGCTGCGCTCGCCGATCTGCTGGATGACCTGGTAGCCGTTGAGCTGCTCGCCGGACTCGGCGGCCGTGCGGAGGACGTCGAGGATGGCTGACCGGACGTCACCGCGCCGGACCCGCGGGCTGCGTCCGGAGTCACCTCGTCCACCCATCCCGAACAGCCCCGCCATCCAGGGCGGCGGTCCTCCCGGTCCACCAGGGCCGCCGAAGCCGCCCCACTCCCCGCGTCGTCCCCGGCCACGGCCATGTCCGCCGTGTCCGCCGTGCTGGCGCCACTCGCCCTCCTCGGGCCGGCTCCACTCTCGCTTGTACTGGCGTCCCA
>NZ_JAEMSS010000179.1 GCF_016462705.1 Nocardioides sp. | reverse complement strand
ACCGAGGCGATGAAGGACGTCGTCGACCCCGAGCTCGGCATCAACGTCGTCGACCTCGGCCTGGTCTACGACGTGCACCTCGACGACGGCTCCAACTGCGTCCTCGACATGACGCTGACCTCCGCGGCCTGCCCGTTGACCGACGTGATCCAGGACCAGACCAACTCCGCCCTGGAGGGCCTGGTCAACGACGTGGCGATCAACTGGGTCTGGATGCCGCCGTGGGGCCCGGACAAGATCACCCCGGACGGCCGCGAGCAGCTGCGGGCGCTCGGCTTCAACGTCTGAGTCCGAGCCGCGACGCCGCGGGGCCAGTAGCGTCTGCCGGGTGAGGACCGCCCCGGTTCCCGGCGACCGCGATCGACTGAGCCGAAGACGGCTGCGCCGTGTGGTGCTCGGGTCGGGCCTGGTGGCGACCGTCGCCGGTCTGGACACCGCAGTGCGCGGAGTCCGGTCGTTCGCCGGTGTCCGCGCGCCGGGCGAGCCGGCCGTCGAGAGCGAGACGCGGTTCTACGGCGCCGTCTACCTGGCGCTGGGGATCTCGACGGTCTCGCTCTCCCGGCGGGCCGACCGGGACCCAGCTGGTGTGCGAGCGCTCGCGGGGACCATCTTCCTCGCCGGCCTCGCCCGGGCCGGCGCCTGGCGGACGGCCGGCGCCCCGCACCCGCTCCAGCGTGCGCTCCTGGCGGTCGAGCTCGTCGGCCCACCCGCCCTGGTGGCGTGGCAGGCGAGCCTGCGTGGCACGCCCGACACGGATCCGGCGTCCTCGGCGTGACCACGGTCCTCGTCCCACGCGAGCGAGTGGCGCGCTGGGTGGCGAACTTCGGCGAGCGGCACGGCGGCGCCGAGCTGCGGGTGACCGACGGCGCGCTGTCCGGGACCGCTACCGACGGCTCGACGTTCGAGGCCCGGCTGCCCTTCGCCGCCGAGTACGCCGGCCCGGCCGAGCCCGACGGACTCGTCGCCGCCGTCGCGGCGCCGGGCGACTGGGGCGTCCTCCTGGTCCGCAAGGGCGGCTTCGCCGTCGCCCGGATGTCCGGCGACCGGTTCGTGGAGTCGAAGGTGGGGCAGCGCCACGTGCAGGGCCGCACGAAGGCGGGTGGCCAGAGCCAGCAGCGGTTCGCCCGGCGGCGCGACAACCAGGCCAGACAGGCCTACGAGGCCGCAGCCGAGCATGCCGTCCGCATCCTCGGGGAGGGGCCGCTGACCGTCGTGGCGGGTGGTGACCGCGCCGCCGTGGACGAGGTCCTCGCCGACAGCCGGCTACGCCGGCTGGCGGTCGTCGACCCCTGGCTCGCGGTGCCGGACCCCAGGCGTGGTGTGCTCGAGCAAGCGGTCCGGGACGCCTGCTCGGTGCGGGTCGAGGTCGTCAACGCGGGGGAGACCTGATGCGACTGCTGCTGATGGCCGACACCCACGTCCCCCAGCGCGCCAAGGACCTGCCCGCGGTGCTGTGGGACGAGGTGGACCGGGCGGACCTGGTCGTGCACGCCGGGGACTGGGTCGACGTCGGGCTGCTCGACCGGCTGGAGGCGCGCAGCGCCCGGCTGCTCGGGGTGCACGGCAACAACGACGGGCCTGCGCTGAGGGCGCGGCTCCCCGAGGTGGCGCGCGCGGAGGTCGGCGGCGTGCGGCTCGCGGTGGTGCACGAGACAGGTGGCAGACAAGGGCGTGAAGCGCGCTGCGCCGCGGCGTACCCCGACGTGGACGTCCTCGTCTTCGGCCACAGCCACATCCCCTGGGACACCACTGCCGACACCGGGCTGCGGCTGCTCAACCCGGGCTCGCCGACCGACCGGCGCCGCCAGCCGCACTGCACCTACCTGACCGCCGTGGCGACCGCCGGACGCCTGGCGGACCTGGTGCTGCACGAGGTGCGGCGGTCCTGAGGCCGAACCAGTGCCGAAAGGCCCGCCCGACCTGACCGTCGGCCCTTCCACCGGCGCGGGGCGTTCGGCCAGTCTGGTGACGTGGCAGACACGTCGGTCATCGAGATCAGCGGCCTGGTCAAGTCGTTCGGGGCCCATCGCGCGTTGGACGAGCTCGACCTGGAGGTGAGCAGGGGAGAGATCCACGGATTCCTGGGCCCCAACGGGGCGGGCAAGTCGACCACCATCCGGGTGCTGCTGGGTCTGCTGCGCAAGGACTCCGGCGACGTCCGGCTGCTCGGCGGGGACCCCTGGCACGACGCGGCCGACCTGCACCGGCGCCTGGCCTACGTCCCCGGCGAGGTGAACCTGTGGCCCGGCCTGACGGGTGGCGAGGTGATCGACCTGCTCGGCAGGCTGCGCGGCGGTCTGGACGAGGGGCTGCGGGCGGAGCTGGTCGAGCGCTTCGAGCTCGACCCGACCAAGAAGGCGCGCAGCTACTCCAAGGGGAACCGGCAGAAGGTCGCGCTGGTCGCCGCGCTCGCCTCCGACGTGGAGCTGCTGCTGCTCGACGAGCCGACGTCCGGCCTGGACCCGATCATGGAGTCGGTCTTCCAGGACTACGTCGACGCGTTCCGCGACCGGGGCAACACGGTGCTGCTCTCCAGCCACATCCTCGCCGAGGTCGAGCGGCTCTGCGACCGTGTGAGCATCATCAGGACCGGTCGGTGCGTGGAGTCCGGCACGCTCGGCGAGCTGCGCCACCTCACCCGGACGTCGGTCACTGCCGAGCTCGCCAGGCCACCGGAGGGGCTCGCGGACATGCCGGGCGTCCACGGCCTGTGGCTCGACGGCAACCGAGCGATGTTCGAGGTGGACACGGTCGACCTGGACCGTGCCGTCGGGGTGCTCCACCGGGCGGGGATCGTCTCGTTGACCAGCCAGCCGCCGACGCTGGAGGAGCTGTTCCTCCGGCACTACGGCGACGAGATCACGGAGAGCCCCGAGGCCGAGGCGTCGGCATGACCGGCACCTGGTCGTTCGTCCGCGCCTACCTGCGCCGCGACCGATGGATGCTCCTGTGGTGGAGCGTGGGCGTGGCACTGCTCCTACTGGAGCCAGGCCGTCAGCGTCGACGGGCTCTACGAGACCCAGGCCGACTTCGACCGCGCGGCGGCGAGCATGGAGAGCAACGCCGGTTTCATCGCGATGACTGGTCCGGCGCGGGCGCTCAACACGGTCGGCGGGCAGGTCACCTGGCAGTCCGCCGCGTTCGGGGCGATCGCTGCAGGCCTGATGAGCATGTTCCTCGTGGGGCGCCACACGCGCGCGGAGGAGGAGTCGGGGCGTGACGAGATGCTCCGAGCCGCCGCGGTGGGCCGGCAGTCGACGACGGCGGCCGCCTTCCTCACCGCCCTCGTCGCCAACACGGTCCTCGGCGCGGCGGTGGCGCTGAGCCTGATCGCCTACCCCCTGGAGCTCGCGGACTCGCTCGCGCTCGGCGTGGGCGTGGCGCTGTGCGGGTTCTTCTTCAGTGGCGTGGCGCTCCTGTCGGCCCAGCTGACCTCGACCACCCGGGCGATGTACGGCCTCACCGGCGCGGTGATCGGCCTCGCGTACGCCCTGAGGGCCATCGGTGACGTCGGATCGCCGGTCCTCAGCTGGATGTCGCCCATCGGCTGGTACCAGGCGATGCACCCGTTCTCCGGGCTGCGCTGGTGGCCGGCCCTGCTGCTGGTCGCCGCATCGGTGGTCGCCGCCGGGGCGGCGTACGTCGTGTTCCTGCGCCGTGACTACGGCTCGGGGGTCTTCGCCGCGCGACCCGGTCCTCCTCGGGCCGCGCGAGGTCTGTCGCGACCGGCCGGCCTCGCCTGGCGGCTCCAGCGGGGGACCGTGCTCGGCTGGGGGATCGGGATGTTCCTGGGTGGTGTCGGCTACGGGACCCTCGGCGACGACGTCGACTCGCTGCTGGGCGACTCCGACCTCGCCAAGGACATGTTCGTGCAGAGCGGTGGTGCCCTCGTGGACGCGTTCTACTCGACGATGATCCTCACGCTCGCCCTCATCGGAGCGGGGTTCGCGATCTCCTCGGCACTCCGGCCGCACGGGGAGGAGGACGCGGGCCGGGTCGAGGCACTGCTGTCGACGGCGCTGCGCCGCCGCGACTGGCTCCTCGGTCACGTGCTGGTCACGGTCGCGGGGACCGTCCTCGTGCTGCTCGTCGCCGGCCTCGGGATGGGGGTGGGCTACGCGCTGGTCACGGGTGACGGCGAGGCGGTGGCCGACTACGTCCTCCCGACCCTGGGGCACCTGCCGGCGGTGCTGGTGCTCGCAGCGGTGGCCCGGCTGATGTTCGGGGTCGTGCCGCGGGCGGCGTTCCTGTCCTGGTTGGGGCTCGTCTTCTGCCTGGTGGTGATGCTCTTCGCCGAGGTCTTCCGGATGCCGCAGTGGTTGCAGGACGTGTCGCCGTTCGAGCACCTGGCGCTGATGCCGGCCGAGGACTTCGCCTGGGCGCCGTTCGTGGCGGTCACGGCCGTGGCTGTCGCCCTGAGTGTCGCCGGCCAGATCGCCTTCCACAGGCGCGACGTCGGCTAACGTCCGAGCCATGTGGCAGCCCGAGCCCGGCTGGGTGGCCCTGCGCAACGGCACCGGGACCTCGACCGTGGGCGTGTGGCGAACGGTGCTCGGCGGCCGCCCGGTCGTCGTGAAACGGCTGGGTGCCCCGTCCGAGCACGACCCTCCGGAGCTGAGCGACCCTCGGCACTTCGCCTACTGGCGGCGTGCCGCCGACGTCGTCACGTCGGGGATCGTGCTGCGGACCCCCGGGCTGCGGGCGCCCGAGCTCACCTCCGTCGAGGAGGACGCCGACGGCATCACGCTCACCGCCGACTGGGTGGAGGACGCCGCCAACAGCGGACTGTTCGCCACGCACGCGCTGGGCCGCTTCGCCGGTGCCGAGCTCGGCAGCCGCGACTGGCTCGCCCGCGACCAGCTCCGGGACCGGATCCGGCGGGTCGAGCACCGGGGCGGGTGGCCGACGCTGGCCCGCACCACCGTCGCCGACGTCGCCGACCACCTGTGGGGACGGCGCGGGGCACTGCTGGACCAGGTCGACCGGCTTCCCCAGGTGGCCCAGCACGGCGACCCGGTGCCCGCCAACCTCCCGGGACGCCTCGGCGACGACGTCCTGGCCATCGACTGGGCGACCCTGGGGCGCGGGCCCGTCGGCGCGGACCTCGGCTACTACCTCCTCAACGCGCGGGAGGAGCTCGAACCGCTCCTGGACGCCTACCTGCTGGGGCTCCCCGAAGGCCTGGCCACGCGCGAGGAGGCGCTGCACGGCGCCCGCGTGTGCGCCGTCCTGACGGCGTTGAGCCGGGCCGAGTGGGCGCTCGCCCGGGTCGCCGGCGGCGAGGGTGCGCTCGCCGGGAAGTACCGGCACCCGGCCGTTGCGCCGCACCTGCGGGTCCTGCAGCGGCAGTTCCCGCTGATCGAGGCCCTGGTCGAGGGGTAGCCAGACCTCAGAGCTGGGTGGCGGAGAACGTGTCGCACGCGTCGATCGACTTGGCGGCCAGCCCGGTCTCGAACCAGGCGACGCGCTGCTTCGACGAGCCGTGCGTCCAGCCCTCGGGGTCGACCTCGCCCCCCGAGGCCTCCTGGATGCGGTCGTCACCCACGGCCTTGGCGGAGTCGATGGCCTCCTCGATGTCGGCGCGGTCGACCACGTCGAAGATCTTGACGCCCTTGGCGTCGGTGGTGCTCATCGCCCCCTTGGTCCACATGCCGGCGTAGCAGTCGGCCTGGAGCTCCAGGCGGACGGCGTCGCTGTCGGGGCCCTGCTGGGTCTTCACCTTGCCCATCGTGCCGAGCAGGTTCTGGATGTGGTGACCGTACTCGTGCGCCAGGACGTAGGGCTCGACGAAGTCGCCGCCGCTGCCGCCGAGCTGGCCCTCGAGGACGTCGGCGAAGAAGGTCGAGTCGAGGTAGATCGTCTTGTCGAGCGGGCAGTAGAACGGGCCCACCGCCGAGCTCGCGCTGCCGCAGCCGCCGGTCGACACCGCCTCGGTGAACGTGACGATCTCGGTGGCCTCGAACGCGGTCCCGGTCTGCTGCTGCAGGGTGCTCTCCCAGTAGGCGCGCAGCGAGTCCTCGACGAGCTCGCGCGCACAGTCGGCGCTCTCGTTGGCGTCCGCGCCGGTCTTGCACTCGTTGTAGCGGTCCGTCGCGGTGTCCGTCCCGGTGCCGCCGCCACCGTCACCGCCGCCGGCGAACTGCACCACCAGGAAGATGATGATGATCAGGATGACGCCGCCGATACCTCCTCCGGCAGCACCCGAGGGGATCGGCAGCCCCTGGAGGCCACCTCCGGAGCGACCTCGGCCGGCGTCGCGGACGCCGCCCTTGTCGATGGTGGCCTTCGGGTTGAACCGCACCCCAATACACTAACGACAGTCATGATCACCGCCCATCAGCTCGAGGTCCGAGCCGGTGCGCGGCTCCTCATGGAGGGCGTCAGCTTCCGCGTCGCTCCCGGTGACAAGGTGGGGCTCGTCGGGCGCAACGGCGCCGGCAAGACGACGCTCACCAAGATCCTCGCCGGGGAGGCGCTGCCTGCTGCGGGCACGGTGCACACCACCGGGACCGTCGGCTACCTCCCACAGGACCCGCGCACCGGCGACCCGACCGTGCTCGCTCGCGAGCGGATCCTGTCCGCGCGCGGTCTCGACGACGTCGTACGCCGCCTCCGGGCCTCCGAGACCGAGATGGGCAGCGACGACCCGGAGGTGCGGGACCGGGCCATGCGCCGTTACGAGCGAGCGGAGGCGGAGCTGCACGCCGGAGGCGGGTACGCCGCCGAGGCCGAGGCCGCCCAGATCGCCTCCAGCCTCGGGATCGAGGACCGGGTCCTCGGCCAGCCGCTGTCGACCCTGAGCGGCGGTCAGCGGCGCCGCGTCGAGCTGGCCCGGATCTTGTTCTCGGACGCTGAGTCGATGCTGCTCGACGAGCCGACCAACCACCTCGACGCCGACTCGATCATGTGGCTGCGCGACTACCTGGCGTCGTACAAGGGCGGACTGATCGTGATCAGCCACGACACCGGCCTGCTCGAGCGCACGGTCAACAAGGTCCTGCACCTCGACGCCAACCGGGCCGAGATCGACGTCTACAACATGGGGTGGAAGCCCTACCTGCTGCAGCGCGAGACCGATGAGAAGCGCCGCAAGCGGGAGCGGATGAACGCCGAGAACAAGGCGAAGACGCTCACCGACCAGGCCAACCGGATGCGCGCCAAGGCGACGAAGGCGCAGGCGGCCCAGTCGATGCTCAAGCGCGCCGAGCGCCTGATGGCCGGTGTGGAGGCCGAGCGCCAGTCGGACAAGGTCGCAAGGATCAAGTTCCCGGCGCCGGCACCGTGCGGCAAGACCCCGCTCACCGCGGCCGAGCTGTCGAAGTCCTACGGCTCGCTCGAGGTCTTCACCGACGTCGACCTGGCCATCGACAAGGGCTCCCGGGTGGTCATCCTCGGCCTCAACGGGGCCGGCAAGACGACGCTGCTGCGGATCCTGGCGGGCGTCGACCAGTCCGACACAGGCCGGGTCATCCCCGGCCACGGACTCAAGATCGGCTACTACGCCCAGGAGCACGAGACCCTCGACACCGACCGGACGGTGCTCGAGAACATGCAGAGCGCCGCGCCGCAGCTCACCGACACCGACGCCCGCTCCGTCCTCGGTGCCTTCCTCTTCTCCGGGGACGACGCCCACAAACCGGCCCGGGTGCTCTCCGGCGGCGAGAAGACCCGGCTGGCGCTGGCCTCCCTGGTCGTCTCCAGCGCCAACGTCCTCCTGCTCGACGAGCCCACCAACAACCTCGACCCGGCCTCCCGCGAGGAGGTGCTCGCCGCCATCCGGTCCTACGAGGGCGCCATCATCCTGGTCACCCACGACGAGGGCGCCGTCCTGGCGCTCGAGCCCGAGCGGGTGCTGATCCTGCCCGACGGGGTCGAGGACCTGTGGAACGAGGGCTACGCGGACCTGGTGGCCTTGGCCTGACGGCATCCGTTGGTCGAGGAGGTCGCGCAGCGACCGTCTCGAGACCTCGCAAGCCGTGGCTGGGACGTGACCACCCCGGTGTGCTGGGCGGTCCGAGGGCGGGACGTGGCGGCCGCGCGCGTACCAGCCCGGTCGCCTCGGGGGAGCGGTTCCTGAGGCAGGGGCTTGCCCGACCGGAAGCCTGCGTGGCGCACCGCTGCCCTACGGGCCCGCCGACGCCGGGGTCCGGACTTCTGCACCCAGTCCTGCACTTCTGCACCGAGATCTCGGTGCAGAAGTGCAGGGGTCACCGGATATCCGGGGACCCCGCCGCTGCCCCCGCCCGCCTCAGACCGCTAGCTCGCGTTTCGCACGCATCTGGTGCGTGCGATCCACGCGCTTGTCTCGGATACCCCCATCGCAGACGGTGGTGGTGCCCGCGCATGCGGGCGGCGGGGCGGAGCCCTGCCGCTG
>NZ_JAEMSS010000028.1 GCF_016462705.1 Nocardioides sp. | reverse complement strand
GGGGGGATTCATGAGGAGCGCCATCGGCGTCATCGCCATCGTGTGGATTTTCATCGGCGGCGTCGCCGCCGAGCAGCGCGGCAACTTCGCCCGGGCGACGCCCACCTGCTCTGCCGTGGGCGAGATCTCGCTGACCGTGGCGGCCGGCCCGCTCAACTACCAGGGAATCAACCCGAACGTGTCCTGCACGCTGCCTCAGCCGTCGGCGTAGGGGCGCGGCGGACCGGGCCGGAGCCGGTCCGCCGCGCTCGTCGCGGTCAGGTGCAGGGCAGGTAGGTCCGCTCCACGGCGAGCTTGTCCGCGCCCTTCTCGACCAGCTTCAGGCTGACCGAGACCTCGGCCATCTCGTCGGGGTCGAGCCCGGTCAGCGTGGTCGTCTGCTTCTTCTTGGGCTTCTTGACCACCTTGGCCTTCACGCCGTCGACCCGGAAGATGGCCTTCTTGACCTTGCGCTTGTCACCCTTGCCGGCCTTCGCCGTCCACGTCGCGGCCACGGACCCGGCCGCGCAGGCACGTCCGTCCGCGAGGTCGAGGTACTTGCTGCCGCTGCCCTTGGCCACCTCGGTCGCGACCCCGGGGTCGTCGAACACGAGGTCGAGGTTGAGCGTCGACTTGCTCGGGCTCGTCATGGTCTGCGCCGGCGTCGGCGCCTGCAGGATGTTCTGGTTCTGCACCTGCAGGATCCAGGTCCCCGCAGGCAGGTAGATCCGCTGCGTCAGGTTGCTGTGCAGGAAGTACTGGACCTGCTGGATCGTGCCGGCGACCGGGCCCGCGGCGTTCTGCAGTATCAGGATGCCGACGGCGCCCTTGGACTTGATGTGTGCGGTGACGTACTTCGGGGTCGGCAGGTCGAAGAAGCCGACGTCCACCCCCTGGGCCGTGACCGAGGCGCCACACGCCTGCGCAGTGCCCTTCGAGGACAGGAGCGACAGCTGCGTCGTCACGTCGACCTCGAGGGTCCGCAGCGCGCCACCGAGCTGGGTGGCCCGGACCGTGTTGGAGACCGTTCCCGTCATCGTGGTCACGTCGGTGTTGTCGACGTTGTGGGTGACGGTCGCGCTGCTGGTGACCGTCGTGGTCACCGGGACGCCGTCGGCGGCGAACGGCGTGGCCGGAGAGGTGGCGTCCCCGGGGCCGGTCTCGGTACAGCCGCCCGAGGCGCTGAACCCGACAGCCGCTTGGGACGACGCCGTGTCCAGAACCCCGGCGTGAGCCGTGGTGGGCACCATGACCAGACCGGCGGCGGCCACGGCCACGGCAAGCCCGGCGCCGTAGGCGCGCACGGAGGAGGTGATCTTCATGGTCGGACCCTTCTCGACAGGAGTGGTGGTCCCGACGCTACGGAGCCCGTCGGTGCGCAGACATGACCCGTTGTGACTATTGCCGATGGCCGGACCGGCGGTCAGTGACCTCCGCTGCCGGGGACGACACCGAGCGAGTCGATGTAGTCCTTGATCGACGGCAACGCGACGAGCCGGTCCCGGAAGAAGGTGTTCACCACGTTCTCGAGCTGCGCCTTGGCTGCGTCCAGCTCGCGCGCGACCGCCTCCGGGTCGCTGGTGTCGCGATGCGCCTCCAGCGCCGACCGCAGCCGGAGCAGGGCCGCGACGACCTCTTCCTCCTGCACACCCTCGAGCGCCTGGACCACGGTCATCACCAGGTCGTCGGTCTGCGCCCGGACGTTCTCCTCGGGGATCGTCGACCCCTCGACGGCGGCGTTCTCGAGCGTCCAGAGCAGCGACCACACCTGGTAGAGGACGACGGTCGGCTCGTCGAAGAGCTCCCGGACGTACGCCGCCTCCACGTGCCGGCCGCTGTAGCGGAAGACGTTGTACATCCGCTTGGCGACCTTGCCGTAGTTGGGGTGCGCGAGGTACTTCCTGACCTCGCCCTCCAGCTGCTCCACGTAGTCGTCCAGAGCATCACCCGACACGTTGGCCACGACCTTGGCGAAGGTGGGCAGCTCCTCCTGGTCCAGGTAGACCTCCTGGAAGTAGGCGTCGATGTAGCCGTCGAGGGCCACGATCTCGCCGTCGGGGGACTCCCAGGTCGGGTCGATGACGTTGCTGGCGTTCGCCAGGCCGCCGCTGTCGGCGTCGACGGCGACCCAGTCGAGCTTGCACCAGCCCGGTTCCTCGCACAGCTCGTCCCAGCCGAGCCGGACCCGCTCGCCGTCGCGCTCCACGAACATCTCGCCGGCGAGGACCTCGTCCGGTCGCCAGCTGATCGGTCCGCCCTTCTTCTGGGTCTCCCCGTCCTTGACGCAGTCGAAGGGCCACAGGCTCCACTTCGCCTCGATGAACTGGTACGTCGGCCCGCTGGCCCGCTCGATGGCGTTGTCGCGGAGCACCGTGGCCAGGATCTGGCAGGCCTCGCTGCGCGTCGCCGCCTTGATGTTGAGCCGCTGGAAGAAGTCGCCGTCCCCGGGGAACGCCTGGATCTTCGACTGCGTGGACGAGCCGGACATCGCCAGCGCGCCCTCGACGATCCCCTCCGGGCCCTTGACGTCGACCAGCTCGCCGATCCGCCGGAACCGGGCGAGGACCGCCGGGCTGAAGTCGAGCATCGTCACGCGGTGCCCGAAGACGCCGTCCGCGGAGACGGTGATGTCCGGGGCGTCCGGGTCGGTGTCCGGCGCCGTCTCGGCGGCCAGCGCGTCGAGCCAGCGGCGGGTCTCGGCGTCGTCCAGCTCGATGTTGAAACGTCTCGCCGACTCGAGGAGGCGAGCAACGGCGTCATCAGCAAGACCATCGGGAGTCGTGGCGGTCATGCGGAGAGTCTCGCCCTCCGGAGGGGTCCCCGGAATGGCACTTTCGGGCTGTTCGTCGCCCGGCTGGACGCTGGGCTACTCGCCCAGCGACACGGTGGTCGTCGTCGCGCCCGCGAGCGCATCCCGCTCGTCGAGGAGGTGGCGGAACAGCTCGGCCTGGTCCTGGGCGTCCGCCAGGGCGTTGTGCGTGAGGGCACGGCCACCCAGGTGACGGGCGGCGAGGACGTCCATGCTGGTGGCCGCCCACGAGGTGTTGCCGCTCCCCATCGCGAAGGCCTTGATGTCCAGGGCCGAGTAGCCGAACGGGTTGCGGCCGAGGTGTCGCTCGAAGTAGTCGGCGATGAACATCCAGTCGAACGCCGCGTTGAACGCCGTGAAGACCGGCCGGCTCCCCGCCGACACCTGGTTCAGGACCCAGTCCTCGAACATGCTCATCGCCCGCTCGGGCCGCTCGCCCCGCTCCAGGAGCTGCTCGATCGACAGGCCGGTCACGGCGAGGGCCTCCGGGATCGCGGCGGTGTGCTCCGGCTGCAGCTCGACGTAGAACGTCTGCTCGGGGTCGTCGACGCGGCAGGCCCCGATCGACAGGATCGCGTACCTCGACGGCACCGGGCCGGCGGTCTCGATGTCGACCGAGATGAAGGTCTCCGGCTGGTCGTCGTTGTCCCTGGCGGTCATGGTCCGTCGAGCGTAGAGGCTGGGTGAGCCCGGACACTCACGACGGGCTGGGTCGTCCGGCACTACCCGGACTGTCTCCGTCGTGTCGCAATGAAGGCATGGACGCCGCCCGACCGCGATATGCGGACACCACCGTCTGTCCCGACTGCCGTAGCGCGCTGCCGACCGCGCCGCTGCGGTGCCCGACCTGTGACCTGCCGCTCCAGGGCCCGCTGGCCACCCAGCTCCTCAGCACGCTCCGCGCGGCCGACGACCTGCTCGTCCAGCTGCGGGCCTCGACCCCCACCGCCGTCACCCGCGCCGCGCCGGGTCCGGCCTCCTACCTCGACCCGGACCTCCCGCCGATGCCTGCCGCACACCCCGCGGCCGCCCGGCGGGGGCTCGCGGGAGCCTCCGTCCCCAAGATCCTGCTCGGCCTCGGAGCGGCCTGCCTCCTCGTCGCGGCGGTCATCTTCCTCGCCGTGGCGTGGACCTGGCTCGGAGTCGGCGGTCGTACCGCGGTGCTGGTGGTCCTGACCGTCGCCACCGGGGCCGGCGGCCTGGCCCTCGCTCGACGGGGCCTCCGGGTCGCTGGTGAGGCACTGGTCGCCGTGGCGCTCGGGCTGGTCGTCCTCGACGTGATCGGTGCCGACAACGCCGGCTGGTTCGGGACCCTGGCCGTCGAGGAGCTCGTCCGCCTCGTCGGCCTCGCGCTCCTCGTGCCGGCCCTCGCCCTCTCCGTCCCCCGGCGCCGGCTGGTCACGCCGCAGCTCGTCGCGCCGACCGGGGTCGCCATGGTCCTCGGCAGTGTCGACTGGTCGAGGCTCGCCATCGGCGCGGTCGACATCGGTGGCGTCGTCTCCGTCCTGGTCCTCGCGGGACTGGTCGCCGCGGGCCGACGTCTGGAGGCGACGGTGCTCGCCTGGGTCAGCGGCGTCCTCGCCGCCGTCGTGTGGGCGGGCAGCGGCCTGTGGGCGCTCGCCGAGGCCAGCGAGCACCCGGGCTGGTCGGCCCTGTGGCGCGAGGGGCACGGCTGGGAGCTGGTGGCCGCGAGCCTGCTGGCGCTCCTGCTCTGGGGAGTGGGCTGGGCCGAGCCGGTGGTCCGCCAGGGGGCCGCGGCGTTCGTGGCCGGCGCGACGACGTACGCCGTGGTGCTGCCGTGGCTCGACGGTTCGGCGACCGACGCCGGTCTCGTGTTCATCGGCGTCGTGGTCGTCTGGGCGGCGGTCTCGTCGCTCACCCCGCCGCGCTGGTACGCCGTCCCCCGAGTGCCTCTCGCGGCCGGGGCCCTGGCCTGCGCGGTCACCTCCCTCTACCTGGTCGGCGTCTCCGCGGTCGCCGTCGCGACCCTCGGCGGGCCGTACACGGCCTCGGCCGACGTCGATATCGTCCCCCTGCAGGTCGAGCCGCATCCGCTGCTGCTGCTCGGCTCGGTCGGCGCCCTCGTGGTCGCGGCCTCCCTGGCGCTCCCCACGAGGCTCCCCCTCGTCCGCCTGGGAGCGGGAGCCCTCACCGTGGCCGGGGTGGCCACCCTGGGGCTGTACCCGGCCCCGCTCTGGACCGTGCTCGGCGCCCTCGCTGTGGTCGCAGCCGGCCTGCTCGTCGTGGCGCTGCCTGGCACCCATGCGAGCTCCGCACCGGCGGCGGCCGGGGCCGCCCTGGCCGGCGTCCTGCTGGTCGTGGCGGCCCTCCCCAGCGCCGTCCTCACGGCGGTCGCCCTGTCGGCGGTGGTGCTGGGTCTCGGGGCCACCCTGGTGCGAGGGCACTTCCCACTGGCGCTCGAGTCCGCAGGCCTCGGCCTGCCCCTCGCGCTCGGGGGACTCCTCTGGTCCGCGGCCGAGACCGCCGGTCTCGACCCGGCGGTCCGGGCGGTGCCGATCATGGTCGTCGTGGGGCTGCTCGCCCTGGTCCTGGCCCGACCGGAGGTCGAGGCTGCGGCGGCGGTGACGGGACTCGTCGCCGCGCTGGCGGCGATCCCGGCCGCCACCGACGTCTCCGTGTCGCTGGCGGTGCACCTGACTGTGGCCGGCGCCCTGGTCACGACCGGCTCCTTGCTGCACCCGGACCGGCGGATGCTCGCGTGGCCGGGTGGACTCCTGCTCGCCGCGGCGACCTGGGTCCGGCTCGCCGACCTGGGCGTCGAGGCACCCGAGGCCTACACCCTCCCGTCCGCACTGGCCCTGGTCCTCGTCGGGATCTACCGCATCCGCTCCGCGCAGGACGCCGCGACGATGCCGACGCTGGCTCCCGGTCTGGTGCTGGCCACCGTGCCGTCGCTGTTGTGGGTGCTGGCCGAGCCGGTCACCCCCCGGGCCGTGATCCTCGGCCTCGGCTGCCTCGTCCTGCTCCTGGCCGGCGTGCAGCTGCGCTGGCACGCTCCCGTCGTCGTGGGAGCCGTGGTCGGTGGGCTGGTCGTGCTCCGAGAGCTCACGCCGTACGCCCTGCAGACCCCGCAGTGGGTGCTGATCGGACTGGCGGGTGCGGTCCTCATCGCCAGCGGCGTGACCTGGGAGTCCCGGATGCGGGACCTGCGGCACGCCGCGGCGTACCTGGGCCGCCTGAGATGATCACCTGAATCTTGACAGCACACTGTCATTCTGACAGAATGCTGTCTATGGCAGACATCCGCACCGTCCACCTCGCCGTCTACCCCACCTGGGCCGACTGGGAGCCGGGCTTCCTGGTCAGCCGGGTGAACAACCCCGCCTGGCAACGCAGACCCGGCTCCCTCCGGGTCCGCACCGTGGCGTCCTCGCTCGAGCCCGTCCTCTCGATGGGAGGTGTCCGGGTCCTCCCCGACCTCACCTTCGACGAGCTCTCACCTGCGGACAGCGCGATGCTCGTGCTCCCGGGCGGCGACCTCTGGGACGCCGACCAGCACCCCGCCACCTCGGAGCCCCTCCGGGCCGCGAGCGCGTTCCTGGAGGCGGGCGTGCCCGTCGCGGCGATCTGTGGAGCCACCGCCGGACTCGCCCGGGCGGGGCTGCTGGACGACCGCGCCCACACGAGCTCGGCTCCGGAGTATCTCCTCCAGTCCGGCGGCGCCTACGCCGGCGGCCACCTCTACCGGCACGAGGACAGCGTGACCGACCGCGGCCTCATCACGGCCGGCCCGACCCATCCGGTCGAGTTCGCCCGGGCCGCGCTGGAACAGCTCGAGGTCTTCGAGCCGGAGGCGCTCGACGCCTGGTACCGGCTCTTCGGCCGGCAGGACCCGTCCGGGTTCGCCGTCCTGGCCGGCGCATGACCCAGCCCGGAGACTCCGGGCCGGAGCGCGAGGTCCTCGTCGAGCTGGTGCTGCGCACCTTCCGCCTCAACGGCATGTTCCTCCAGGTCGCCGAGGGTCTCGCCCGCCCCGCGGGCCTCACGGCGGCCTGGTGGCAGGTGCTCGGCGCCGTCCTGCGCGAGCCGCTGACGGTGGCCGGGATCGCCCGGGAGATGGGACTGGCCCGCCAGAGCGTGCAGCGGGTCGCCGACCTCCTCGTCGACAACGGCCTGGCGGAGTACCGGGCCAACCCCGCCCACGCCCGCGCCAAGCTGCTCGCCCCGACGCGGGCCGGCTGGGACGCCATCGACAAGCTGCGGGGCAACGCGCTGGCCTGGGCGGGCGAGATCACGGCCGTCGTCGGCGAGGCCGACCTGCGCGACACGGTCGAGGTGATGCAGCGTCTCATCGACGCCCTGTCGGCCGACTGAGCCGACTGATCCCCGTCGGCCTAGTCGACCACCCTCAGCAGCGGCCGCACCGCGGTGCGTGCGGCGTGGATGCGGGACTTGACGGTGCCCAGTGGAACGTCGAGCAGGGACGCGATCTCGTTGTAGTCGAGCTCCTGGACGTCCCGGAGCACGAGCGGCTCCACCAGCTCCGGTCGCTCGGCCCCGAGGACCTCGAGGGCGTCCAGGAGGTCGAGCCTGCTCCCGGCGATCACGCTGGTGGTGCGCGGGTCGACGTGGAGCGGGAGCTCGTCGGTCGGCCGCTCGGCGGACCGGCGCTTGAGCGTGCGGTACGTCGCGCGGGCGCTGTTGGACGCCACCGCGTGCAGCCAGGTGGTGAACCGGCTGCGGCCCTCGAAGCCGCCGATCTTGGTGGCCACGAGCAGGAGCGCGTCCTGGGCGGCCTCCTCGGCGTCCTCGGGGAACAGGAGCATCCGGCCGCAGATCCGGCGTACCCGCGGCTGGATCTCGGCGAGCAGCTCGTCGAGCGCCTGCGGGTCGCCGGCCGCAGCCCGGGACGCCAGCCGGTCGAGCTCTGCCGCGGCCACCATGACTCCACCGTAGGTGCTGTAACGCCAGGAGACCGGCCAGCGCTGTTACCCGTATGACCATTCGCAAACTCACGTCAGGCAGGACTCGGGCAGTAGCGGTCGGGGGTGCGGTGATCGCGCTCCTCGGAACCGGGACCGCGGTGGCGGCCGGACAGATCGGCTCGGACGGGATCAAGAACAACTCCGTCACGAGCTACGACATCAAGGACGGCACGCTCCAGACTCGCGACCTCACCACGAACAACTTCGCGCGGTTCACGGCGACCGAGACCGTCGTCGCGGGTACGACCCCGGTGAGCACCGACCCCGCTCTCGCCGGGGCCCGGGTGGTGGAGGTCGCCGCCGACACGGAGACCCCGCTGGTGACCATCGTCCTCGACCAGGGGACGTGGAAGATCAACGGCACCGCCCAGTTCTGGCACGTCAACGGGCCTGCGCCGGCTGGCGCCGACTACGGCGTCGTGACGATCCCGGGCCTCCAGGACGGGTTCAACAAGGCCTACACCGCCGACGTGCCCGACGGCGGCGGCAACCCGGCACAGACGTCCTTCTCCGGGACGATCAAGATCACGGCGAACGACACCCCCGTGACGCTCACCGGCGCCTTCACCGCGGGCAACAGCGGCGAGGCCGGTGTCACGGTGCAGGCGACGCAGTACGTCTACGTCGCCACGCGACACCAGCAGTAGCAACCGGCGCGGGGCGCGCGTGGCAGCATTCGGCGAGTGAGCCTGCCCGCGCGCCTCGGCCGCCTCGAGCGCGTCGAGCGGCTGGGCGTCGGCGGGTTCGCGACGGTCTGGCTCTACCGCGACGAGGAGCTGCAGTCCGACGTCGCGGTCAAGGCGCTCGCCGACAACTGGGCGCAGCGCATCGACGTGCGCGAGCGCTTCCTGGAGGAGGCGCGGATCCTGCGCCGGGCCGACTCCGACCACGTGGTCCGCGTCTACGACGTCGGTGAGGTCGACTCCACGCCGTACTTCGTGATGACCTACGCCGACCTCGGCTCCCTCGCGCACGTGGTCGAGAGCGGTGAGCCGCTCCCGCCGTGGCGGGTGGTCGACCTCGTCGAGCAGGCAGCCGCCGGGCTCGCCGTCCTGCACGAGCTCGGCGTCGTCCACCGCGACGTCAAGCCGCAGAACCTCCTGCTGCGCAGCGGCGGCAGTGCCGGTGAGCGGCTGCTGGTCGCCGACCTGGGTGTCGCGAAGGCGATGCTGCACGCCAGCGGCCTGACCCAGGTGGTGGGGACCCCGGCGTACATGGCGCCGGAGCAGGTGATCGGCGAGGGCATCGACACCCGCGCCGACGTGCACGCCCTGGCCGCCGTGGCCTACCAGCTCCTGACCGGGCGGCTGGCGCGCACCGGCTCGGTCACGGACCTGCTGACGGCCGAGCTCCCGCTCGCCCCGTCCCGCCTGGCCGACCTGCCGACCCGTGTGGACGACGTGCTGTTGCGCTCGCTCGACCCCGACCCGGACCGCCGGCATCCCGACGTCGGCACCCTCGCCGCGGACCTGGCCGACGCGCTGCCGCGCACGATCGCCAGGGACCGGCCCCGGCCCACGCGGCTGCAGGACCGGCCCACCGTGGCCACGGCACGGCCCGAGCCCCCGGGCGCGGGCCGGCGTCGGCTGCCGGTGCTGCTGACCCTGATCTGCCTGCTGGTGCTCGGTGCGTCGTTCGCGGCGTCCTACGCCGTCACGTCGCTGGTGCGCTGAGGGTCCGGCAGACCGAGTGGCGTCACCTCGGGGAGCTCGGCCCGAGCCGCCCGCGCGAGCGGCGTCGCCAGCTCGACCCAGCGGGCGGTGCGATCGGGTCCGAGGGCGTCCCACGGCTCCTGGGCGAGCCGGTCGGTGATCTCCTCGGCGCGGGCCAGGGTGGCCGCGCCGGCCTCCGAGATCCTGCCGTCGCGATGGAGCAGGCCACGCTCGGTGAGCCGCTCCGCGGCGATCTCCCACTCCAGGTCACCCCACCCGCGGTTGCGCTGGAGGACCTCCCGGGTCATGTCGTGGCCGCACCTCAGCACCATGGTCGACAGTCCGTCCAGGCCGACGGCCAGCTGGGCGAGCACGTGCCCGTCCCCGCGGAGCTCGCGCAGGACGGTGGCCGCGTGCCACAGCTCGCCCAGAGGCTCCTCGGGCCACGGCAGCGCCGCGTTGGCGGCGCCGAGCGCACGGCCGGACGTCGGGGCGCCGCTGGCGACCTCGCGGAGCAGGTCGGCGGCCTCCTCCACCCCGGGTGACCCTGCGAGCAGCCGGCCGAGCACCGCGACCGACCCGTCGAGCCGGGCCTTCAGCGCCGCCTCGGGCGGGGCCAGGTCCCAGACCGACGGGATCGCCCGCTCGACCATCGACGGCGCGAAGCCCGCGTAGAGCGCCGTGGACACCGCCGCCGGGGCCGGCCCGAGCGGGGCGGACCGGCCGGCGAAGTAGCCCCGCCAGAAGCCGCGGTAGCCCGCAGCCTCGAACGCCGCGCGCGGCTCGGGCGCGAAGTAGGTGACGGCGTGCAGCGGCTCGAAGAGCGTCCAGAGGTGCCGAGCCGGAGTCATCGGCCTACTCTAGGCAGTGACCCGCGCCACCCCTGCGGGCCCACACAAGACGCCACACCACCCTCGTGGCCCACACCTGGAAGCGGGTCCACCCATGACCTCATTGCAGTCCCTCGACGTCTTCGAGGCCGGCGCCCACCACGAGCAGGTCGTCTTCTGCAACGACCCGGCGACCGGGCTCCGTGCGATCATCGCGGTCCACTCGACGGCTCTCGGCCCCGCGCTCGGCGGCACCCGCTTCTATCCCTACGCCTCGACCGCCGACGCGCTCGCCGACGTCCTCGACCTCTCCCGCGGCATGTCCTACAAGGCCGCGCTCGCCGGGCTCGACCTCGGCGGCGGCAAGGCCGTGATCATCGGTGACCCGGCGACCTCCAAGTCCGAGGCGCTGCTGCGCGCCTACGGCCGGTTCGTCCAGTCGCTCGGCGGGCGCTACTACACCGCGTGCGACGTCGGCACCTTCTCCGCGGACATGGACGACATCGCCCGGGAGTGCTCCTACGTCACCGGCCGCTCGGTCGCCCACGGCGGCGCGGGCGACAGCTCGGTGCTCACGGCGTACGGCGTCTGGCAGGGGATGCAGGCGGCCGCCGCGTTCGCCTGGGGCTCACCGTCGCTGGAGGGCCGGACCGTCGGCGTGGCTGGTGTGGGCAAGGTGGGCCACCACCTGGTCTCGCACCTGGTCGACGGGGGCGCCCGCGTGGTGGTCACCGATGTCTCTCCGGCCGCCCTCGACCGGGTCCGTGACGAGCACCCCGAGGTCCGCGCCGTCGGGTCCACCGAGGAGCTGGTGGCCGAGCAGCTGGACGTCTACGCTCCGTGCGCCCTCGGTGGTGCCCTGACCGACGAGGTGGTCGACGAGCTGTCGGCGACGATCGTGTGCGGCGCCGCCAACAACCAGCTGGCCCATCCCGGGGTGGAGAAGGCGCTGGCCGAGCGCGGGATCCACTACGCGCCCGACTACTGCGTCAACTCCGGCGGACTCATCCAGGTCGCCGACGAGCTGGACCCCTCCGGGTTCAGCTTCGAACGGGCCCAGCTCCGGGCCCGGCGCATCTACGACACGACCTACTCGGTGTTCGAGCTGGGCGCGTCGGACGGCGTCCCGCCCGCCGTCGCGGCAGACCGCCTCGCCGAGCGCCGCATGCGCGACGTCGGACGGTTGCGCGGGATCTACGTGAACTGACCCGCTCGGTGCGTATCGAGCGTCAGTCGCGAGAGGGGCCGGTGTAGTCCGACCACTTCTCGAGGACCTCGGGGTCGACGTCGTCGGAGGAGTCGCTCTCCTTGTGGAGCTCACTGGCCAACGCACTGAAGTCAGTCTCGTGAGTGCGGTACTTCAGGTCGCGAGCGACCTTCGTCTGCTTGGCTTTTGCTCGGCCGCGGCCCATAGGGTCCCTCGCACGCTCGCCGGGGCACCGTGGCTCCCGGACTACATCAGTTTCTTCGTGAGGACAACGCTACCTGCTGGGTGGGTGTTCCCGCACACCCGTATCGCGAGTCAGACCGAGAAGTTGGGTTCGCCGGAGGTTCAGCGCCAGCCCGGGTGCTGTCCCACCAGGCTGACCGTGCCCCCGCCGGCCGCCGGCGACGACGACACCTCGCCGGCCACCCAGGCGTGGATGCCGAACCCGTCGAGCAGCTCCACCGCGGCGTCGATGCGCTCCGGATCGAGCAGTGCGACCATCCCGACGCCGCAGTTGAGCGTGGCCTCCAGGTCCGGCTGCGCGACCTTCCCCGCCTGCCGCAGCACGTCGAAGATCGGCGGCGGCGTCCAGGTCCCGCGCTCCAGCGTCGCGGTGAGCTCCTCGGGCATCACCCGGGCCAGGTTGGCCGCCAGACCGCCACCCGTGACGTGCGCCATCGCGTGGACGCCCCTCTCCAGCGCGTCGGCGCGGGCGAGTGCCAGGCACGCCTTGGCGTAGATCCGGGTCGGCACCAGGAGCTCCTCGCCGAGCGTCCGGCCCAGCTCGGGGACCTCGCGGTCGAGCTGCCAGCCCAGCTTCGCGACCACGTGGCGCACGAGGGAGTAGCCGTTGGAGTGCAGGCCGCTGGAGGCCATCGCCAGGACCGCGTCGCCGGGTCGCACCAGGGCCGGGCCGAGCAGGTCGTCGGCCTCGACCACACCGGTGGTCGCCCCCGCGACGTCGTAGTCGTCTGGACCCAGGAGCCCCGGGTGCTCGGCGGTCTCGCCGCCGACCAGGGCGCAGCCCGCCTCCACGCAGGCCTCGGCGATGCCCTTGACGATGGCCGCGATCCGCTCGGGGACGACCCGGCCGCAGGCGATGTAGTCGGTCATGAAGAGCGGCTCGGCGCCGCAGACGACCAGGTCGTCGACGACCATCCCGACCAGGTCGAACCCGATGGTGTCGTGCACGTCCATCGCCTGGGCGATCGCGACCTTGGTGCCGACCCCGTCGGTCGACGTGGCGAGCAGCGGACGCGTGTACGACGTGAGCGCGGACGCGTCGAAGAGGCCGGCGAAGCCCCCGATGCCGCCGATCATCTCCGGACGCCGCGCCTTCTCGACCCAGGCCTTCATCAGGTCGACGGCGCGGTCGGCGGCCTCGATCGAGACGCCGGCCTCGGCGTAGGCGCCCGAGTCAGAGCCGGTCATGGGTTGTTCAGGACGGGTAGCGCCCGGCCCAGCGTGGGCGAGGCGAGGGTGGCCTCGAGCAGGTGCTTGCCGAGCAGGCTCTCGTCGGGGAGCGCGATGGGGTAGTCGCCGGTGAAGCAGGCCTTGCACAGCGAGTCGCTCGGCTGCCCGGTCGCCTCGATCATCCCGTCGAGCGAGATGTAGCCGAGGCTGTCGGCGCCGATGCTGGCGCAGATCTCCTCGACCTCGAGCCCGTTGGCGATCAGCTCGGCCCGGGTGGCGAAGTCGATGCCGTAGAAGCACGGCCACTTGACCGGCGGCGACGAGATCCGCACGTGGACCTCGAGCGCTCCCGCCTCGCGCAGCATCCGCACCTGGGCCCGCTGGGTGTTGCCGCGGACGATGGAGTCGTCGACGACGACCAGCCGTTTGCCACGGACCATGTGCTCGAGGGCGTTGAGCTTGAGCCGGATGCCGAGCTGGCGCAGCGTCTGGCTGGGCTGGATGAACGTGCGGCCGACGTAGGCGTTCTTGACGAACCCCTGCCCGAACGGGATGCCGCTCTCCTCGGCATAGCCCGCCGCCGCCGGCGTTCCCGACTCCGGGACCGGCATCACCAGGTCGGCCTCGACCGGGAACTGGCGGGCCAGCTCGCGGCCCATCTCGACCCGGGCCGCGTGCACCGACTGGCCCGCGATCGTGGCGTCCGGACGGGCGAGGTAGACGTACTCGAAGACACAGCCCTTGCGGCGGGGCTCCGCAAACCTGTGCGAGCGCAGCCCGTGCTCGTCGATGGCGATCAGCTCACCGGGCTCGACCTCCCGGACCACGCTGGCACCGACCGTGGCCAGGGCGGCGTCCTCGGAGGCGACGACCCAGCCGCGGTCCAGGCGACCCAGCACCAGGGGGCGGATGCCCTCCGGGTCACGGGCCGCGTAGAGCGTGTTCTCGTTCATCCAGACGAACGAGAAGGCGCCCTCCAGCTCCGGCAGCACGTCGAGGGCCCGTTGCTCCAGCGACGTGTCCGGGTGGTGCGCCAGCAGAGCCGTCACCAGGCCCGTGTCGTTGGTGGAGGTCTCGACGTCCCGGGTGTGGAGGGGCAGCTCACCGTCCGGGTCGGGCAGCTCGTCGACCATCCGGGCCAGGTCGTGGGTGTTGATGAGGTTGCCGTTGTGCCCGAGGGCGATCGACCCGTCGGCGGTCGGACGGAACGTCGGCTGCGCGTTCTTCCACGTGCTCGCCCCCGTCGTGGAGTAGCGCGCGTGCCCGATGGCGAGGTGCCCCTGGAAGGAGTCGAGCGTCGTCTCGTCGAAGACCTGCGAGACCAGGCCCATGTCCTTGTAGACCAGGATCTGCCTGCCGTTGCTGACCGCGATGCCCGCCGACTCCTGGCCGCGGTGCTGCAGGGCGTAGAGGCCGAAGTAGGTCAGCTTGGCCACGTCCTCGCCCGGCGCCCAGACGCCGAAGACCCCACACACACCGATGAGTCTAGGGAAACCGCGGGACCGGACCCGCATCCCCGCCGGAACGAGCTGGTGCGTCTTTGTCGAACCGCCCCCGGGAGCCGGGTCCTTGCATACTCTGGAGAGGTCATGAGCCTGACTACCTCGCCGGACGCCGTCGCCGCCTGGGAACGTCGTCCCGCGGAGTCGCTGGACGCCTTCCAGCTCATCGCCGACGCGATCACCCACATCGGCGGCTTCGGCGTGGCCGCGATCAGCGTGGTGCGCGGCTCGCACCTGGTCGTCGAGGCGATCAGTGGCAGCGACCAGGCCCGCGAGCAGCTCACCGGCGCCCGCACCCCGATCGCCAACATGCTGCACGAGATCGCCCGTGCCGACGACTGGGGATCGTTCCGGTTCCTGCCGCACGACCGGATCGACCCGGACAACGACAACCTGGGCTGGGTCCCCGAGGTGGAGCCGCTCGACGCCGAGGACGCCTGGCACCCGCTGGACCTGCTGGTCGCCCCGCTGTTCGACGACACGGCCCGCCTCATCGGGATGCTCTCCATCGACCTGCCGGGCGACGGCCGGCGGCCGGGGAGGGAACAGCGCCGGCTGCTCGACGAGTACGCCAACCAGGCGGCCCGGGCCGTGCTGGCCGCGCTGGACCACGAGGCCCTCGCCGAGCAGGTCCGGCTCGCCGAGGCGGCCCGCGAGATCGTCCGCAGCATGTCGACCGAGCTGACGATGGAGACGCTCCTCGCCGCCTGCAACGAGGCGATGTCCGAGGGGTTCGGCGCGGCGGGGCTCTGGCTGCAGACCTTCGACGCGGTGGGCCGCCCGGGCAGCGGCCGGGTCTGGGCACCCGAGGGCGTGGAGATCGACATCCCCGACGACGTCAAGTCGATCGCCGAGGCGTCCGCCTTCGACGCGTGGCACCGGCAGAGCGTCGACGTGGTCCGGGTCGGCGAGGAGAACGCGCTCCTCCCGCCCCGTGCGCGTGACCTGGTCTACGACTTCCTCAGGAGCATCGACGTCGCGTCGATGCTCTTCGTCCCCCTCGGCGCCGGCCAGCAGTGCGTCGGTGCCCTGGTGATGACCCGGGGACCGGACGACCCCGAGTGGTCCCCGGTGGAGGTGAGCGCGGCTCGTGACATCGGGCTGGACGTCGGCCGGGCGGTGCTCAACGCGCGGACGTTCGAGCGCGAGCGCGAGCTCGTGTCCGAGCTGCAGGCCCTCGACACGTACAAGAGCCAGCTCATCTCGACCCTGGGCCACGAGCTCAAGAACCCGCTGACCGCCATCAGCGCCCACCTGGAGCTGATCGACGGAGCGTCCGTGGAGCCGGACACCCGCTTCTCCCTCGACGCGATCGAGCGCGGCGCCCGGCGCCTCGGCCGCATCGTCGACGACCTGATGATGCTGGCCAAGGTCGGCGACCCGGACACGCCCCTGGTCACGGCGGCGGTCGACCTCGGCGCCATCGTGGACGAGGTCGTGGACATGTTCTCGGTGAGCGCCACCAGTGGGGGGGTGGAGCTCCGGACGGACTACACCGAACGGCCCATCCACGTGCTCGGCGACGCCGCGGAGCTCGACCACGTGGTGGCCAACCTGGTCGGCAACGCCGTGAAGTACACCCCCCGTGGCGGCTCGGTCACCGTGTCCCTGAGCCGGGTCGACAACGAGGTCGTGCTCGAGGTCGTCGACACCGGCATCGGGATCTCGGCCGAGGACCAGGAGCAGCTCTTCACCGAGTTCTTCCGGTCCCGCAACCCGCAGGCGGTCGCCCAGCCGGGCACCGGTCTCGGCCTCACCATCGTGGCCCGGATCGTCGACCGGCACGGCGGCCGTCTGCACCTGACCTCCGAGCTCGGCGCCGGCAGCACGTTCCGGGTCGCGCTGCCGGCCGCCGAACCGTCCGGCCGGCCCGGGTGACCGGGGTCAGCCCTCGAAGCAGGCCCCCTCGAAGGTGTGCTCCTCGGCGGTCGGCCCGACCGTGAAGTCCTGGACCAGGGACACCCCGGAGGGGGCGGCCTTGTCGACCTTGCTCAGGACCGAGGCACGGAAGATGTTGTCGTCCGGCTCGCCGCTCCGGTTGCCGGCCTCCTCCGGCAGCATGCCCTCGTAGTCGATGGTCTCCAGCGACTGGACCGCCTCGAGGAGGCCCGCGCGGTCCTTGTCGTAGTCGCCGGCGAGCCACTCCTCGAGCGCCGCCTTGAGCGGGTAGGACCAGGCCCAGCCGGCCGTGTAGCCGTCGTTGGGCTGCTCCACCTCGCCCAGCGCCTCCCGCATCGCCTCGTGCCCGGGCGTGTCGGAGCCGTAGGGACCCCAGTAGCCCGACTGCATGTAGAGCGCCTCCAGGGCCGGCGCCGCGGGGGTCGCCAGGAGGGCCGGGTTCCAGGTCGGCCCGAGGCCGATGAACTGGCCGGTGAAGCCCTGGGCCGCGGTCTGGCCCACGATGACCGCCGTCTCCGTCGGCGCCGTCCCGAGGATCACCAGGTCGGGCTTGGCGTCGAGGATGGCCGAGATGGCCCCGGCCTGCTCCTCCTGCCCGGGTGCGGTCTCGACCCCGGTGAAGTCGATGCCGTTGGCCTCCGCGGCGATCTCCGCGCCGGCGGCGCCGTCGCCTCCGTAGTCACCTGGGTAGTGCACGGCCATCACGGACGAGATGTCCTTCTCGGCGACCATGTAGTCGACGGCGTTCATGCCCTCGACGCAGTAGTTGGTGCCGGACTCGAGGATGGCGTCCTCGAAGGCCCACAGCGAGGTCCACGAGGCGGGGGCGCCGACCATCTCGTCGCGCTCCATGTCCGGGAGGATCGCCAGGGTCGTCGGTGAGCCGAGGGTCTGTGCCAGCGCCAGCACGTCGCCCTCGATCTCGCCGTAGACCTGCTTGTGGGTCTGGGGGTTGTAGAGGTTGTCTCGGACGTACTCGGTGACGTTGATGTCGTAGCCACCGATGCCGCCCTCCTCGTTGACCCTCGCCCAGAAGGCTTCCTGCGCCTCGGTGATCGGCACGCCGAGCGGCGCGAACGGCCCCTGGGTGAGGTCGGAGATCGTGCCGAGGTAGATGCAGCCGTTGTCCTCGTTGACCGCGTCGGGGCAGGCCTCCTCGGTCACACCTGGGGCCGAGATCTCGCCGTCGCCGCCACCGCCGCCACCGTCGTCGCTGTCGCGACAACCGGTCGCGACGAGCGCGAGTGCCGCCAGCAGCACTCCTGTCCTGCGTAGCTTCACAGCACCATCTCCTTCGTAGTGTGACCGCCGGTCAGTAGCTGAACGGCCAGCCCTTCCAGTAGTTGCGGATCCGGACCCAGATGCCGAAGAGCCCCCGCGGCTCGAACAGGAGGAAGCCGACGATGAGCAGCCCGTAGAGGATCGACTCGAGCTGGTAGATGTTCGGCGTCTCGGTCACCTGGGCGGAGATGACCGGGAGGTAGGAGGGCAGCTCGCGGGTCAGGGTCGGCAGCAGCGAGATGAAGAGCGCGCCCATGATGGTCCCGCTGACCGTCCCCGCCCCGCCGATGAGCACCATCGCGATGAACTGGACCGAGAGCAGCAGCGAGAAGCTGCTGGGTTCGAAGAACCCGATGATCGAGTAGATCAGTGCCCCGGCGCAGCCGGCGTAGAACGAGCTGATGCCGAAGGCCACCGTCTTCGTCCGGGGCAGGTTGATGCCCATCATCTCCGCGGCCATGTCCCGGTCACGCACGGCGGAGAAGGCCCGGCCCACCCGCGACCTGGCCAGGTTGCGGGCACCGAGCGCGAACACGAGCATCAGGACCAGCATCAGCAGGTACAGGTTCTGGTCGGCGGTGAGGCTCTCGGAGTCCCGGGAGAAGTCGTAGCCGAACAGGTCGGGCACAGCGGCCTCACGCCCCACGCCGTTGCCACCGGTCAGGTCGCTCCACTCGCCGAAGACGAACTCCCCGATGAACACCAGCCCGAGCGTCACGATGGCCAGGTAGAGGCCCCGCAACCGGGTCGCCAGGGGCGCGACCAGCACTCCGGCCACCGCCGCGACCAGCCCGGCCGCCGGGAGCCACACCAGGATGTTGGTGATGCCGAAGCCGATGGTCCGGCCGTCGGGGTCGCCCGAGATCGCCGCGGCCGTGTAGGCACCCACGCCGAGGAAGAAGGCATGGCCCAGGGAGACCTGCCCGGCCAGACCGGTGACGATGTTGAGGCCGAGGGCGCCGATCGCGAAGGCGAAGCCGAGCGCCAGGGTCTGCAGCAGCGAGTCGGAGACCAGGAAGGGCAGGAGGAACGACATCAGCACGATCACGCCGACCCAGACCTGCTTGGGCCGGGTGTTGAAGAGGGCGAGCTCCTGGGCGTAGGACCGGTAGAGCTGCGGGCGGCCGCGGAGGCGTCCGCGGCTGCGGCTGCGGCGTTCGGTGGCGGTGGCCGTCATACGCGTCGGACCTCCGGCGTGCCGAAGATGCCGTAGGGCTTGGCCAGCAGGACGAGGAGCATCAGGACGTAGGGCGCGACGACGGAGAAGTTGTCACCCAGCCACGGCGCGACCTCGCGCTGGTAGCTGCCGACCAGGGCCTGGACCACGCCCACCGCGAGCCCGCCGATGACCGCACCCTCGAGCGAGTCGAGCCCGCCGAGGATGATCGCGGGCAGGGCGATGAGCGCGACGACCCAGATCCGCCGGTCGACCCCGGCGCTGATCGCCAGCAGGCTGCCGGCCACCGCGGCCAGCGCGCCGGCCATCGCCCAGGAGACCGCGAACACGTTGCCGACGTTGACGCCCTGCGTCAGCGCCGCCTCCTGGTCGAACGCGGCGGCCCGCATCGCGAGGCCGTAGCGGGTGCGGCGGTAGAAGTGGAGGAGCGCGAGGACGACCACGGTGAGCACGGCCATGGAGACGAGGTGTCGCTGCTGGACCCGGACGCCGGCGAGGTCGACCCCGTCGAGACCCCAGGGGTTCGGGACGGGCCGGGCGCCCAGGCCGATGAACCCGCCGGCGACGACCCGCACGGCGATGTCGATGCCGATGGTGATGATCGCGACCACGAACGCCGGACGGCCGACCATCGGCCGGATGGCGGCCCGTTCGATCACCAGGGCGATGAGGGCGGTGAGCAGCGCGGCGATCCCGACGGACAGGAAGAACGACAGGCTCGCGAACAGCACCACGCCGATCGCCGGGCCGGCGTAGGTCGCGATGGTGGCCCCGGCCAGCATCATGGCCGGCTGGGCGAAGTTGATGACGCCGGTGGACTTGTAGACGATCACGAAGGCGAGCGCGAGCATCGCGTAGATCGATCCGGTGCCCAGACCACGCAGCACGGCCTCCAGGAGCTCGGTCATCGCGGGCCCACCGCCCCGGCGTACATGTCCTGGACGGCGTCCTCGAACATCCGGGAGATGGCCGACCGCTTGACCTTCTGGGTGGCGGTGAGCTCGCCGTCCTCGTGGTCGAGCTCCTTGGGGAGCAGCCGGAACTCGCGCACCTGCTCGACCTGGGCGAAGCGGGAGTTGACCTCCGTGACGATCCCCGCGACGAGCTCGACCACCTCGGGCTTCTCGCTGAGGTCGCGGTAGGTGCTGTAACCCAGCTGCCGGCGCTGGGCCCACTCGCCCACGGTGTCGAGCTCGATGCCGATCAGGGCGGACAGGAACCGGCGACCGTCGCCGATGACGATGGCCTCCCTGATGTACGGCGAGGCCTTGAGCGCGTTCTCGATCATCGAGGGCGAGACGTTCTTGCCGCCCGCGGTGATGATGATGTCCTTCATCCGGTCGGTGATCCGGACGTGTGTCCCGTCGACCCACTCGCCGACGTCCCCGGTGTGCAGCCACCCGTCCTCGGTCAGCGCCTGTCGGGTCGCCTCCTCGTTGCGCCAGTAGCCGGCGAACACCCCGGCGTGCCGGGTGAGGATCTCGCCCGTCTCCTCGTCGATGCGCAGCTCCGTGCCGGGGTGCACCTCCCCCACCGTCCCGAGCTTGACCCGGCCAGGGCGGTTGCCTGTGGCGACCGCGGTGTTCTCGGTCATCCCGTAGACCTCGTGCATGGGCACGCCGATACCCATGAAGAAGCGCAGCACCTCCGGGGCGATGGGCGCCGCGCCGGAGGCGGCGTAGCGGACCTTCCGCATCCCCAGCCGGTCCTTGAGCGCGCGGTAGAAGAACACGTGGCCCACGGCGTAGCGCAGCCGGGTGCCGGCGGTGTGCCGCCCACCCGTCTCGACCAGCCGCTCGCCGATCCCGTCGGCGACCCCGAGCCAGAAGGCCGCGACCTTGCGCTTGAGCCAGGAGGCTCCGGAGAGCCTGATCTCGATCCCGGCGAGCAGCTTCTCCCAGATCCGGGGAACGCCGAAGAGGATGGTCGGCTGCACCTCGCGCAGGTTCTGGGGGACCGTCTCGATGGACTCCGCGAAGTTGACCTGCGTGCCGGCGGCGGCGTTGAACCAGGTCGTGAAGATCCGCTCGGCGACGTGGGACAGGGGCAGGTAGGACAGGGTGAGGTCGCGTGGGCCGGGCGGGGGGTCGGTGAACGCGCCCTCCTCGATGAGCACCCTGGTCGCGAACTCGACGTTGGCCACGGTGAGCATGGCGCCCTTGGGCGGCCCGGTCGTGCCGGAGGTGTAGATCAGGGTCGCCAGGTCGTCGGGCCGCTGGCCGGCGAGCACCTGGGCCAGCGCGTCCGGGTGGCGCTCACGATGGGACCGTCCGAGCTCGAGGAACTCGGGCCAGCCGAGCAGCCGGCGGTCGTCGTAGCGGTGGCGGATCCCGCGCGGCTCGAGGTAGACGACGCGCTGGAGCTCGGGGCACTCGTCGAGCACCGCGAAGGCCTTGTCGACCTGCTCCTGGTCCTCAGCGACCAGGATCCGGGCGCCGGAGTCGCCGAGGAGGTAGCCCACCTCCGCGGCCGGGTTCGTCGGGTAGATCCCGACCGAGGCGGCGCGCACCGCGAGCGCGCCCAGGTCGGCGACCAGCCACTCCGGCCGGTTCTCGGAGTGGATGGCGACCCGGTCTCCGGGGACCACGCCGAGCTGGAGGAACGCGTGTCCGGCGAGCTGGACCTGGTCCCAGTACTCGGCCCAGGTCCACTCCCGCCAGATGCCCATGTCCTTGTCACGGAGCGCCACTGCGTCGGGCATGGATGCGGCGTGCTCCCGGATGCGGGTCACCGGGCTGCGGGTCGGCTCCGTCATCCGCCGGCCACCTCCTGACCCAGGTAGGCCCGGACCACGTCGGGATGCCGCTGGACCTCGTCCGGTGCGCCGGTGGTGATGGGGACCCCGAAGTCGACCACCATGACCCGGTCGGCGAGGTCCATGACCAGCCCCATGTCGTGCTCGACCATGATGATCGGCACGTCCAGCTCGTCGCGGATGTCGAGGATGTAGCGGGCGGTGTCCTCGGTCTCCTCGAGGTTCATGCCGGCGACCGGTTCGTCGAGGAGCAGCAGCTTCGGCTCCATGGCCAGCGCGCGCCCCAGCTCGACGCGCTTCTGGACGCCGTAGGGCAGCAGGCCGACGGGCAGGGTCCGCCACTGCTCCAGCTCGAGGAAGTCGACGATCTCCTCGACGAACCTGCGGTGGGCGAGCTCCTCCGCACGGGCGCGGCCCCGCCAGACGAACGCCGCGAGGAAGCCGTAGCCGATGTGCTGGTGCCGGCCGAGCATGAGGTTGTCCAGCACGGTGAGGTGCTCGAAGAGCGCGATGTTCTGGAAGGTCCGGGCCATGCCCCGGGCGGCGATCCGGTGGGGTCGCTCGCCGAGGACGCTCTCTCCGAGGAACTCCACACGTCCACGCTGGGGGCGATAGACGCCGGAGAGGACGTTGAAGATGGAGGTCTTGCCGGCACCGTTGGGACCGATGATCGCGAACAGCTCGCCGGGCTGGACCTCGAAGGAGACACCGGCGATGGCGTTGACGCCTGCGAACGACAGGTGCACGTCCTGCACGGACACGACGGGGGCGTCGTCGGTCGACCTCACGCGGACCACCTCTTCTTGCGGCGGTAGTGCTTGACGTCGCGGAACGAGCGGCGTTCGCCGGCTTCTCCCGGGTGCAGACCGAGGTAGAACTCCCTGACGTCGTCGTCGCGCAGGAGTGCCTCGGCCGGCTTGTCGAGGACGATGCGGCCGGTCTCCATGACATAGCCGTGGGCGGCGATGCTCAGCGCCATGGTCGCGTTCTGCTCGACCAGCAGGATCCCGGTGCCGGCTCGGTTGATCTCCACGATGACGTCGCGGACCTGCTCGACCAGCTTGGGCGACAGACCGAGGCTGGGCTCGTCCAGGAGCAGGAAGCGGGGGTCGGACATCAGCGCCCGGCCCATGGCGAGCATCTGCTGCTCCCCGCCGGACAGGTAGCCGGCCGTCTTGGCCCGCCGGTCCGCCAGCACCGGGAACAGCTCGTAGATCCGCTCGAGGTTGTCCCGCATGGCGGCCCGGGCAGTGTGCGCACCGACCTTGAGGTTGTCCTCGACACTGAGCTCGACGAAGACCCGCCGGCCCTCGAGCACCTGGCGGACGCCGGCGTCGACCACCCGCTCCGGACGCCACCGGTGGATGGGCCGGTCGTCGAGACTGACCGAACCCTTGGTGATCTCGCCGTCGTGGATGTCGAGCAGCCCGGTCAGCGCGCGCAGCAGCGTCGTCTTGCCCGCACCGTTGGAACCGAGCAGGGCGACGATCCCCCCGTCCGGCACCGCCAGGCTGACCCCGCGCAACGCCAGCACCACGTCGTCGTAGACGACCTCGAGGTTGCTGGCACGCAGCATGCGCGGTCCTTCCGAGAGCGACGCTGTACGGGCACCCTAGGGGGTAGCTGTGACGTCCGTCACTCCCCAGTTCCGACTACATGCGCCGCGCGCCCCGCTCGATGGCCTCCCGGATCCGCGGATAGGTGCCGCAGCGACAGATGTTCCGGATGCCGTCGAGGTCCTTCTCGCTGATCCGGCGTCCCTCCCGGCGGGTCTTCCTCACCAGCGCCACGGCCGCCATGATCTGCCCGGGCTGGCAGTAGCCGCACTGGGCGACGTCCAGCTCGAGCCAGGCCTCCTGCATGGGATGCAGACCCTTGCCCCGGTGGGTCTTGGCGAGCCCCTCGATGGTCGTGACCTCGTCGTCCTTCGACAGGTCGCCGACGCGCACCGAGCACGGGTTGAACGCCTTGCCGTTGATGTGCGAGGTGCAGGCCTTGCACACGTTGATGCCGCAGCCGTACTTGGCGCCGGTCACCCCGAGCAGGTCGCGGAGCACCCACAGGACCCGGACGTCGTCGCTGACGTTCACGGTGACCGGCTTGCCGTTGAGGATGAAGGTCTGCTTGGGCATGTCAGCGCTCCACTCTCAGTAGGTCTTCTTCAGACCGTTGACCGGCGACGGCGGGATCGGTGGGACGAACGGCTTGGGCCTGAACCGCAGCGGGTCGTGGTGGTTGATCGGGAAGTGGGTGGGCATCCGTCCGGTGGCCCGCGCGTAGGCGCAGGCGACGGCGGCCATGCTGGCGGCGACGCCGGCCTCCCCCGCTCCCCCCGGGACACCGGTCGTCGGCGGCATGACGATGACCTGCACCTCGGGCGGGGTGTTCCACTGCCGGGTGTAGAAGTAGTTGTCCCAGCTGGCCTCCAGGAAGTGGCCGTCGCGCAGGTGCATGCTCGAGGTCAGCGCTTGAGCGATCCCGTCGTTGATGCCGCCGTGCATCTGTGCCTCGAGGCCGCGCGGGTTGATCGGCAGGCCGGCGTCGACGGCGAACGTCACCCGGGTCACCCGGGGTCCGCCCACCCCGGCCCGGATCTTCCGCCGCGTGGTCCTGGGGCGGCAGTCGATCTCGACCAGGCAGGCCGTGGCGCCCTTGTACTCGACGTGGATGGCGATGCCCTGCGCGGTGCCGGGTCGCATGGCGCGACCCCAGCGACCCGCGGTGGCGACCGCCTCGAGCACGCCGAGGGCGCGCTCGTCGCTCAGGTGGCGCCGCCGGAACTCGTAGGGGCTCAGCCCGGTCGCCGCGGCGAGCCGGTCGATGACCAGCTCCCCCGCCGTCCGCACGTCGGGCGAGTAGATGTTGCGCATGCTCCCGGTGTTGAACCGCTCGTCGGTCTCGACGAGCTGCTGGGACTTCACCGCGAAGTCGTAGGGCAGCAGCGTGGTCATCGCGAAGATGCCCTCGGCGAAGCCGAGGTTGCCGAGACCGGCCGGCAGGCTGGCCCCGGCAGCGGTGAGCATCTCGCCGAGCCCGTGCCGGTAGTCGGTCTCGACACTGGTGTGGCTCTGCTGGAAGGCCAACAGCTGGTGGCCGAGGTAGGTCGCCCGGATCTTGCTGGTCGCCATCGGGTGCACCCGGCCGACCCGGGCGTCGTCGGCGCGGTGCCACATCAGCTTGACCGGTTTGCCCATGGCCTTGCTGATCTTGGCGGCCTCGAGGGCGGCGTCGAAGAAGAGCCGGCGGCCGAACGAACCGCCTCCCTGGACGGCGTGGACCTTGACCGCGGCCTGAGGCAGGCCGACGGCGGCGGCGATCGCGGCCTGGGCGGCGATGGGGGTCTTGAGCGCGGACCACACCTCGGCGCGGTCGCGGCGGACATCGGCGATGGCGGCGTTGGTGTCGAGGGCGGAGTTGCTGCGGAAGTAGAAGACGAAGTCGCCCTCGACGGTCTTCGCCAGCGGGTTGTCCGGCACCGGCGCCATGGGCAGCTCGGCGGCCCGGAGCTCACGCACGATGTCCTCGTCGGACTGGCCGGCGACCGGGCCGGGGTTCCAGTCGACGTCCATGGCCCGGATCGCGTCGATGCACTGGCCGAACGTCCTGGCTCGCACCGCCACGCCGGTGTCGACGACCGCGACGTTCTTGACTCCCGGCATCCTGAGGATCTTCGCCTTGTTGTTCAGCCGCTGGGGGGTGCCGTTGAGCGTGGGTGCGCGGCAGACCATGGTCGGCAGCGCGCCCTTGACCTCGAGGTCGGTCGTGAACGTCTTGCGCCCGGTCACGGCGTCGCGCGCGTCGGTGCGGCCCTGACCGGTCCCGATCACCCGGAACGCGGCGGTGTCCTTGAGCGTGACCTCGGAGCGGCGTGGCCGGGTGACCGCGGCGGCCTCGGCCAGCTCTCCGTAGGTGACGCTGTCGCCGGCCCGGTTCTGGATCACACCGCCCTTGGCGACGAGGTTGGCGGCCTCGTCGCCCAGCACGACGGCCGCCGCGTCCAGCAGCGCGTTGCGGGCGACGGCGGCCGCGACCCGGATCGGGGTGTACGTCGAGGTGGTCGTGGTCGAGCCGCCCGTGAGCTGGTTGAACAGCAGCTCGGGCCGGGCGTCCGCGAGGGTGACCTCGACCTTGTCGACCGGCAGGTCGAGCTCCTCGGCGATGATCATCGCGGTGGACGTGACGATCCCCTGGCCGTTCTCCGAGCGGGGCAGCGCGAAGTGCGCGGTGCCGTCGGTGCGGACCGTGATCGTGATCAGGTTGGCCGTCGGCCGGCAGGTGTCGGTGATGAAGTCGTTGAGGTCGTAGAGCTCCGCGACCTGCGGACCCGAGGGCACGACGGCGCGAGCCGGCGCCCCCAGCGTCAGGTCGGCGGCCGCGACCAGCGTCGTCCCCGCCAGGACGTAGCCCACGAAGCTGCGCCGACCGATCCCGCCGATCGCGTCGATGCCGTCAGCCCCGTCGATCTCCTGCACCGACATGTGACCCTCCCGAGGGGTCTCGCCGGAGGGTCCCCGAATGACTCCCCGTGGTGCGCCACCGCAGTGACGACCGTCACTTTACTCAGACGGGCGAAATGTCAAGACCGGCGCCAGCGTCGGCGGGGCGACCCGAGGGCCTCGCGGGCCCGGTCCCGCTGGCGCCGGAACCTCTGGGCGCGGGTCCGGGCCCGGCGGAGCCGGTCACCCAGCCCCTCCACCCGGGCGACCAGGTGCGCCCGCTCCTCCAACCTCCGCTCGAGCTCGCCCCGCAGGTCCGCGACCTCGTTGCGCAGCCGGGCCGCCTCCCACTCGGCCGAGACCGCCCGGTGCTCGAGGGTGAAGCGGTCCTGGGCCAGCAGCGCGAGGGTGCCCGTACTGGTCGCCGTCGCCGGGGTGTCGGCGACCGCGCCGTAGATCTCCACGAGGGCCGCGGCGTGGTGCTGAGCCGCGTGGTGGCGGGTGACGAGGCGGCGGGCCTGGGTGCCGAGGTCCGGGTGGTAGTCGCGCAACAGTGCGGCCAGGTCGTCGTCCTGCGGCTCGGCCTCCCGGCCGGAGTGACCGAGACCGAGCCCGGTGAACCCGTCGGCCTCGAGGGCGGCGTACGACGACGTGCTCAACCAGCCCCCGAACGCGGTCTCGTCGACCACGACGACCGCGCGGGCGGCCGCCATGGCCTCCAGCGCGGTGCGGCCGATCGCGAACACGATGTCGGCCGCCATCATCTCCGGACGTGGGTCCGGCGACACGCCGTCGGCGTCACCGATCCGCTGGAACTCGATGTCGAGGGCAGAGCAGGCCCGAGCGAGCCGGGTCGTGACCGTCGCCATCCGTCGTGACACCGCGACGGCGCGCCGCGGCACCGCGGAGACGGGGTCACGGACGCCGTCGGCGAAGGAGACCTCGACCGGCTGGGTGAGCCGGATGATCTCCGCGCCCCTCGTCGCCGCGTGCGCGGCCAGCCGCCGGCGGGTCAGCTCGTTGAACGCGAGGTAGGCGCTCGCACCCAGCTCGGCAACCGGGTCCTCGACGGAGATCGCCCACGAGTGGGTCGCGAACACCAGCGGAGTCCTCGGATGCCGCTCCCGGACCCGCGCGACCGCGTTGGTGTGCTGCCCGTGGATGACGTCGAGATCGGCGGGCAGCCGGCCGGCGTCGTCGTGGACCTCGAAGCCCCTGTCCCGCAGCCGGTGCGCCACGAGGCCGCACTCGGGGGAGTAGAACAGGACCTCGTGCCCGAGCCTCCGGAGCTCCGCCGAGACGGTCTCGAGGTAGCTCTCGCTCCCGCCGCGGTCGGTCAGGGTGTTGTTGGTCATCAGGATCTTCACGTGACCGCCTCGCCCAGCGCCATCAAGGCTGTCTCCCGCCCGGTCCCGAGCTGGGCGAACGAGACGACCACGTCCCCCGGGCCGGCCAGGCTCATCGCCGCAGCCGCCGCCTCCTCCCTGCTCGTCACGAGGACCGGTGGAACCGTGCAGGCGTCGGTCCACCGCTCGTCGAACCGGGCGCCCGCCGCGTAGTCGGCGGAGAACATGGCGGGGGCCACCACGACCTGGTCGGCGAGGCTCAGGGCCCGGGCGTACCTCCGGCCCCACCTGGCCAGGTAGGGCCCGTAGGCCTCGAAGGCGGCGATGATCCGCGCCTCCGGGAAGTGCCGTCGGAGGGTCTGGATGCCACCCCGCACGCAGGCTGGGTGCTTGGCACCGAAGTCGTCGAAGACCCGGATCCCGTCCCGGGCGCCCATCGGCTCCAGACGACGGCGGATCGTGCGCACGGTGGCGAGACCCTCGGCGGCGGCCTCGGGATCGGCGCCGGAGGCGATGGCCACCGCGAACGCGAGCGACGCGTTCGCCGCGGTCTGCGGCCCGAGGAGCCTGACCAGGGCGGGCACCCGGCTCCCGTCCGGGGCGGTCAGCACCAGCCGGGTCCCCTCCGCGTCGGTGGAGACCGTGTGCGCGGAGAAGTCCTCGCGGTAGCGCCAGACGTCGGCCTCGGCGTACGCCGCCAGGCGCTCGCGCCGGGGGGAGGGACCGAGGACGACCAGCCGCCGGGCCCTCGAGACGAACTCGCCCACCCCCTCCACCGCCTCGGCCAGCGAGCTCGACAGGTGCGGATGGTCGTCGTCGAGGTTGGTCACGACAGCCACGTCGCTCACCACCCGGGCGAGGCTCAGGTCGGAGTCGTCGACCTCGGCGACGGTCGGGCCCGCTCCGAGCCGGACCATCCCGCCCACGTCGGGCACCGTGACCCCGATGACGGCGAGCGGGTCGAGCCCGGCGGCCTCCATGGCGGCCGCGGCCAGCGCGGTGACCGTGCCCTTCCCGTGGCTGCCGGTCACGCCGACGCCGGGCCGGGCCTCCAGCACCCGGGCGAGCAGGTCGGTCCGGTGCAGCACCCCACCGGCTCGCTGCGCCGCCACGACCTCCGGCTCGTCCGACGGTGCGACGGACGTGGCGACGAACGCGACATCGTCGGCGACGTGGTCCGCGGAGTGCACGCGGTCATAGGGGAGCCCCGCCGCGGCCAGGGCCGCGTCCGTCTCCTCCTGTCCGCGGCGGTCGCACCCGGTGACCTCGGCACCGAGGTGCCTCGCCGCCAACGCCAGGGGGGCCATCCCCCGCCCCGCGATGCCGAAGAGGTGGTACCTCTCCCCGGCAAGGGGTCGCCCGGGCATCAGCCCTCGAGCGCGCCGAGGTTGCGCAGCAGCAGTGCCTCGGCCACCACGACCCGCTCGAACTCGGCGAGGTGCAGGCCCTCGTTGGCCCCGTGCGCGCGGGTGTCGGGGTCCTCGACGCCGGTGACGAGCACGCTCGCCGCCGGGAAGGTGTCCAGGAACTCCGCGATGAACGGGATCGACCCGCCCACGCCCATGTCGACCGGCTGCGTCCCGTCCCACGCCTCGGTGAACGCCGCCCGGGCCGCGTCGTACGCCGGGCCGGTGGCGTCGATGGCGATCGGCTCCCCCTTGTCGGACAGGGTGCAGGTCACCTGCGCTCCCCAGGGCACGTGCTGCTCGAGGTGGGCCTGCAGCCGGGCGGCGGCGTTGGCGGTGGAGTCACCCGGAGCGATCCGGAGCGAGATCATCGCGCGGGCCTGGGGGACCAGGGTGTTGCTCGCTCCCTGGGCCGGCGGCGCGTCGATCCCGGTGACGCTGAGCGACGGCCGCGTCCAGAGCCGCTCCACCATCGGACCGTCGCCGATCCAGCCGACACCGTCGGCGATGCCGGACTCGGCACGCGCCCGCTCCTCGGGGTAGGTCACGTCGGCGGCCGGTCCACCGACCAGACCCTCCACGGCCACGTTGCCCGCGTCGTCGTGCAGCGTGGACAGCAGCCGCGCCAGCGTCATCAGGGCGTCGGGCACGACCCCGCCCCACATGCCGGAGTGGACGCCGTGGTGCAGCGTGCGCACCTCGACGTACATCCGCACCAGCCCGCGGAGGCTGGTGGTGAGCGCCGGTTCGCCGATGTCCCAGTTGCCCGAGTCGGCGATCACGATGACGTCGGCCTCGAGCTTGTCCTTGTGCTCGGCGAGGAGCGTCGGCAGCGTGTCGGAGCCGACCTCCTCCTCGCCCTCGATGATGATCTTGACGGTCACGGGGAGGTCGTCGCCGAAGACCCGCAGCGCTCCGAGGTGGGCGGCGATCCCGGCCTTGTCGTCGGCGGCACCACGGCCGTAGAGGCGGTCACCCCGTTCGGTCGGCTCGAACGGCGGGCTGTCCCAGTCAGCGTGGTCGTTCTCGGGCTGGACGTCGTGGTGGGCGTAGAGCAGCACCGTCGGGGCTCCCGCCGGCCCCGGCTTGTGGCCGAGCACGGCGGGACCACCGCCGTTCGCGCTCACGATGTCGACGTCAACGAACCCCTCGGCGCGGAACAGGTCGGCGACCACGTCCGCGCAGCGCCACACCTCGGCGGACCGGGCCGGGTCGGCGCTCACGGACTCGATCCGGACCAGGTTCTCCAGGTCCTGACGGAGGGTCGGCATCAGCGTGCGCACCTGCGCGCGCACGGAGTCGGTCGCGGGGTCGGTCGCGGAGTTGGTCGCGGGGGCGGCGGTGGGGTCGTTCATGGGTCGACCCTAGGGGTTGTCGGACGGCTCAACGGGTCCGGTCGACCACGGCGTAGTAGGTGCGCCGGCGCGCGTCCGTGGGGACCATGAACAGCGTCATGGGCGCGAACCGGTGCCGCCGGATCGTGAAGGTCGCCTGCTCGGGCCCACGTCGCTGGGAGCGGAAGGTCAGGCCGAACGCCTGGTCGTCGCCGGCCTGGACGCTGGAGAGGTCGGAGATCTCCAGCAGCCGGGCGGTCCAGCGGCCACCGGGACCGGAGACCCGGAACCGCTTGCGGCGGAGCGGGGTGAACCGGGCCCGCGAGTAGGCCACCCGCGGCTTGGCGGCCTGGGCGGCGCCGGAGCCGAGGAACGGCGCCAGCGCGGCACCCCACGCACCGGCGGCGATCAGGGAGCGGCGGGACAGATCGGTCATGGGTGGCTCCCTGGATGGGCTCGACGAGGGTGTGACGGCACCACGGGGCATAGCATCGCGCCGTGGCGGACAGGGACATGCAGTGGCTCACCCACGCCGACTTCGCTGACCGGGTGGGCGAGGCGTTCGAGCTGCCGGACGCCGGGCTCGTGCTGACGCTGGCGGAGACCGCCGAGAGCTCCGAGCCCGGCGGCCCTGGGCCGGAGGGCCAGAGCCGCCACCAGTTCTCGCTGTACTTCACCGGTCCGCTCGACCCGGCGATCGAGCAGGGCATCGTCCGGCTCGTGCACGCCGACCTCGGGGAGCAGCACCTGTTCCTGGTCCCGCTGGGCCCGCGGGGCGATGCGATGCGCTACGAGGCCGCGTTCGCCTGAGTCCTGTGCCGCTCGGTTCATGCCCGCCACTCCATGAGCCGGTAGACGCCGCGCTCGGCGACGACGCCGAACCCCAGTCGGCTGTAGAGCTCGGCCGCGCGGTTGTGAATCTCGACGTGGATGCTCAGCCTCCGGCCCGACGCGGCGGCCTCGTCCATCAGCCGCCCCAGGAGCCGCCCGCCGACGCCCGCACCGCGGTACTCGGGCAGCAGGGCGATGTCCACGATCCTGATCTCCTCGGGCCGGCGGTCGACGTACAGCCGGCCCGCGGGCCGGCCGTCGACCTCGACGACGTCGAAGCTGCCCGCCGGGTTGCGCTGCCGGTAGTCGGCGTCCTGGGCGTCGAACTGCATCCGCACGAACGCCTCCCGCTGTCCCGGTGCCCACGCGACCTGCGACAGCTCCTCGTCCCGGGTCGACCCGTAGACGCCTACGAGGAAGTCGCGGTCCGCGTCGGTGACCGGACGGAGGACGACCGTGGCGGACCCAGTGGTTGCCATGCCGTCAGGACCTGGGTGGGAAGACGCCCTGCAGGGCGATGTTGAAGAAGAACGTCAGGTAGGGCTGCATGTTGTTGTGGGGGATGTCGCCCCCGACCGGCGCGAGCGCCTCCGGGGCGAGCTGGGTGTCCGCCGCCGGCTGGTAGAGCGTGCCACCGGTCGAGGTGGCGAACGCGGCAGTCGAGCTCGGGATGTTGACGTCCGCCGGGTCCTGGGTCTCCGCGCGCAGCACGTGCGAGTGGGCCGGCATCTCGCTCTCGAGCAGGGTCACCGTCTGGCTACCACCCTGCTCGCCCAGGTCGTGCAGGCTGAGGCCCGGCCCCTGACCCGGGTGCATCGGGGCGCTGCCCTGCAGGTCGGGAAGGGCGTAGGTCGACTTCCCGTCCCCGCCGTAGGTGGTCCCGAGCAGGGAGAACAGTGCGGTGTTCTGCGAGATCGGCATCAGCTGACCGTCACACCACGCCCACCCCTTGGGTGCGAAGTTGAACGGGAAGATGCGGATCTCGGCGACGAACGGGTCAGCCATGTCTCTCCTACGTCTGGGAGGGGAAGATGCCGAACAGCGAGATGATGAAGTCGATGCACAGGTAGGGCTGGAAGTTGGTGTGCGGCTGGCTGCCACCCGCCGACGAGATCGCCCCGGCGTTGAAGCCCGCCGATGGTGTCGAGTTGATGTAGGGCGTGACGTTGAAGGAGTGGCCCGGCAGGTTGCCGCCCGGGTTGACCTGGTTGCCGGCGTGGTCGAGCACCACCATCGGGTGGGTGTGGATCGGGATCTGCAGGCTGTTG
>NZ_JAEMSS010000178.1 GCF_016462705.1 Nocardioides sp. | reverse complement strand
CGATGTTGTAGGGCTCGGCCGGCGGGAGGCCGGGGGTGTAGGAGCCGTCGACCAGCAGCCCCCAGACGTTCTCGAACGGGACCCGGCCCACGATGTCCTCGATGTCGACCCCGCGGTAGCGGAGCGCCGAGCCTTCCTTGTCGGGCTCGGCGATCTGGGTCTCGAACGCGACGACCCCTTCGAGCCCGTGGTGTACCTCTGGTCCGTCAGCCATGCGGGCATTCTGCCCCACGCCCTGCGCGCGCCATGACCGGTGCATGATCGAGGCATGACGGACCCGCTCGACCCAGTTGACTCCGTGGCCGCGGCCCGGGCCGAGTACACCCGCGGGGGTCTCACCGAGGACGACCTGCTCGCGGACCCGATCGCGATGTTCCGCCGGTGGTACGACGAGGCGCACGCGGCCGGGCTGCACGAGCCCAACGCGATGGTCGTGTCGACAGCCGACGCCCAGGGCCGTCCGTCGTCGCGGCTGGTGCTGCTCAAGGGCGTCACCGACGAGGGCTTCGCCTTCTACACCAACACGCGCTCCCGAAAGGGCGTCGAGCTGCTGGCCAACCCCCAGTGCGCCGTGCTCTTCCCGTGGCACCCTCTCGAGCGCCAGGTGCGCGTCGACGGCGCGGCCGAGCCGCTCCCGCAGGAGGCCGTCGACGCCTACTTCGCGCAGCGGCCGCGCGCCTCCCAGATCGGGGCGTGGGCCTCGCACCAGTCGCGGCCCGTGGCCGGCCGCGACGAGCTGGCCCGGGAGTACGCCGAGCTGGAGGCCCGCTTCGACGGCGCCGACGTCCCCACCCCGGAGGAGTGGGGCGGCTACCTGGTCCGGCCGGAGGTCGTGGAGTTCTGGCAGGGCCGTCCGGGCCGGATGCACGACCGGCTCGTCTATCGCCGCGAGGGCGCCGGCTGGCGCACCGAGCGGCTGGCTCCCTAATAGCCCGCTCGGGCCATGCCGTCGGCGCTGTGCTGGTCCTAGGCTGAGCGACCGTGACTCGAAGCCTGTTCCGCGGGAACCCGCGTCTGCTGATCGCCGCTGCGCCGTGGGTCCTCGTCGTGCTGGTGGTCAAGCTGGTCATCGAGGTCACCGACGCCCACCTGTTCCAGCTGAGCCCGCTCCTCGCCGGCGCCATCGGCGCTGAGGTGTTCATCCTCGGGTTCCTCCTCAACGGCACCGCCGGCGACTTCAAGGAGGCGGAGAAGCTGCCGGGCGAGGTGGCCGCCGCCCTCGAGACCATCGCGGACGAGTGCCTCATCACCGACAAGGAGTTCCACCTCCCCGAGGCGCGCACGGCGCTGCAGCAGCTGGTCGAGATCAGCCGCTCGGTCCGGGGGTGGCTGGTCCACGACCGCGGTCTCGACGACGTGCTGACCGACATCCGCGCGCTGAACGAGCCCTACCGGGTCTTCGCGCCGGTGATCCAGGCCGGCTTCACGACCAGGCTCAAGACCGAGCAGTCCAACATCCGCAAGACCGTGCTGCGGATGGACACGATGCGGCGTACGTCGTACGTCGCCGCCGGCTACCTCATCGCCGAGGTCACCGCGGTGCTGCTGATGTTCGTGCTGGTGGTGACCGAGCTCGGTGCCGAGGACTCCCACGAGTTCAAGGAGGTGGTCACCCAGCTGGTGCTGGTGGGGCTCATCTCCTACCTGCTCATCTACCTGGTCAGCCTGATCCGCGACCTGGACAACCCGTTCGAGTACCAGGACGGCCAGCCCGGCGCCGCGGACGTCAACCTCGAGGTCCTCGAGCGCAACGAGGACCGCCTCCGGGCCCTGCTCGCCTCCCTGGAGACACCGGCGCCTGCTCCGGCACCGGCCGCTCCTGTCCCCACCGAGGGGGTCGCGGAACCGCAGCCGTAGGACCAACGTCCGACAGCGGCCACCCAGACGTCAGGGTGGTCCGTGAGGACCGGTACATGGGGGGCCCGGGGAGGGGCCCGGACATCACGGACCACTCTGGCCCTTCCGGGGCTTGCCATGCTGTGCGTCATGGAGCCGCTGACCGACAAGCAGGTCCGCGACTCGTTCGTGAACGCGTCCAAGGGCGAGGTCCAGCGGCTGAACCTGCCGGACCTCGACGCGCTCGACTGGGACCGCCTCGACCTGCTCGGCTGGGTCGACCCGAAGGCGCCGCTCGCCGCCCACCTCGTGGTCGCCACGGACGACGGCCCGGTCGGCGTCGTGCTGCGCCGCAACCCGTCGGGCGCCGGTCCGCGCCGGGCTCGGATGTGCTCGTTGTGCACGACGACGCATGCCGGTCAGGGAGTCGCCCTGATGGTGGCGCGGAGGGCGGGCAAGGCCGGCCGTGACGGCAACACCGTCGGCCTCGACATCTGTGCCTCGCTGCAGTGCTCGGCGTACGCGCGCGGCCTGCTGCCGCCGCCGGCGATGACCACCGCCCACGAGACGCTGTCGGTCGAGGAGCGCGTGGCTCGGCTGCGGCGGAACGCGCTGGCCTTCGTCGAGCGGGTGCGCAGCTAGGAGAGGCCGCGCCTGCACGAGCGCTGAGCCCAGTCCGGTCTCGCAGCCTGGAGAACCAGATCATTCCGCTGCGCATCAGACCGAGTGAGACCAACAACCTGAGGGGAAGTCGATGAGGACAAGGCGCTTCTTCCTTGCCGTGGCGGTCGTGATGGCTGTCGGCTCCACTCCGGGAGGTGGCACGCAGGCAACCGCCGCCGCGCCGTCTCTGACCGTGGCGTTCGACGGAGACACGGGCCTGCCCCACCTGACGCACTCGTCGAACGCTCCGGCGTACACCGGCGAGGTGGTGGTCACCGGCGGGCCCATCTCGAACGTGCGCTTGGAGTTCACGGGCGAGGGCGTGATCGCTGATCCGGCAGTCATCGAGATCGCTGGTCCGACCTCGTCATTCACCTTCTCCACGAAGGCCTACTCCACCGGCGGGTTCCACAACGTGGTCGTCCATGTGTCGAGCGACAACACCGTCCCGGACAGTCAGGTCGGCCCTCTCTTGTACGCAGCCGGCGGCGATGCCATCCCGGCCACTGGTGATCTCACGGGCGTTGCGTACGGCTATACCGACCTTGCCAGGTTCGAGGGGGGAGACGGACGTACGTCATCCGATCACCTCTTGACCTTCGTCGACGCGGACACCGCCCTGTTCGGCGCGCCCGACGGCGGTGCGCCTCGGTGCAGCAGGCCAGACGAGGACCTGGCCGACGGCTGCGTCCGATACAGGTACGACGAGAGCACCGGTCTGGTGGTCGTGGGCGCCTTTCCGGGCAAAGTCGTAGGCAAGAAGCTCTGGATCAGCCGAGGCAACCCTGCCGACGATGACGACTCGTACAGCAGCGAACGGTTCCTCACCGATCACGTCGCCTATCCCGAGGCCGGCAAGCGGTTCAGTGGTCGCTGGAGCGGGGGCGAGGTGAAGCAGTTCGACTGGCAGCCGCACTATCAGCTGACCCTCCAGCGCCAGGGTGCGTTCGCGTTGAGGATCTTCCCTGGCCGTGGCAAGCCGATGAGTGTCTCCGGCACGTACAGGATCACTGCCCCCGGGCGCCTGGTCCTTGTCAGACGATCCGGCCGCCGTACCGTCCATCTCCTCGGTGTGAGCACCAGGCCCAACGGCACCCCGCAGCCGAAGAAGGGGGTATGGGTGACCTTCCGCACGCCTGACAGCTCGGGCACTGGTCACCACGATGAGGACGTCCACCTGACGTGGCGCCCGTCGGCATGATCGCAGCGCGGCATCACAGGCGACCGCCCGACCGGCTGAGCAATCCCACTGGTGAGTGAGTGCTCACTCACCTAACATGGCGTGTGTGAACGCAGCCGCACGACGCGAGCGGGCCAAGCCCCTGGCGCCCGAGGACCGCCGCGAGGCGATCATCACGGCGACCCGGCCGCTGCTCTACCAGCACGGCCAGAGCACGACGACCAAGCTGATCGCCGAGGCGGCGGGGATCGCCGAGGGCACGATCTTCCGGAGCTTCTCGACCAAGGACGAGCTCTTCGACGCGGTGCTCGAGCGCGAGCTCGACCGCGAGGCCTTCCTCGCCCGGGTGGCGGAGATCGACCCGGCGCTGCCGCTGCGGGACCGGCTGCTCGCCTACACCACGCTGCTCCAGGGCCGGTTCCTCGGCATCTTCCGGCTGATGGCGGCGATGGGGATGCCCAAGCCCCCGGCGAAGTTCCAGGACGAGCAGGCCCGCCGGCGGCTCCACGACAGCGGGGTGCTGTCGCTCATCGGCGCCGACGCGGGCCGGTTCACGCTGCCGGTCGACCGGGTCGCCGAGCTGGTGCGCGGGCTCACCTTCGCCGCGAGCCACCCGCACCTGACCGAGCAGAGCCCGTTGACCCCGGAGGAGATCGTCGACGTGATCCTGCACGGCGTGCTCCGACCGACGAGGGACGACGACTGATGCTGCTCCGGATCCTGCGCACCCACCTGGCGCCGTACAAGCAGTGGCTCGCTGTGGTCGTGGTGCTCCAGTTCACCTCGACGGTCGCGATGCTCTACCTGCCGAGCCTGAACGCCGACATCATCGACGACGGGATCGCGGTCGGCGACAACGACTACATCCTGCGTGTGGGCATGGTGATGCTCGGTGTCTCGCTGCTGCAGGTGCTCTGCTCGGTGGTGGCCGTCTCGTTCGCGGCGCGGACGGCGATGTCGTTCGGCCGGGACCTGCGCGGCGCGCTGTTCCACCGGGTCGGCGCCTTCTCCGGCCGCGAGGTGGCCCAGTTCGGCGCACCGTCCCTGATCACCCGCACGACCAACGACGTGCAGCAGGTGCAGATGCTCGCGCTGCTCACGTGCTCGCTCGCCGTGCAGGTGCCGATCATGATGGTGGGCGGCATCGTGATGGCGATGCGCGAGGACCTCGGTCTGTCCTGGCTGCTCGCGGTCGTGGTTCCGGCCCTGTTCCTGTCCGTCGGGCTCGTCGTGTCGCAGATGGTGCCGAGCTTCCGCGAGGTGCAGACCCGCATCGACGACGTCAACCGGATCCTGCGCGAGCAGATCAGCGGCATCCGGGTCGTCCGGGCGTTCGTCCGGGAGCCTCGGGAGACCAAGCGGTTCGCCGAGGCGAACGACGGCCTGACCGCCGTGTCGGTGCGGGCCGGCCGGTGGATGGCCACGATGTTCCCGCTGGTGATGCTGGTCATCAACCTCAGCAGCGTCGCGGTGATCTGGTTCGGCGGGCACCGCGTGGACGAGGGCCAGATGCAGGTCGGGGCGCTGACCGCGTTCCTGAGCTACCTCATGCAGATCCTGATGAGCGTGATGATGGGGACGTTCATGCTCATGCAGATCCCGCGCTCGTCGGTCTGCGCGGACCGGATCGCCGAGGTGCTCGACACCGAGCCGAGCGTGGTGCCGCCGGCCCACGGCGTGACCGGCATCGAGCTGCGCGGGCAGCTGGACCTCGAGGACGTCTCCTTCACCTACCCGGGAGCCGAGCAGCCGGTCCTCTGCGACGTCGACCTCAGTGCCCGTCCGGGCCAGACGGTCGCGATCATCGGCTCGACCGGTGCCGGCAAGTCGACGCTGCTCAACCTGGTGCCCCGGCTCTTCGACGCCACCTCGGGCACGGTCCGCATCGACGGCGTCGACGTCCGCGACCTCGACCCCGAGGCTCTGTGGTCGCGGATCGGCCTGGTGCCGCAGAAGGCGTTCCTGTTCACCGGGACGGTCCGCAGCAACCTCCTGCACGGCAAGCCCGACGCCACCGACGACGAGCTCTGGCACGCCCTGGACGTCGCGCAGGCCCGCGACTTCGTCGAGCGGATGCCCGAGGGCCTGGACGCACCGATCGTGCAGGGCGGCACCAACGTCAGCGGTGGCCAGCGGCAGCGGCTCGCCATCGCCCGGGCGCTGGTACGCCGCCCCGAGATCTACCTGTTCGACGACGCGTTCTCCGCGCTGGACCTGGCGACCGACGCGCGGCTGCGGGCCGCGCTGCGGCCCGAGACCCGGGAGTCGACCGTCGTCGTCGTGGCGCAGCGGGTCAGCTCGATCCGGGACGCCGACCTGATCCTCGTGCTCGAGGACGGCCGGGTCGTCGGCCGCGGCACGCACACCGAGCTGCTTGCCGACAGCGCGACCTACCAGGAGATCGTCACCTCCCAGCTGACCGCCGAGGAGGCCGCATGAGCACCACCGCGTCCCCGCCGGGTCCCGCCCCCAAGGGCGGCGCCGAGATGAAGGAGACCGAGCGGATCGAGGCCCCCATGGCCGGCCCCGGTCGCGGCCCGATGGGCGGCGGGATGGTCGGCCAGAAGGCGGCGACCTTCAAGGCCTCGGCCAAGCGCCTGATGTGGCGGATGGCTCCGGAGCGCGGCCGTGCCCTGGCGGTGGTCGCCCTCGCCGTCGGCAGCGCGTTCCTGCTGGCCTACGGACCCCGCCTGCTCGGGCACGCGACCGACCTCGTCTTCGACGCGTTCCTCGCCGACCGGGCGGTCGACTTCGACGCCGTCCGCACGACCCTGCTCCAGGTGGTGGCGGTCTACGCCGGCGGCTCGGTCCTGGCGTGGGGCCAGGGCTACGTGCTGAACGACGTGGTGCAGGGCACCGTGCGCCGGATGCGCTCCGACGTCGAGGACAAGGTCAACGCCCTGCCACTGGAGTACTTCGACAAGCAGCCCCGCGGCGAGCTGATGAGCCGGGTCACCAACGACATCGACAACATCAGCCAGACGCTCCAGCAGACGATGAGCCAGCTGCTCACCGCGCTGCTGACCGTCGTCGCGGTCCTGTCGATGATGTTCTGGATCTCGCCGCTGCTGGCCCTGATCGCCCTGGTCTCGGTCCCGATCTCGATGTTCGTCACCTCGCGGATCATGCGGCGCTCCCAGGGCCAGTTCATCGCCCAGTGGCGCCGCACCGGCCGCCTCAACGCCCACATCGAGGAGTCGTTCTCCGGCCACGCGCTGGTCAACGTCTTCGGCCGGCGCGCCGACGTCGAGCGGGAGTTCGCCGAGCAGAACGAGGAGCTGTACCAGGCGTCGTACAAGGCGCAGTTCGTCAGCGGCCTGATCATGCCGGTGATGTTCTTCGTGGGGAACCTGAACTACGTCGTCGTCGCCGTGGTCGGCGGCCTGCGGGTCACCAACGGGACGCTCACGCTGGGCGAGGTGCAGGCGTTCATCCAGTACTCACGCACCTTCATGCAGCCGCTCACCCAGATCGCCTCGATGGTCAACCTGCTGCAGTCGGGCGTCGCGTCGGCCGAGCGGGTCTTCGAGCTGCTCGACGCCGACCAGCAGGTGCCGGACAGCACGTCCGACGTCCCGCCCACCGGCGCCGGGGAGGTGCGGTTCGAGCACGTCTCGTTCAGCTACGACCCCGCCGAGCCGCTGATCGAGGACCTCTCCCTGGTCGCCAGCCCGGGCCAGACCGTCGCCATCGTCGGGCCGACCGGCGCCGGCAAGACCACCCTGGTCAACCTGGTGATGCGCTTCTACGAGCTCGACGGCGGACGGATCACCCTGGACGGCACCGACATCACCGCGATGCCGCGGTCCGCGCTGCGCAGCAGGATCGGCATGGTGCTCCAGGACACCTGGCTGTTCGCGGGCACGATCCGCGACAACATCCTCTACGGCCGGCCCGAGGCGAGCGAGGAGGAGCTGCTGGCGGCGGCGCGAGCGACCTTCGTCGACCGGTTCGTCCACTCGCTCCCCGACGGATACGACACGGTCGTCGACGAGGACGGCGGCAACCTGTCGGCCGGCGAGCGTCAGCTCATCACGATCGCCCGGGCGTTCCTCGCCGACCCCGCCCTACTGATCCTGGACGAGGCGACCTCGTCGGTCGACACCCGTACCGAGCTGCTGCTCCAGCACGCGATGGCGGCGCTGCGCACGGACCGCACCTCGTTCGTCATCGCGCACCGGCTCTCCACGATCCGCGACGCCGACCTGATCCTGGTGATGGAGGAGGGCCGGATCGTCGAGCAGGGCGACCACGACGCGCTCCTGGCGAGCGGCGGCGCGTACGCCCGGCTCTACCGCTCGCAGTTCGACGCGGCCGTGGCCTGACTAACCTCACCAGGGTGGCGGACGCACACGACCCCGGAGCACACGACCTCTGGGGCGAGCGGTCCCGGCCCCGCCCCGGGCAGGTCGTGTTCGACGTCGTCGCGGCCGCTGTGTTCACGGTGCTCAGCGGGGCCGTCGCGATCCAGCAGTCGACGCCGATGGTCCTGGTCACGCTGGCGATGGGTCTCGCGATCGCGGTACGCCGCATCTCCTGGGTGGCGATGGCGGTCCTGGCCGCGGGCGGCGGGATCGGCCAGCTGGCCGCCGGCGAGCTCGCCATCGTGACCGACCTCGGCTACGCCGCCGTGTTCTTCGTGCTCGGCGCCCACCCACGGGTCGGCGTACGCCGCTTCGGGCTGGTGGGTGCGGCCGGCTCGGTCGCGGCGCTGGCCGTCGCGGTGGGTGTCGACGACATCGACGCCGTCAGCGGGGTGTCGACGACGTTCGCGGTCGTCGGCTCCGCGGCGATGGCCGCCCTGGTCGCGGGTGGTGGGTGGGCCG
>NZ_JAEMSS010000177.1 GCF_016462705.1 Nocardioides sp. | reverse complement strand
GAACCGGCTCGAGCCGGTTCCGACCGCGACCAGGATGATCACCGCGGCGACGCCGATGAGGATGCCCAGGGTGGTCAACGCCGAGCGGGTCTTGTTGGCCGTCACGCCCTGCCAGGCGAAGCGGGCCGTCTCCTGGACGTTCATGCCGGCGCTCCGGCCTGCTGCCAGCGGGGTGGTGGCTCGTGCACCTCGGCCTGGCGGACGTCGGAGACGATCTGGCCGTCGGACATCTGGATCACTCGCTTGGCGTGCGCGGCGACCTCGTCCTCGTGGGTGATGACCACGACGGTGCGACCGCCCACGGCCAGCTCGTCGAAGAGCGCCAGGACGTCGGCGGTGCTGTGGCTGTCCAGCGCGCCGGTCGGCTCGTCGGCGAGGAGCAGCACGGGTTCGGTGACGATCGCGCGGGCGACCGCCACCCGCTGCTGCTGGCCACCGGACAGCTCCGAGGGCACGTGGTGGCCACGGTCGGACAACCCGACCCGGGCGAGCGCGGCTGCGGCCCGTTCGGCCCGCTCGGCCGAACGGACCCCGGCGTAGGCGAGGGGGAGCTCGACGTTGCGCTGTGCCGAGGTGCGGGGGATCAGGTTGAAGCTCTGGAAGACGAAGCCGATCTTGCGGTTGCGGACCAGCGAGAGCCGGCTCTCGTCGAGCCGCCGCACGTCGATGCCGTCGAGCAGGTAGCGGCCCGCGGTGCCCACATCGAGGCAGCCGATGATGTTCATCAGGGTCGACTTGCCGGACCCCGAGGCGCCCATGACCGCGACGTAGTCGCCGTGGTCGATCCGCAGGTCCACCCCGTCCAGGGCGCGCACCTCGATGTCGCCGTGGCCGTAGACCTTGGTCAGGCCGGTCAGCGCCACGGCGTACCGGCGACGACGGGCCTCGGTCATCCGAGCCCCCCGAGCCCGCCGCCGCCGGGGAAGGTGAAGCCACCTGTGGAGGCCGCCTGCTCGGGCAGGACGACCACGTCCCCCTCGGCGAGTCCGTCGAGGACCTCGGTGAAGCCGTCTCCCTCGAGACCGGTCACGACCTCGACCGTGCTGGTGGTGCCGTCCTCGGCCCGGACCGTGGCCGTCGTGCGGCCGCCGATCGTCGTCAGGGCGCTGCTCGACACCCGCAGGACACCCTGCGTCGAGCCGGTGGTCACGACCACCTGCGCGCTCTGCCCGAGCTTGACCCCGGTGGCGCCGTCGAGGGTCACGGTCACGCCGTACTCGACGACGTTGTTGGTGATGGTCTCGACAGTGTCGACCGCGGTCACCGTTCCCGAGAGCTCCTCGTCCGTGGCGGACAAGGTGATCGTCGCCGGCTGGCCGACCTCCACGTCGGCGATGTCGGCCTCCGCGACGTCGGCGGTGACCTGGAGGAGCTTGGTGTCGGTCAGCGTGACGAACCCGCTGCTCGACGTGGACGTCGACGTCGAGTCCTCCGATGTGGTGCTCGAGGAGCTCGAGGTGGCCGACGACGGCTCCCCGACCGAGCCGTTCACGGCGGCGACCGTTCCGGCCGCCGGCGCCCGCAGGATGGTCTGCTCGAGAGTGGTCAGGGCCTGGTCGACGCCGACCTGGGCGCTGTCGACCTGGGCCTGGGCCGCCTCGACCGTGCCGTCGCGGGGCGGCTGTCGGTTGACCGCCACGCTCGCCTTCGTGGATGCGAGGCTCGCCTGGGCCGAGGTCAGCGACCGGCGCATCGACGTGACGTTCTGGCGCGCCTGGAGCAGGGTCGACTCCCGGGTCTCGCGGGCCAGGGTCAGGGCGGTGCGGGCCGAGGTCACCGCCTGCTGGGTCTCGGCCGTCGGGTTGGCCGAGTGGGCGTCCTGCGCCTGCTCGAGGTCGTCCTCGGCACGGCGCACTGCTGCGTTCTGCTGCTGCCTGGTGAGCGTCAGGCTCTGCCGGGCTCCCGCCAGGCTGCTCCTGGCCGTGGCCACCGCGATCTCCGCCTGGCGGATCGACTGGGCGTCGACCGCCCTCTCCTGCGCGGTCTGTCCCTGCACGGTCGTGGCGTACGACGCCCGTGCCGAGGCCAGGGACGCCCGCGCCGTGCGCAGCGACTGCCGCGCCGCGGTCTGGTCGACGCGGGCGAGCACCTGCCCCCGGCGGACCTTGTCGCCCGCCTTGACGTAGATCTGGGTGACGATCCCGCCGCTGCCCTCGAAGTCGGCGTTGGTCGTCCGTCCCGATGCGATGTTGCCGTTCGCGGACACGGTCGAGGTCACGTCGCCGATGCTGACGGTGGTCGTCTGTGCCTCGGCGGTGCCACCGTCGTCGCCGGAGCCGCGCACCGTCCACGCGGTGACGGCGGCCACCAGCAGGACCGCGAGCACGATCACCCCGTTGACGACGACGCCCGAACGGCCACGCCACCGGGATCGCCGCTCGAGGGGATACTCGTCGTCGGGCTGGGGGTCTGGGTCGCCGTCGTCGAGATCCTCCTCGTACCCGGGGAGGACGTGGGTGGGGTTGTCGGGGCTCACGTGGCAGAGGCTGGCCGGGCAACCTACGACCGCCCTGGGACCGGTCTGCCAGTTCGCTGGCAGTCCGCCGCCGTTTCACAGGGAACTCCCAGCGTCCTCCGAGGCCGCTCGCAGGTCGCGGCCTCAGGCTCGGCGAGCATGGGGACCATCGCGCCTGATCCCGCGGCGCCGGACGTGCAGATCCTGGTCGTGGAGGATGAGGCGCCGATCCTCGACATGCTCTCGATGAGCCTCGGGTTCGTCGGCTACCGCGTCCTGCGCGCGAGCAAGGGATCCGAGGCGCTCGGCCTGGCCAGGAAGCACCGGGTCGACCTCGCGCTGCTCGACGTGATGCTGCCCGACACCGACGGTTTCGCCCTGCTGCGCCGACTCCGCTCGGTCAACCCGGACATGGCTGCCGTGTTCGTGACCGCGCGGGACGCCCTGGAGGACCGGATCGCAGGGCTCACCCTCGGTGGCGACGACTACGTGACGAAGCCCTTCTCCCTCGAGGAGGTTGTGACCAGGGTCGGCGTGGTCCTGCGGCGTACGCATCCCCTGACGGGGGAGCGCCCGGTGAACCGCCTCACCTGCGCCGACCTGGTCCTCGACGAGGACCAGCACCAGGTCTGGCGAGGCGGTGTGCGCGTGGACCTGTCGCCCACCGAGTTCTCCCTGCTCCGCTTCCTGATGCGCAACGCGGACCGGGTGATGACCAAGGCGCAGATCCTCGACCACGTCTGGCACTACGACTTCGACGGCAACGCCGGCGTGGTCGAGTCCTACATCAGCTACCTGCGCCGGAAGGTCGACGCCGTCGAGCCACCGCTGATCCACACCGTCCGTGGGGTGGGCTACGTGCTACGGACCAGGTCGGGGTGATGGCCGGCGTCGCGACGGGCATCTCGATCCGGGCCCGCCTCGTGCTGGGCATGGTGCTCCTGGTCGGCGTCGGCCTCACCGTCGCCAACGTGACCGGGATCGTGCTGCTCCGCGCCTACCTCGTCGACCGGGTGGACGACCAGGTCGGCTCCATCCCGTCCGGGCCCGGCGCGGCCGAGACTCCTCCGGCCGAGGACCCCGGGACCGAGGACCCACCAGCCACGGCGCCGCAGCCCGATGACCTGTGCGCCAACCCCCAGGACCCGCGCGGGCTCCGCAGCGACTTCGTCCTCCTGGTCCTCGACGCCGCGGGCGCCGTGGCCTGCTCGCTCGGGCCGGACCTCGGCGACGCCGCACCCGACCTGACGTCGGTGCCGCCGACGACCAGCGACCTGGTCACCGTCCCCTCCCTGGACGGCGAGGACAGGTGGCGGCTGCGCGTCGTCAGCGAGGAGACGACCGGCGAGCGACTCGTGTTCGCGGTGTCGCTGGCGGACGCGGACGCCACGGTCGGGCGGCTGACCCGGATCGCGGTGCTCATCAGCGCCCTGGTGCTGGCCCTCACCGCTGCGGCCGCCTGGCTCATCGCCGGGCTGGGGTTGCGACCGCTCACCCGGATCGAGGACACCGCCGAGCGGATCGCCGCGGGCGACCTGTCCGAGCGGGTGCCCTCGTTCCGGGAGCGGACCGAGGTGGGGCGTCTCGCGGCTGCGCTCAACGGCATGCTCGGCCAGATCGAACGGGCCTTCACCGCCCGGACCGAGTCCGAGGGCACTCTGCGCCGGTTCGTCTCCGACGCCAGCCACGAGCTGCGGACGCCGCTGGCCACGATCCGCGGGCACGCCGAGCTCTGGCGCAACGGCTTCATGCGCGAGGGGCGCGACCTGGACACGCTGGTCGGCCGGATCGAGTCGGAGTCGACGAGGATGGGGGCGCTGGTCGATGACATGCTGCTGCTGGCGCGCCTCGACCAGGCCCGGCCCCTCGACCGCCGCCCTGTCGACCTGCTCAGCCTGGCGACGGAGGCCGTCATCGATGCCAAGGCCCGTCAGCCGGAGCGAGCCATCACGATGACGCACGCTCCGGGTGAGCAGCCACCGGTGGTGACGGGCGACGAGGCCCGGCTACGGCAGGTCGTCACCAATCTGCTCGAGAACGCGCTGGACCACACCCCGGTGACCTCGGCGATCTCGGTGTCGGTCGACACCCGGCACGAGACGGTCGAGCTCTCCGTCACGGACGCGGGCCCGGGGATGCCGGCCGAGGTGGTGCCGCGGGTGTTCGACCGCTTCTACCGTGCGGATCCTGGCCGGGCGCGTGGGCGGGGCGGCACCGGGTTGGGTCTGGCGATCGTCAGGTCGCTGGTCCGGGCTCACCACGGCACGGTGGGCTGCCGGAGCTCGGCCGGTGGCACGACGTTCCGGGTCCGCCTGCCGCGGCCCGGGTCACCGGCGCTGAGCGACGGACCGACCGATGAGCTCGACGACCCGCCGGGTGGCCGGCCGGGCGTCATCCGCACGGACGGCCACGCAGAGGTCGATCGTCGGCGCTCCTCGCAATGACACGTAGCGGACGCCTTCGAGGCTGAGGGTCCGCACGGGCTGTGGGACCACGGCGACGCCGAGACCCGCCGCCACCGACACGACCAGCGTGGACGTCTCCGACACCTCGACCACGCCCGGCGGGGTGAAGCCCGCGTCCGAGCACGCGGCCAGCACCACCTCGGTGAGGCTCGACGCGCGTGCCGACGGGTGCATCACGAAGGTCTCCTCGGCGAGCTCGGGCAGGGTGAGGCGCTCCCGGCCGGCGAGGCGGTGGTGCGTGGGCAGCACCGCGACGAGCCGCTCCCGCCGGAGCAGCGTCGTGCGCACCCCGCGACCGGGGTCGACGGGTCGGGTGACGGCGACGTCGTAGGTTCGGTCGAGGAGCCCCTGGACGAGGGCGGGAGCCAGCAGCTCGCCGTGCACGTGCAGGTCGAGTCCGGGCAGCTCGGTGTGCGCGAGCCGGGCGACCCGGGGCAGCAGGTCGTACGTCGCGGTGCCGACGAAGCCGACCGACGACGTCCCCATCCGGCCCTGGGCCAGGAGCCGCAGGTCCTGCTCGGTCCGCCCGACGGCGTCCAGCAGCTGGCGTGCCCGCTCCACGAGCAGGTCCCCGGCCTCGGTGAGCTCGAAGCTGCGGGTCGACCGAAGGACGAGAGGCGTCCCCGCCTCACGCTCGAGGACCTGGAGCTGGCGGGAGAGCGCCGGCTGCGCGATCCGCAGCCGTTCAGCCGCCCGCCCAAAGTGGCGCTCCTCGGCGAGGACCACGAACGAGCGAAGACGGTCGAGGTCCATTCATCCAGATTATCAATCCATACCTACTCAGCCTTGGAGGGAATAAGCGATCCGGCCTACGCTGGCGAGATGACCGAGGCCTTCCTCTACGCCGCCAGCAGGACCCCGTTCGGCAGGTTCGGTGGGGCGCTCGCGCAGGTGCGTCCCGACGACCTCGGCGCCGCCGCGGTCACCGCGGTCCTGGCCAAGGCCCCTGGGCTCGACCCCGAGATGGTCGGCGACGTCGTGTGGGGCTGCGCCAACCAGGCCGGCGAGGACAACCGCAACGTCGGCCGGATGGCGGTGCTGCTCGCCGGGCTGCCGGTCTCGGTGCCGGCGGTGACGGTCAACCGGCTGTGCGGCTCGTCCCTGGACGCCGCGATGCAGGCCTCGCGCACCGTCGAGACCGGGGACGCCGACGTCGTCCTCGCCGGAGGGGTCGAGTCGATGACCCGGGCCCCGTGGGTGCTGCCCAAGCCGTCGCGGGCCTACCCGGCCGGCAACCTCACCGCGGTCTCCACCACGCTGGGCTGGCGGCTCGTCAACGACCGGATGCCCGCGGAGTGGACGGTCTCGCTGGGCGAGGCCAACGAGCTGCTGGCTGACCGGTTCGGGATCTCCCGGGAGCGTCAGGACGAGTTCGCGGTGCGGTCGCACACGCTGGCCCACGCGGCCTGGGAGTCCGGCTTCTACGACGACCTGGTCGCACCTCTCGACGACCTCGCCCGCGACGAGCGGATCCGACCCGACTCCACGGTCGAGACGCTGTCCGGGCTCAAGCCGTCGTTCCGCCCGGACGGCACGATCACGGCAGGGAACGCCTCGCCGCTCAACGACGGCGCCTCCGCGCTGCTGATCGGCAACGAGGCCGCGGGCCGGGCCAGGCTCGGCGGTCTCGAGCCGCTGGCCCGGATCGCCGGTCGCGGCACGCACGCGCTGGCCCCGCAGGACTTCGGCTTCGCCCCCGTCGAGGCGGCGGAGAAGGCGCTCGCCCGGGCCGACATCTCATGGGCCGACGTCGGCGCGGTCGAGCTCAACGAGGCGTTCGCCGCGCAGTCGCTCGCCTGCGTCGACGCCTGGCAGGAGCGAGGACTGCGCGACGCCGAGATCGTGAACGCCTGGGGCGGGGCGATCGCGATCGGCCACCCGCTCGGCGCCTCCGGCGGCCGGATCCTCGGCACCCTCGCGCACCGGCTGCGGGAGACCGGCGACCGCTGGGGCGTCGCCGCCATCTGCATCGGGGTCGGTCAGGCCCTGGCCGTGGTGCTCGAGAACCCGGTCGGCACCGCATGAGCCGGACCCGGTTCTTCGACGAGGCCGGGGCCGCGGTCGCCGACGTCGCCGACGGCTCGACCGTGCTCGTCGGCGGGTTCGGCATGGCGGGGATGCCGGTCGCCCTCATCGACGCGCTCATCGACCAGGGCGCCACCGACCTGACGGTCGTCTCCAACAACGCCGGCAACGGGGACACCGGTGTGGCGGCGCTGCTGGCCGAGGGCCGGGTGCGCAAGATGGTCTGCTCCTTCCCCCGTCAGCACGACTCGTGGGTGTTCGACGGTCTCTACCGCGAGGGGAAGGTCGAGCTCGAGCTGGTCCCCCAGGGCAACCTCGCCGAGCGGATGCGCGCGGCCGGGGCCGGTATCGGCGCGTTCTTCTGCCCCACCGGGGTCGGGACCCCGCTGGCGGAGGGCAAGGAGACCCGGGAGATCGACGGCCGCACATACGTCCTGGAGCACCCGATCCGCGGCGACGTCGCGCTCATCGGCGCGCACCGGGCCGACCGGATGGGCAACCTGGTCTACCGCAAGACCGCCCGCAACTTCGGGCCCGTCATGGCCACCGCGGCGACCACCGTCGTCGCCCAGGTGGGCGAGGTCGTCGAGGTCGGCGGCCTCGACCCCGAGGCCGTGGTGACGCCGAGCATCTACGTCGACCGGGTGGTGACCGTGTGAGCCCGTCCAGGCCCTTGACCAAGCAGAAGATGGCGGCGCTGGTCGCCCGGGACATCCCGGACGGGGCGTTCGTGAACCTCGGCATCGGCCAGCCCACCTCGGTCGCGGACCACCTCGCTCCCGGGACGGGAGTGGTGCTGCACACCGAGAACGGCATGCTCAACATGGGCCCCGCGGCGGCCGTGGGCGAGGAGGACCCGGACCTCACGAACGCCGGGAAGCAGCCGGTCACGGAGCTGCCCGGCGCTTCGTACTTCCACCACGCCGACTCGTTCGCGATGATGCGCGGCGGTCACCTCGACGTGTGCGTGCTCGGTGCGTTCCAGGTGTCCGCGACCGGTGACCTGGCCAACTGGCACACCGGTGCGCCCGACGCCATCCCGGCCGTGGGTGGGGCGATGGACCTGGCCATCGGCGCTCGCAGCGTGTTCGTGATGATGACGCTGTTCGCCAAGGACGGGTCGCCCAAGCTGGTGCCGGAGTGCACCTACCCGCTGACCGGCGTCGGCTGCGTCGACGTCGTCTACACCGACCTGGCGACGTTCGACCTCACGCCCGACGGCGTCGTGGTGCGGGAGACCTTCGGCATCACGCCGGCCGAGCTGGCCGGCCGGCTCGACGTCCTCCGGTCCTAGGGGACTAGGGAGCGCCGGCCCCCGGGCCGGCCGACGGTGTCGGCTCGTCGCTCGCCGACGGGCTGGCTGAGACCTCCGGCTGGAGAGGCGTCGTCGGCTCCGGCGTCGTCGGGTCCGGCGTCGTCGGGTCGTCCGACGGCGGCGGAGGCGGCGGCAGCGTCGGCGTGGGTGTCGGCTCGGTGCTCGGCGTGGGCTCGGTGGTCCCCGTGGGCTCCGTCGGCTCCGGGGTCTGGATGGCCGGCGGGGTCGGCTCCGGATCCCCGGCGGGGCCGACGGTCACC
>NZ_JAEMSS010000176.1 GCF_016462705.1 Nocardioides sp. | reverse complement strand
GCCCAGAGGAGAACCCATGCCCAGCAAGTCCGTCGTCGTCGCCTCGTCCGTCGGTCTGCACGCCCGGCCCGCCGCCCTCATCGCCGAGGCGGCCGAAGGGCTCGGGAGCACGGTGACCATCAACGGCGTCGACGCCGGGTCGTCGCTGATGATCATGACCCTGGGTGCGAAGTGCGGCGACACCGTCGAGGTCGCCGGTGCGGACCAGTCGGCCGTCGACGCCATCGCCGCACTCGTCGAGCGGGACCTCGACGCGGACTGACGGGCGGAGCCTCGCCTGCCCCGCCAGCCTCAGATTCATGCCCCGTCCGCGCCGCATCCCTAGCGACCGGCCAGCTCGTACGCCGCGTCGGCCTCCAGCACCCGGTCGCCGGCCGGCTGCGGCCGGCGGCCGGGCCACCAGGCCCGCTCGCCGAGCAGGCACAGGACCGCGGGCAGCATGACCAGCCGGATGAGCGTCGCGTCCAGCAGGATGGCGAACGACAGGCCGACGCCCATCATCTTCATCTCCAGCATCGACAGCGTCGCGAAGATCGAGAACACCGAGACCATCACCGCGGCCGCGCTGGCGACCACGCCCGCCGTCTCCTCGACGCCCTGGCGGACCGCGAGCCTCGTGGGCAGCCCCCGCGCGACGTGCTCGCGCACCCGGCTGAGCACGAAGACGTGGTAGTCCATCGAGAGCCCCACCAGCACCACCAGGACGAACAGCGGGATCCAGTCGATGACGAAACCCGGGCTGCTGAAGTCGAGGGCGCTCTCGAACCACCCGTGCTGGAACACCAGCGCCATCATCCCGAACGCGACCCCGACCGAGGCCAGGTTGAGGACCGCGGAGACGGCCGCGATCGGTGCACTGCGGAACGTCGCACCCATGATGAGCAGGGTGAGCAGCAGCACGAAACCGATCACCAGCGGCAGGCGCTCCTGCTGGCGCTCCACGAAGTCCAGGGACTCCGCGGGGTCTCCCCCGACCGCGTGCTCGACGTCCAGGCCGTCGAGCGCCCGCGGCACCAGGTCGGTGCGCAGCTCACGGACCGCCGCGTCCACCCGCTCGTCCGACTCGTCGTACGGGATGCCGATCGTCAGGACCGACGTGCGGCCGTCGGCGGAGACCGCGACCGGCTCCCCGGTGGCCGTGAACCGACCGGTCTCCTCCCCCGCGACCTGCAGCCCCACCAGCGCTTCGGCCACCTCGTCCCGCAGGCTCTCGTCGCCGGCCACCACGACCTCCGCGGTGGTGCCCTCGGAGGGGTAGGCGGAGCCGAGGTCGCGCATGGTCTGCACCTCGGGGATCGAGGCCGGCAGGGTCTCGAGGTTGGCGCTGTGCGTCTTCATGCCCAGGGCCGGGACCGCCAGCAGCAGCACGACCACGGTCGAGAGAGCGAGCGCCACGAGCGGGTGACGGGTCACCGGGCCGAGGACCCGCCCGCTGATGAAACCGGTGCCCATCCGGCGGGTCAGGCGGTGCAGCAGCGGCACCCGCGGACGGTCGACCCACCGACCGAGCTTGGCGAGCAGCGCCGGCAGCACCGTGATCGAGCCGAGCACGGCGACCGCGACGACGAGGATCGAGCCGACCGCCAGCGAGTTGAAGGTCGAGTCACCGATGACGAAGAGGCCGGCCATCGAGCAGATCACGGCGCCTCCCGAGACCAGGATCGAGTGACCGGAGGTCTGGGCGGCGATCTCCACCGCGTCCCGGCTGGAGTGGCCCTTCGCCCGCTCCTCGCGCTCGCGCTTGAGGTAGAAGAGCGAGTAGTCGACCCCGACCGCCATCCCGATCAGCACGATCATGCTGGTGACCGTCGACTCCGCGTGGACCAGGTAGGACAGGGGCGCGAGGATGCCGATGGTGGCGGCGACGCTGGTGGCGGCCAGGAGCACCGGCAGCCCGGCGGCGATCAGTGCCCCGAAGGCCAGCAGCATCAGGGCCAGGGTGATCGGGAGGCTGAGCGTCTCCGCCGAGGCCAGGTCCTCGGCCACCCGGTCGCCGATGGCCGCGTCGAGGCTCACGTCGCCCGACTGGCGCACGTCCAGCGCCGGGAAGTCCGCGGCGACGGTCTCGGTCACCTCCTGGAGCGCGGAGACGTCGTCCTGGTCGCGGGCCAGCTGCACCGAGACGAGGTAGGCCGTCCCGTCCGGGCTGGCCTGCGGCTCGGCGACCGCGTCGACCTCCGTCAGCGCCGTCATCCGCGCGACGACCTCCGCGGCGGCCCGCCGGGCCTCTCCCGGGTCGAGCTCACCGCCTCGCGCGGTGATCAGGACCTGCTCGGTGTCGGCGTCCTCGAAGGCGGCCTCGTCGACCATCGCGGCGGCGCGACCCGAGTCGCCCAGCCGGTAGTCGGCGTCGGTCGTCTCCTGCGTGGGGACCGTTGCGGCCAGCCCGACGGCCACGGCCACGGCGGCGACCCAGCCGAGGATCGCCCGCCACGGGTGGAGTGCACACCAGCGGGCGATCCGGTGGGCCAGGTTCGAGAGTGGGTTCGTCATGGTTCCACGCTCCCGCCGCGCGGTGTGTCCGTCAGGGGTGCCAGGTCCCCGGCCGAGGTGGTGCTGGCACCACTGCCGGGACCGGTGCGGTCGGCGAGGATGGGGGCATGAGCGACCTGTCCGCACCACCGAGCGCCGAGTCCGCCAGGCCCGGGCCGCTGCGGCTCACGGCGTACGCCGGCGAGCAGGTGCTGTGGCTGGTGCCCCTGCTGCTGGGGCTGGTGCTCTTCGTCGTCGGCGGAGTGCTCGCGATCATCTGGGTCGGCATCGCCCTGGTGCTCGGCGGGCTGCTGGTGGTGCGGGGGATCGCGGACCGGCAGCGCCGGATCGCGGGCCGGGTCCTCGGCATCGACGTGCCGTCGCCGTACCGGCCGGCGCCGCCCGGCGGTCCGCTGGTCCGGCTGTGGAGCATGATCGGGGACCCGATGACCTGGCGGGACCTGGGCTGGCTGCTGTGGGCCATCACCGCGGGCTGGGTGATCTCCCTGCTGGTCGTGGTGCTGATGGTCGCGGTCGCGACACTCTTCTTCTGGTGGTTCGGGACGCCCCACCTCATGGCGGTGCGGTCACGGGTCGACCTGACGTTCCTCACCTACGGCGCGACCGAGCGCCTCGAGCAGCGGGTCGCGGCCCTGACCCGGAGCCGGGCCGAGGCGGTGGACCACTCGGCGGCCGAGCTGCGCCGCCTCGAGCGCGACCTGCACGACGGGACCCAGGCTCGGCTGGTCGCCGTGTCGATGAGCCTGGGCATGGCCGAGGCCCAGTTCGAGGACGACCCGGAGGCTGCCCGGCGCACCGTGAGCGAGGCGCGCGAGGCCACGAGCGCCGCCATCGCCGACCTGCGGTCCGTGGTCAGGGGGATCCACCCTCCGGTCCTCGCCGACCGCGGGCTCGACGGCGCGGTCCGGGCGCTCGCGCTCGACATGGCCGTGCCGGTGGAGGTCTCCGGCGGGCTGTCGGGCCGCCTGCCGCTCCCGATCGAGTCGGCGGTCTACTTCGCGGTCGCCGAGTGCCTGGCCAACGCCGCCAAGCACGCCGGGCACGAGCACGCCTGGGTCGAGCTCGGTCATCGCGACGGCGTGCTGCGCGTCGTGGTCGGTGACGACGGCCGCGGCGGTGCCGACCCCGACGCCGGCACCGGGATGCGGGGTGTCATGCGGCGGCTGGCGGCCTTCGACGGCACGATGGCGGTGTCCAGCCCCGCAGGCGGCCCCACGGTCGTCACCCTGGAGGTGCCGTGCGCCCTGAGCGACCCCCACGACTCGTCCTCGCCGAGGACAACGCCCTCCTCCGCGCCGGCCTGACCACCCTGCTCGAGGGGTCGGGGTTCGTCGTGGCCCGGGCCGTCGACAACGCGGTCGAGCTGGACGGCGCCCTGGCCGACCCCCACGTGGACGGCGCGGTGCTCGACGTCCGGATGCCGCCGTCGTTCACCGACGAGGGCCTGCGGGCGGCCATCGCGGTGCGGGAGCGCCGGCCGGGGTTCCCGGTCATGGTGCTGTCCCAGTACGTCGAGCAGCTCTACGCCCGCGAGCTGCTGGCCAGCGGCGAGGGGGCGGTGGGCTACCTCCTCAAGGACCGGGTGTCCGACGTCCGGCAGTTCGTCGACGGGGTACGCCGGGTGCTCGGCGGCGGGACCGTCCTGGACCCCGAGGTCGTCGCCGCCGTGATGGCGCGCCGTCGCGACGAGCCCCTGGACCGGCTCACCGCCCGGGAGAAGGAGGTCCTGTCCCTGATGGCCGAGGGCCGGTCCAACGCCTCGATCGGCGCGGCGCTCTTCGTCACCGAGAAGGCCGTGGCCAAGCACATCAACAGCATCTTCGCGAAGCTCGACCTGCCGGTCGACCTGGAGGTCAACCGCCGGGTGCAGGCGGTGCTGGCGTACCTCCGTCTGTGACCGGGCCCGACCGGTCCCGCAACGCCAGGTAGACGGCGCGCATGCCGACCGCCCGCTCGAGCTCGCGGGTCACCCCCGAGAAGAACTGGGCGCGGTAGGTCTCGTCGGTGACGGTGGAGACGGTCAGGTAGAGCCCCGAGAAACCGGCCAGGAAGATCGAGACCTTGACCAGCTGGAGCGAGACGCTCGGCAGCCAGGCGATGTTCTGGAGGTTCGTGCCGGTCCACGACTCCTGGACCTGCGGCTCCATGACGAGCGACCCGAAGACCAGGAAGAACGCGAAGACGCTGACGGCGAGCAGCAGCACCTGGACGGCCTGCACGATGACCAGCGCGAGGATGAGGTTCCAGCGCTCGTAGCCGTGGACCTCCGCGCGAGCCGCCGGGTCGGCGTCGGGGTCGGCGAGCAGCTCGGCACACGGCCGCTCCAGGGGCGTGCCCGCGCAGGCTCGGGTGAGGAACTCGTCGTCCACGTCGTCGTCGGCCTTGTCGACCTCCTCCGGCAGCCGGACCAGCAGGAAGACGACGCCGAGGGACACGAACAGCAGCACCGTGAGCCAGAGCAGGCCGATCGGGAGCTCCGCGGTCATCTGCCAGGCCTCGGCGTTGATGAACAGGAAGGTCACGAAGACGAGGAGCAGGGGCAGCGCCCGCGACATCGTCGGCAGCAGCCGGGCCAACGTGCCGGTGGTACGACCGAGTGCCCAGCCCACGATGGGACGGAACCGCAGGGCGGTGAGTGCGTACCACAGGGCCGCGGTCAGCACGATGGCCAGCAGCAGCGCGGGGCCGGCCGAGATCTCCTCGGCGTACCACGCCAGGGCGACCCCGGCCGCGATGGCGGCCAGCAGGACAACCACCAGGAGCGGCAGGGTGCGGCCGGGCCGCAACGCCGCCCGGACCGCGGCCCGCTCGCCGGGGACGAAGTAGGGCAGGCCGTGCCGCTGGAACCAGACCTCGGACTCGCCCAGCGGCCCCGTGGGCTCAGCGGCCACCTCAGACGGCCAGGATCTCGCGGGCGCGGTCGACGTCGTCGTTCATCTGGGCGACGAGCCTGTCGACCGACTCGAAGGCGACCATGCCGCGCAGCCGGTCGACGAACGAGACCTCGACCTCGACGCCGTAGAGCTCGAGGTCGGCCCGGTCCAGGACGTAGCTCTCCACCCTTCGGTCCCGCACGCCGTCGAAGGTCGGGTTGGTGCCGACGCTGATGGCGGCCGGATGGACCTCGCCCGTGTCCAGGCGCCGCAGCCACCCGGCGTACACGCCGTCGGCGGGGGCCGCGGTCAGGCCGTCGGTCGGGACGTTGGCGGTCGGGAAGCCCAGCTCGCGGCCGCGCTGGTCGCCGCGGACCACGACCCCGCGCACGGCGTACGGCCGGCCGAGCGCCTCGGCAGCACCTGCCACGTCGCCGGCGGCGAGGCACTGGCGGATGTACGTCGACGACCAGACCATCGGCCCCCCGTCGAGGGCCAGGCCGTCGACGGTGAACCCGGACGTCGCGCCGACGGTCCGCAGGGTCGCCACGTCGCCGGCTGCCTTGCGCCCGAAGCGGAAGTTCGCGCCGACGACGACCGTGGCGGCGTGCAGGGCGCCGACCAGGACACGCTCGATGAACTCCTCCGGCGTCCAGCCGGCCATGTCGCGGTCGAACGGCAGGGCCAGAAGGTGGTCGGCGCCTGCCGTGGCGAGCAGCTCGGCCCGGACCTCGATGGTGGTCAGCTGCACCGGTGCGTGCTCCGGGCGCAGCACCGCCATCGGGTGCGGGTCGAACGTCACCGCGACCACGCTCAGGCCGTCCTCGCGCGCCACCTCGCGGGCCCGGGCCAGGACGTGCTGGTGACCGAGGTGCACGCCGTCGAAGTTGCCGATCACCACGACGGTGCGGCCGAGGTCGGCCGGCACCTCGTCGAGGGAACGCCAGATCTGCACGGGCGTGAGACTACTTGCGGTCCGCACGAGCCTCGCCGTCGAGCCAGTGCACGGTGCGTTCCAGCGCCGGGTGGCGGTGCGGTCGGGTGGCCGTGCCGGCCACCTCGAAGCCCCACGACGCCAGCGCGCCGGCCAGGCCCGGCCGGCCGCGTTCCTCGTTGGTCACCCCCACGAGCAGCCGCCCGTCGGCCGCCACGACGTGGTCGAGCAGGTGCCGGACGAGGTCGGCCCGCCGAGCCGCGGGGACGTAGTCCAGCCCGGTCCGGACGTAGTCGAACCGCCGCGGCGGGTGCCAGCCGAGCGCGTTGGCGGTCCAGATCCGGTCGGCCCACTGCGGGCACCGCCGCCGGGCCAGCTCGGCGAGGGCGGCCGAGATGTCGACGCCGTAGGGCTCGAGGGCGACGCCGTCCTCGGCGCCCCAGCGGTGCACCGACTGCATGAGCAGGCCGTTGGCGCACCCGACGTCGAGGAAGGTCCCGTCCCCGTCCACGGCGTCGAGGACGAGCCGCCGGGCCTGCTCCCAGCCGGCCTCGTCCCCGCTCTGCCCGGACTGCCCCTGCGGGGTCCCGGCGCCGAGGTAGGCCGGCTCGATGATGGCCAGGACGGCCGCGTGCCAGCCGTCCTCGTCGATCTCGCCACGCTCGAGGGCCGCATCGATCCCCGCCAGCTCACGCCAGCCACGCTCGACCGCGTCCCGGACGTCGTCGGTCATCCGACGAAGACTGCCACCGACCGAGCCTGTCCGTCACGAGGCTCGTAGAGCGCCAGGAACCCACCGTCCGGCGCGAACAGCGCGGTGAGCCCGTCGAGGTCCACGTCCAGGGCCCGCCCCACCCGCACCGCGGCAGCTGCCGTCTCGTCCAGGTCGAGGGCGGGGAACGCCGCCCGGGCGGCGTCGGCGATGGGCAGCACCGCGAACGACCCGGCGAGCTCGTCCAGCGTGTGGGCGACGTCGAGGCCGTAGGGGCCGACCGCCGTGCGCCGCAGGGCGGTGAGGTGGCCGCCCACGCCGAGCGCGGCGCCGACGTCGCGGGCGATCGCCCGCACGTAGGTGCCGCTCGAGCAGCGCAGCGAGATGTCGACGTCGAGCCAGTCCCCGGCGACCCGTTGCTCGAGCACCTCCAGCGAGTGGATGGTGACCGGTCGTGGCTGGAGCTCGATCTCCTCGCCCTCGCGGACCCGCTGGTAGGCCCTCTTGCCGTCGACCTTGATCGCGCTGACCGCCGTGGGCACCTGCAGGATCTCGCCGACCTGCTCCGCGAACGCCGCGCGGACGACGGCCTCGTCGAGGTGGCCGGCGGAGGCGGTGTCGGTGACCTCGCCCTCGGCGTCGTCCGTGGTGGTGGACACTCCGAGCCGCGCGGTGGCGTCGTACGCCTTCTCGGTGAGCATCAGGTGCCCCAGGAGCCGGGTGGCCCGCTCGACCCCGACCACCAGCACACCGGTCGCCATCGGGTCGAGGGTCCCGGCGTGACCGACCTTGCGGGTGCCGGCGAGCCGGCGGACCCGGGCCACCACGTCGTGCGAGGTGATCCCGGCCGGCTTGTCGACGACGACCAGCCCGGACTCAGTCGTCAAGCTCGTCGGTCTCCCGGTCGGTCTCCCGCTCGGTCTCCGGGCCGGGCTCTGCGTCGTTCTCCGGGTCGGGCTCGGGCTGGCGCGGCTTCTTGTAGGGGTCGGGCTCGCCGGCGTACGCCTCGACGCGCCGGGCCGCGGCCTCCTCGTCGAGCTGGCGGGCCCGCTGGAGGACCTCGTCGAGGTGGCGCGCCGACTCGGGCAGCGCGTCGGCGACGAAGGTCAGCGTCGGCGTGATCCGCATGCCGAGCTGCTTGGCCACCTCGGAGCGGATCAGACCCTTCGCCGACTCCAGCGCCGCGGCCGTCGCCGCCAGCGCCGCCTCGTCGCTCTGCTCGCCGGCCGCGCCCGCGAGGACGGTGTAGAACACCGTCGCCTGCTGGCTGTCACCGGTCACCCGGACGTCGGTGATGGTCACGAACCCGAGCCGCGGGTCCTTGATCCGCCGCTCGAGCATCTCGGCCACGATCACCTGGATGCGGTCCGCGATCCTGCGGACCCGGGGGTTTGCCATGCCTGTTGCCTCCTGGGCCGGGCCGGGGCGGGTTTCACCGGTCGCCGGTGAAACTCATGCTCAGTCGCTGAAGTTGGAGCGGCGAAGCGGGAGTTCCACCGGCCACCCCGTGGAACACCCGCCCCCGCCCCGCCTCCGTCGCGCCGG
>NZ_JAEMSS010000175.1 GCF_016462705.1 Nocardioides sp. | reverse complement strand
ATCCGGGTCCTCGTGGCCGACGACCAGACGCTGGTCCGGGCCGGCTTCCGGGCGCTGCTGGAGTCCGAGGACGACATCGAGGTCGTCGGGGAGGCCGTCGACGGTCTCGAGGCGGTCGTCCTCGCGACCGAGACCCGGCCCGACGTGGTCCTGATGGACATCCGGATGCCGCGGCTCGACGGTCTGCAGGCCACGACGCAGATCACCGCTGACCCGGCGCTGCGCGGCACCCGCATCCTGGTCCTGACGACCTTCGAGCTCGACGAGTACGTCTTCGGCGCCCTCCGCGCCGGAGCGTCCGGGTTCCTGCTCAAGGACGTCGAGCCCACGGCCCTGATCGACGCGGTCCGGGTCGTCGCCGACGGGCAGTCCCTGCTGTCGCCGCGGGTCACCGGGCGGCTCATCGAGGCCTTCGTGACGTCGGGCGGCCCTCCGGGAGACTCCCGGGCGGAGGACGCCGCGCCGGACGCCGGAACCGAGGCCCTCCTGGCCGACCTCACCCCGCGGGAGCGCGAGGTGCTGACCCTGGTCGGCCGCGGGATGTCCAACCAGGAGATCGCTGCCCACCTGGTGCTGTCGCCGCTCACCGCCAAGACCCACGTCTCGCGGCTGTTCCTCAAGCTGGGCGCGCGGGACCGGGCTCAGCTGGTCGTGACGGCGTACGAGACAGGACTCGTCGGGCGGGCCGGCTAGATGACTGATTCCCAGGGATCGTGCAAGCGAGCGGCGCTCAGCGCCGCGCTGGCAAGGCGCCGGAGCGGCGTCGTACTCGGTCGTCCGACCAGCGACGGCAACGCGGCCAGCGTGGATGCTGGGCGTCGCGGAGCGTGCGAGCCCTGGGAATCAGTCATCTAGGGCGTGCGGACGGCCAGGAAGTGCTCGCGGGCGAACTCCAGCGACTCCCGCAGGTCGGCCTCGCGCTCGGTCCGGGTGTTGCACTTGCGGGTGTTGATCTCGACCACGATCTCGCCGGAGAACCCGGTGCCCGCCACGTGCTCCAGGAACGCCGCGGCGCCGACCGAGCCGCGCCCGGGGACCAGGTGCTCGTCCTTGGCCGACCCGGTGCCGTCGGTGAGGTGGACGTGCCGCAGCCGGTCGCCCAGGCGGTCGGCCATGGCGATCGGGTCGGAGGCCGCGATCGCCGCGTGCGAGAGGTCGATGGTCGTGTTGGCGTAGGGCTCCTGGGACGGGTCCCAGCCGGGCAGGTACATCTCGATGCCGCGCCGCGAGGAGGCCCGCCACGGGTACATGTTCTCCACCGCGAACGCGATGCCGGTCGACTCCTCGAGGGCGGCGATGCCGTCGACGAAGTTGGCGGCGTACTCCTTTTGCCAGCGGAACGGCGGGTGCACGACGACCACCTCGGCGCCGACCGCCGCGGCCATCTCGGCCGAGCGCTCGAGCTTGCCCCACGGCTCGGTCCCCCAGACCCGCTGGGTGAACAGCAGGCAGGGAGCGTGGATCGCCGAGACCGGTACGCCGTGGTGCTCGGAGAGCTGCGCCACCGTGGAGATCTGCTGGCTCAGTGCGTCGATCACCATGACCTCGACGGCGTCGTAGCCGACCTTCGCGGCGTACCCGAAGGCGTGTGCCGTCGACTCGGGGTAGACCGAGGACGAGGAGAGCCCGATCCGGGTCACTGGGCGCCCAGGACCGACATCTGGTCGATCCGCTCCAGGATCACGCCCTCGCGCAGCGCCCAGGGGCAGATCTCCAGCTCGTCGAGCCCGAAGATGTCCATGCACCCCTCGGCGACCAGTGCTCCGGGCACGATCTGGTGCCGCCGGCTGGGCGAGACGCCCGGCAGCGACGCGAGCTCCTCGGTGGGCATCGCGACGAGCTTGGGGATCCACTCCCGGAGCTCGGCCAGGGGCAGCGTGCGCGGCACGAGCGCACCGTCGCCGGACGGCGCCGCCCCGCAGATCCGGGCCAGCGAGCGGAACGTCTTGGAGGTCGCGGCCGCGCGGTCGGGCGAGCCGGCGCGGAGCAGGTGGCCGGCGTCCCGGGCGATCTCCGCGCGGATCTCGCGGCGGATCTCGCGGACGCCGTCCTCGCTGGGCGCGCCGTCGCGGAAGTAGGTCCGGGCCAGCCGGGCCGCGCCGAGCGGCAGGGACCAGGCCACGTCCGGGGACTCGTCGGCACCGCCCGCGATCTCGAGCGAGCCGCCGCCGATGTCGAAGACCGCCAGCCGGCCCGCGGACCAGCCGAACCACCGGCGTACGGCCAGGAAGGTCAGCCGGGCCTCGTCCTCGCCGGACAGCACGTCGATGCGCACGCCGGTCCGCTCCCGCACGTGCTCGAGCACCTCGTCGGAGTTGACCGCGTCGCGCACCGCCGACGTCGCGAACCCGAGGACGTCCTCACAGCCCTTGTCCTCGGCGACCAGCAGCGCCTCCGCGGTGAACGAGGTGAGCGCGTCGATGCCGCCCTGGTCCACGGCACCCGCCTCGTCGAGGTGCTCGGTGAGCCGCAGGGGCTGCTTGTGGGAGAACGCCGGGAGCGGCGCGGCACCCCCGTGCGCGTCGACCACGAGCAGGTGCCCGGTGTTGGACCCGATGTCCAGGACGCCTACCCGCATGGGTCAAACGTACTCGCGCCGCCGTCGCCCGTAGGGTTGCCGGGTGCCCGAGGTCGACCTGGTGTTCCCGCGTGCGTGGGTCGAGTTCGTCAACCCCGCCGACGAGTCCGAGGTCATGCGCTGCGACCTGACCTGGCTGACGTCGCGGTACACGTGCATCTTCGGGCAGGGCTGCCACGGCATCTACAAGACCTCCCCCGACGTCGGCTGCTGCACGCTCGGCGCGCACTTCGCCGACAAGGACGACGAGAAGCGGGTGGCGGAGTACGTCGGCCAGCTCGACGAGACGCTGTGGCAGCTCAAGCCCGCGGGCAAGCTGCGCACCCGGGACTGGGTCGACAAGGACGACGAGGGCGAGCGCAAGACCAGGGTCGTGGAGGTCGACGGCCAGGAAGCGTGCATCTTCCACAACCGCCAGGACTTCCACCTCGGGGCCGGCTGCGCGCTGCACGCCCTGGCCTACGTCCTGGAGAAGGACCCGCTCGAGACCAAGCCCGACGTCTGCTGGCAGCTCCCGATCCGGCGTACGTTCCGCACCGTCGAGCGGCAGGACGGCACCAGCTACACCGAGGTGTCGATCCAGGAGTACGACCGGCGCGGCTGGGGGCCGGGCGGGCACGACCTCGACTGGTACTGCTCCGGCAACACCGAGGCGCACGTCGCCACGGAGCCGCTCTACATCACGTCGGCCAACGAGCTGGTCGCGCTGATGGGCCAGGCGGCGTACGACGAGCTGGCGAGGCACTGCGAGGAGCACCTGGCGTCGCGGTCGCGGCTGGCGATCCATCCCGCATCTCGAACACCCTCGTGAGCCTCGGCCCCGGACGGGCTTGAGGACGCTCGCTCCGCTCGCGAGCTCCGCCGTCGTCATGCCCGCCGGAGCCGATCACGAGGAGTGCTCGCTCCGCTCGCAAGGCTCGCTTCGCTCGCACGCGCGACTCGTCTCGATATCGAGAGACTGCGACCCCGATGTGCGGCGTCGCAGATGGCTTGTTCACAATCTCTGCATGCGTCTCGACCATCTCTCCTTCGCCGCCGGGCCTGACGGACTGGCCGGGACGGCCGAACGTCTGGGCGCCCTCCTCGGGACGTCGTTCACCGACGGCGGCGTGCACCCGCGCTTCGGCACCCGCAACATGATCCTGCCGCTGACCGACTCGACCTACCTCGAGATCGTCGAGGTCCTCGACCACCCGGCGTCCGACAAGGCGCCGTTCGGCCAGGCCGTGCGCGCCCGCTCGGCGCACGGCGGCGGCTGGCTGGGCTGGGTCGTCGCGGTCGACGACATCACGCCCCTCGAGTCCCGGCTGGGCCGCGAGGCCGTGGTGGGCAACCGGCACCGCCCCGACGGCACCGAGCTGCGCTGGCGGCAGATCGGCGTCAACGGGCTCATCGCCGACCCGCAGCTGCCGTTCTTCATCCAGTGGGAGGTCCCCGCCGAGCTGCACCCGAGCGCGGGTGCCGACGGCCGGTTCTCCCTCGCCTGCCTGGAGATCGCCGGCGACCCGCAGCGGGTCAGCGAGTGGCTCGGCGAGTCCGTCGAGGCCCCGCTGGAGGACGTCAAGGTCGAGTGGGTCGCCCCCAACGGCACCCCCGGCATCAACGCCGTGCAGATCCAGACCCCGACGGGTCTCGTCCGGCTCTGACCGCGCGACCCGGTCCGCTTCGCGGGGCTCGGCCCAGCCCCAACATCTGGCACCACACCGCGACCTACGAGGTCGAGAACCGCGCCGCCGACCCCGACGGCCGGCTCTGGGCGGCCCTGGAGTCCCTCGCGGACTGGCGGGGCCGGGACGTCCTCGACCTGGGCTGCGGCACCGGGTTCCACCTGCCGCGCTTCGCCGGGACCGCGGCGTCCGTCGTCGGCGTGGAGCCGCACCCGGACCTGGTCGCGCTGGCGCGCCGGCGTACCCGCCGGCTCGCCCATGTCACCGTCACTACCGGGATGGCCGAGGCGGTGCCGCTGCCGGACGCCTCGCTCGACGTGGTGCACGCGCGCTGGGCCTATTTCTTCGGACCGGGATCGGAGCCCGGCCTGGCCGAGCTCGACCGCGTCGTACGCCGGGGCGGGACCGCCCTCGTCGTCGACAACGACCCGACCCGCTCGACCTTCGGCGGCTGGTTCCGGCGCGGCTACCCCGACGTCGACCCGGCCGCCGTCGAGCGGTTCTGGTCGACACACGGCTGGACCCGCGAACCCGTCGACATGGGCTGGCGGTTCACCTCGCGCGCGGACCTCGAGGCGGTCGTCCGGATCGAGCTGCCCACCGCCGTCGCGGAGGACGTCCTGGCCAGCCACGAGGGCCTGGAGGTCGACTACGCCGTGAACGTGTGGTGGAAGCGGTTCTGAGGCGGACGGGCCTGGCGGCGGGGTCACCGGATATCCGGGGACCTTCTCGCTTCTGCACCGAGATCTAGGTGCAGAAGCGTCGGGGTCACCGGATATCCGGGGACTCCGCCGCTAGCTCGACCCGCGGACGACCAGGGTCGGGGTGAGGAGCACGCCGCGGGTGTCGCCGCTCGGGGGGCCGAGGAGGTTGGCCAGGGCCTTGACCACCTCGACCGCCACCTCCTCCAGCGGCTGCCGGACCGAGGTGAGGCCGGGCGGGACCACCTGCGCGACCTGCGAGTCGTCGAAGCCGGTGACCGCGACGTCCGGTCCGGCGCGCAGGCCGCGCTCGGCCAGGGTGTGCAGCACCCCCATGGCCAGGGTGTCGGAGGCGCAGACGAACGCAGAGGGGTGCGCCTCGTCGAGGAGGACGCCGCTGGCCTCCCGGCCCGACGCCACCGTGTCCTCGACGCGCGAGGCGAGGCCGGTGGTCGACAGCCCGCGGGCCCGCATCGTCCGGGACCAGCCCGCCCGCCGCTCCTCGCCGAGCAGCGAGTCCTTGCGCCACCCGATCCACGCGATCCGCTCGTGGCCCTTGTCGATGAGGTGCGTGGTCGCCAGCTCGGTGCCGGCCGCGCCGTCGACGTCGACCCACGGGTGCCTGGCGTCGGGGTCGTTCCACGGTCGGCCGAACGCGACGAACGGCGCCCGGCGGTCGTTGAGCCAGTCGGCCTGGGGGTTGCCGAGATAGGTGTCGGTCACCACGAACGCGTCGACGGCCGTCGAGCGGAGCAGGTCGTCGTAGCCGGGCAGGTCGTCCTCGGGGTCACCCGTCTGGGCGCCGGTGAACAGCAGCACGTGGTAGCCGACCGCACTGGACGCCTCCACCAGTGAGTGCACGAACCGGTCCATCTGCGCGTTGGCGGTGCCCTCCTCGACGGCCTTGATCGGCAGCCCGACCAGGTGCGAGGAGCGCGTGCGCAGGTTGCGGGCCGCACGGTTGGGCAGGTAGCCGAGCTCGGCGATCGCCTCCTGCACGCGCTGCAGGGTGTCGTCGCGGAGCAGCTCGGGGTTGTTGACGGCGTTGGAGACGGTCTGGCGGGAGACCCCCGCCCGCTCGGCGACATCGGCCAGCGTCGGCGGCGTCACCGGCAGCCGGCTCAGGATCCGGGACACGTACACCTCCCCAAGCGACGCGCGTCTTGATCGTTCAATGGATCGTTCAAACCGTGTCAACGGACAGGATAGCCACGGCACACCCGTGCAGGTGACGGTGCGGCGGCGGAGTGGCGGCCCCGCAGTGTCGGAGGGGCGATCTAGGTTCGCCACATGGCCAAAGCAGCTCGAGCTCCGCGCCCCGCCTACCGCTGCAGCGAGTGCGGCTGGGAGACCGGCAAGTGGGCCGGCCGCTGCGGCGAGTGCCAGGCGTGGGGTTCGGTCGCCGAGGCGGCCGCACCGTCCGTGCGTACGGCGGCAGCACCCGTCACGACCGCGGCGGTGCCGATCGGGGACGTCTCGGTGGAGCAGTCCCGGTTCCGCAGCAGCGGGGTGCCCGAGCTCGACCGGGTCCTCGGCGGGGGCATCGTGCCCGGCGCGGCGATCCTGCTCGCGGGCGAGCCCGGGGTCGGCAAGAGCACGCTGCTGCTCGAGGTGGCGGCGCAGACCGCCCGCTACCAGCACCGCGCGCTCTACGTCACCGGGGAGGAGTCCGCCTCGCAGGTCCGGCTGCGCGCCGACCGCACGGGGGGCGTCCAGAGCGAGCTGTTCCTCGCCGCCGAGAACGACCTCGGAGCCGTGCTCACCCACATCGAGGAGGTGCGCCCGACGCTCTTGGTCGTCGACTCCGTGCAGACCATCGGCGCCGCGGGCATCGAGGGCGTGCCCGGCGGGGTGACCCAGGTCAAGGAGGTCGCGGCCGCCCTGATCCGGGTCGCGAAGACCCGCAACATCGCCACGGTCCTGATCGGGCACGTCACCAAGGACGGCTCGATCGCCGGGCCGCGGGTCCTCGAGCACCTCGTCGACGTCGTCCTGCACTTCGAGGGCGACCGCAACTCCCGCTTCCGGATGGTCCGGGCGATGAAGAACCGGTTCGGCCCGGTCGACGAGGTCGGCTGCTTCGACCTCGGCCCCGAGGGCATCACCGCGGTCACCGACCCCACCGGCCTGTTCGTCGAGCACCAGGGCGGCACCGTCCCCGGCACCTGCGTCGCGGTCACCATGGAGGGTCGCCGGCCGATGCTCGCCGAGGTCCAGGCGCTGGTCACGCCCTCGCCGTTGGAGCGCCCCCGACGGACGACGTCCGGCCTCGACGGGTCCCGGGTCGCGATGGTCCTGGCGGTCCTGGCCCAGCACTGCGGCCTGCGGCTGCACTCCCACGACGTGTTCGCCTCCACCGTGGGCGGCGCCAAGCTGTCCGAGCCGGCCAGCGACCTCGCGGTGGCGGTCTCCCTGGCGTCCGCCACCCTGGGCACCCCTCCCCCCGCGGGCGTCGTCGCGATGGGCGAGATCGGGCTGGCCGGTGAGCTGCGCCGGGTCCGCGACCTGCCGCAGCGGCTGGCCGAGGCCGCCCGGCTGGGCTTCCGGGTCGCGGTGGTCCCCGCCGAGCGCTCCGCCGAGCCGCGGGGCCCACGGGCGGTCAGCACCCGCGAGCTGGACGGCATGAAGATCCTCGAGGTCCCCGACGTCGCCTCGGCGCTGCGGCTGCTCGCCCTCACCAAGGAGCGGCACGGGCTGCGCGCCGTGGACGAGTGACGAGGAAGCCGAGACCTCCGCGAGGAAGGCCGAGACTTAAGTAGCAGGGGCACGACACCTCCCTGCCTTACGCTTCCCCTGCACGAGTGAACGGGAGCCCCCATGGCCGAGCGGACCGACGAACAGCTGCGCCTGCGCGCCACGCTGGCCTCGATCGCGCCCGGGACCGCGCTGCGCGACGGCCTCGAGCGCATCCTGCGTGGCCGCACCGGGGCGCTCATCGTGATCGGCAGCGACCGCACCGTCGAGTCGATCGCCACCGGTGGCTTCGACCTCGACGTGCCGTTCACCGCCACCGGGCTCCGCGAGCTCGCCAAGATGGACGGCGCGATCATCCTGGACCGCGACCTGACCCGGATCCTCAAGGCCGCAGTGCACCTGATGCCCGACCAGTCGATCCCCTCGGAGGAGACCGGCACCCGGCACCGCACCGCCGACCGCGTCGCCCGGCAGACCGGGTTCCCCGTCATCTCGGTGTCGCAGTCGATGCAGATCATCGCGGCGTACGTCGGCGAGACCCGGCACGTCCTGGAGGAGGCCGGTCAGATCCTGGCCCGGGCCAACCAGGCGCTGGCGACCCTCGAGCGCTACAAGCTCCGGCTCGACGAGGTGTCCAGCACCCTGTCCGCGCTGGAGATCGAGGACCTGGTGACCGTCCGCGACGTGGCGGTCGTGGCCCAGCGGCTTGAGATGGTCATCCGGATCGCCGCGGAGATCGAGGACTACGTGCTCGAGCTCGGCACCGACGGCCGGCTGCTGTCGCTCCAGCTGGAGGAGCTCATCACCGGAGTGGACGCGGAGCGCGAGCTGGTGATCCGCGACTACGTCGCCGGCGGCCGGCGCAGCCGCAACCCCGAGCAGCTGCTCCAGAAGCTCGAGTCGCTGTCCTCGACCGAGCTGGTCGACCCCTCCTCCACCGCGCGGGTGCTCGGCCTGGCCAGCGGCGAGCTCCTGGAC
>NZ_JAEMSS010000174.1 GCF_016462705.1 Nocardioides sp. | reverse complement strand
CCTGGTGGTCACCCCTGGTGACGCCGTCGCGGGACTGGCCGACATCGACCTCCGCGGGGTGACCCGCCCGAGCGCGGCCCAGGTCCGCGCCGTGGCCGGCCTCGGCGTCGACGACGTCCGCTGGAACGACTTCGGTACGCCGGCCTCGCTGCTGCCCGAGGACGGCTCCCTCGGCAAGGCCAGCTCGGCCGACCCCGCGGTGGCGGCCCGGGACTGGCTGCGCGCCCACGCCGCGGTCTTCGGTCTCACCGCCGACGGGATCGACTCCCTCGAGCTGGTCAACGTGCAGGAGCTCGCGCAGAGCGACGCCCGCGCGGTGCTGTTCCGCCAGCGCTTCGGCTCGCTGGTCCCCTCGATCGGGAGCATGGTCACCGTGGGGGTGGCCGGCGGCCAGATCGCCTACGTCTCCTCCTCCCTGACCAAGACGACCGGTACGCCGGCCGCCGCCTCGCTCACCCCGCTCGAGGGCTGGCTCGAGGCGGCCGCCGACGTCGACCGCGCGGTGCCCGAGGGCAAGGTCGACGAGATCGTCAGCAGCGTCGCCAACGGCTTCACCCAGCTCGACGTGCCGGGCTTCGCGCAGCAGCAGCAGGCGCGGCTCCGGGCCCTGGCCCTCGCGGACGGCTCCGTCCGTTCGGTGATCGAGGCCAACGTGGTCGACGTGAGCGGCGGTGAGGCGCTCGCCTACACGCTCATGGTCGACGCGGTGGACGGCAAGGTCCTGCACCGCCACAACCAGGTCGACAACGCCGACGGGCTCGAGCCCTTCGTGGGCAGCACCTCCGCGGAGGGCTGCGGCCCCCTGCACCCGTTCACGCTGACCGACGACGCGACCAAGCAGATCGTCGCCGTGAGCGTCGGCGCACCGGTCGACGACCACGTCGTCAAGCTGTTCGACCCGAAGGGCAACCTGCTCGTCGCGGGGGACCTGGGGACCAACCCGGAGCTGGCGACCTACCAGTCCAGCTCGATCCCCGCGGGCACCTACTCCGCCCAGGTGTGCCCGTACGACGCGCCCACGGTGCCGGCCAACGTCGGTCCCTACGAGATCACTGTCGCGTGGACGAACACCGCCGGGGCGTCGCCCAGCAACCTCACGCTGAACCCGAAGTGGCGCTACTTCACCGCCAACCCGAGCCTCGGCTCCCTGGGCAGCCCTGCGGTCCCGGGCAACACCAACGTCGGCTGCTGGATCCCGGCCGCGGGCTGCGACCTGCCGACCGGGGCCCTGCGCAACGTGTCCGCGCCAGGTCCCTGGGACACGATCACCGCGGGCGGGACCTCCACCCAGACGACCGCGGGCAACAACGCCTCCACGCGTGAGGCGTGGGCCAGCCCGCTGACGCCCGGCGGGCTGTTCCAGGCTCCGATCTCGCCGACCCGTGAGTACACCCAGCCGTTCACCGACGCGTGGGACAACGCCAAGTGCTCCCCCAGCGCGCTCGTGCCCGGCGGGAACGACATCAACGCCTCGGTGACGAACCTGTTCGCCAGCCACAACCGGATGCACGACTACTCGTACTACCTGGGCTTCACCGAGTCCAACTACAACATGCAGGTCGACAACCTCGGCCGCGGTGGCGTCGGCGCCGACCCCGAGATCGGCAACGCACAGGCCGGCGCGCTGACCGGTGGCAACCCGTCGTACCTCGGCCGTGACAACGCCAACCAGATCACCCTCCAGGACGGCACCCCGGGTATCACCAACCAGTACCTGTTCCAGCCGATCGCGGGTGCGTTCCACAGCCCCTGTGCTGACGGCGGTCTCGACATGAGCATCGTCGGCCACGAGTACACCCACGCCATCAGCAACCGGATGATCGGCGGCCCCGACGAGGGCATCACCTCCGAGCAGGGCGGCGCGATGGGCGAGTCGTGGGGCGACCTCGTGGGTGCCGAGTACATCTTCAGCCACGGCTACTCCACCGGCACCAGCCCGTGGGTCGTGGGGCCGTACGCCACTGGCAACACCAAGGCCGGCATCCGTGACTACCCGATCGACAGGAACCCCCTCAACTACGGGTCCTACGGGTTCGACTCGACCGGCGACGAGGTGCACGCCGACGGTGAGATCTGGAACGGCACCATGTGGGAGGTCCGCCAGGCCCTGGTGAAGAAGTACGACCGGCAGTTCCCGTACTCCGACGCCGCGCTCCAGCTCAAGTGCGCCCAGGCCTCCAGCGACGGCACCTCGTCGCCGTTCCCGGCCCAGGCGTGCCCCGGCAACCGCCGGTGGGTGCAGCTGATGTTCGACTCGTTCCTGCTCCAGCAGGGTGCGACCTCGATGCTGGACGCCCGGGACGCGATGATCGCGGCCGACCAGATGCGCTTCAACGGGGCCAACGCCAAGATCCTGTACCAGGCGTTCGCCCGCCGCGGCATGGGCAAGCAGGCCAGCGCACCGTCCGCGGACTCCGGAGACACCGTGCCGAGCTTCGCCAGCGCCAAGGGCAAGAACCTCCGGGTCACGTTCAAGGGCAAGGGCCGCGGCAAGATCTACGTCGGTCCCTACGAGGCCCGCGCCACGCCGGTCGCCGATCTGAGCAAGAAGACCGCGCTCAAGAACAAGGCGATGTTCACCCCCGGCAAGTACCGGATGACCTACGTCTCGCCGAAGCACGGCTTCAAGCGCTTCACCCTCAAGGTGGGCAAGCAGAAGGGCGTCAAGGGCAAGAAGAAGTTCCGGATCACCAAGCGGATCAAGTCGAAGAAGAACTTCGCTGCTGCCGCGAGCGGCGCCAAGGTCCTCGCCGCGACGGAGGGCTCGCGCAACCCGGACTTCCTGATCGACGGCACCGAGGCCACCAACTGGGGCGGCGTCACCGAGGGCGACGTGGACACGACGCACCCGTCGGTCACCGTCGACCTGGCCGGCAAGCGCAAGGTGAAGATCAACCGGATCCAGGTGAGCGCCATGCTCAACCCGGCCCCGGCCGAGCCCGAGGTCGTGCCGCTCGCGGCCGACCCCGACTCCGGCTCGCGCTTCACGGCCCTGCGCTCGTTCGCCCTGGAGGTGTGCAAGAAGAAGTGCACCTCGGCGTCGGCGAAGTGGAAGCGGGTCTACGTCTCCCGGGCGGACGCCTTCCCGGCGATCGGCCCCCGGCCGGTCGCGCCCGACCTCACGTTGCGCTCGTTCAAGCTGCGCAAGGCGGTCAAGGCGATGGCCGTGCGGCTGGTCACGCTGGAGAACCAGTGCACCGGAGCGCCGGCGTACGCCGGGGAGCAGGACAACGACCCGACCGCGGTCAGCGACTGCAAGACCGGCTCCGACCGGGGCACGATCGTGCACGCGGCCGAGCTCCAGGTCTACGGGAAGGTCTTCAAGAAGAAGAAGCGCTGACCCGACGACTCCACGAAGCGCCCCGGTCACCTTCGCGGTGACCGGGGCGTCGTGCACCGGCGGTACGACCGGGCCGAGCCGGACAACCCGTGTCTCAGTCCGTGGAGCGGGGTACAGGCCCAAGGGCCGCGCTCGCTTGGTCCCTTGCCGCACACCCTCGCTAGGTTGGAGAGATGGTCGGACGCATCCCCGTCATGGACGTCATGCCCGTGGTCGACCTCGGGCGACAGCCGGCCAAGGCGACGGTCGGCGAGCCCCTGCCGGTCAGCGCCACGGTCTTCCGTGAAGGACACGACAGGCTCGGCGCGGAGGTGGTGCTCACGGGCCCGGACGGCGTCCGCCGCGACCCGGTGCGGATGAGCAAGCACCGCGACGTGCCCGACCGCTACGAGGCCCTGGTGACGCCGGACGCCCCGGGCGCGTGGACCTTCGAGATCCAGGCCTGGTCGGACCCGGTGGCCACCTGGCAGCACGCCGCGGGGCTCAAGATCCCCGCCGGCGTCGACGTCGACCTGATGTTCGCCGAGGGCCGGCTGCTGTTCGAGCGAGTGCTCTCGACGCTCGAGGCCACGTCCGCGGACGCCCAGGTCGTCCACGGGGCGATCGAGGCGGCCGCTGACCTGGGACGTCCCCCGGAGGCCCGGCTCGCAGTCCTGGAGGACCCTGCCCTGGTCGAGGTGCTGCAGCGCCACCCGCTGCGCGAGCTGACCACCGTGGAGGGTCCCTATCCGGCGTTCGCCGACCGCCGTCTGGCGTTGTTCGGCAGCTGGTACGAGTTCTTCCCGCGCTCCGAGGGCGCGACGCAGGCCGAGGACGGCACGGTCACGAGCGGCACCTTCCGCACGGCGGCCAAGCGACTCGACGCGGTCGCCGAGATGGGCTTCGACGTCATCTACCTGCCTCCGATCCACCCGATCGGCGAGGTCAACCGCAAGGGCCGCAACAACACCCTCGACCCCGGACCCGACGACACGGGCTCACCCTGGGCGATCGGCTCCAAGGACGGCGGGCACGACGCCGTCCACCCGGACCTGGGCACCCTCGAGGACTTCGACGCCTTCGTGGCGCACGCCAAGGGGCTCGGCCTGGAGGTCGCCCTCGACCTCGCGCTCCAGGCGGCACCCGACCACCCCTGGGTGACGACCCACCCGCAGTTCTTCACCACGCGGGCCGACGGGACCATCGCCTACGCCGAGAACCCGCCGAAGAAGTACCAGGACATCTACCCGATGAACTTCGACAACGACCCGGTCGGGATCTGTCGGGAGGTCCTGCGGGTCGTCAAGCACTGGATGGCCCACGGCGTCCGGGTCTTCCGGGTCGACAACCCGCACACCAAGCCGGTCGCGTTCTGGGAGTGGCTGCTCAAGGAGATCCGGCGGACCGACCCCGACGTGATCTTCCTGTCCGAGGCGTTCACCCGGCCGGCGATGATGCACGGCCTCGGGGCGGTGGGCTTCCACCAGTCCTACACGTACTTCACCTGGCGGACCGCGAAGTGGGAGCTCGAGCAGTACCTCCTGGAGGTCTCCCACGAGTCCGACCACGTGATGCGGCCGAACTTCTTCGTCAACACCCCGGACATCCTGCACGCCTACCTCCAGTACGGCGGCCCGGCGGCGTTCAAGATCCGCGCGGTGATCGCGGCCACGGGCTCCCCCTCGTGGGGCGTCTACGCCGGCTACGAGCTGTTCGAGCACGTCGCGGTCAAGCCCGGCAGCGAGGAGTACCTCGACTCGGAGAAGTACCAGATCCGGATCCGGGACTGGGACGCGGCGGGGCGGGAGGGCCGCACCCTCGCGCCCTACCTCACCCGCCTCAACGAGATCCGGCGCGCCCATCCCGCCCTCCAGCTGCTCCGCAACGTGACGGTGCACAGCAGCGACGACGAGAACGTGCTCGTGTTCTCGAAGCAGAGCGGCGAGGGCACCGACCAGGACACGGTCATCGTCGTCGTCAACCTCGACCCGCACGCGACCAGGGAGACCACCATCCACCTCGACCTGCCGGCACTGGGCATGGACTGGGGCGCGACCTTCATGGTCCACGACGAGATCACCGGCGCCGAGTGGGGCTGGAGCCAGCACAACTACGTCCGGCTCGATCCAGGCGGCGAACCCGCGCACGTGCTCTCGGTACGGAGGGGCTGATCGACGTGAACGCTGAGGTCTCGGAAGCGTTCCCCGACACCCCCGAGGTGTCCGGCACGACACCTGACTGGTTCAAGACCGCGGTCTTCTACGAGGTCATGGTCCGGTCGTTCCGCGACTCCAACGGCGACGGCACGGGCGACTTCAAGGGTCTGATCGAGAAGCTCGACTACCTGGCCTGGCTGGGGGTCGACTGCCTGTGGATCCCGCCGTTCTTCACCTCGCCGCTGCGCGACGGCGGCTACGACGTCGCCGACTACACCGACATCCTCCCCGAGATCGGCACCGTGGACGACTTCCACGAGCTGCTCGACGAGGCTCACAAGCGCGGCATCCGCGTGATCATCGACTTCGTCATGAACCACACGAGTGACCAGCACCCGTGGTTCCAGGCCAGTCGCGAGGACCCCGACGGCCCGTTCGGCGACTTCTACGTGTGGTCCGACACCGACGAGAAGTACCAGGACGCCCGGATCATCTTCGTCGACACCGAGCCGTCCAACTGGACCTGGGACCCGGTCCGGCAGCAGTACTTCTGGCACCGCTTCTTCAGCCACCAGCCCGACCTCAACTTCGACAACCCGGCCGTGCACGAGGCGATCCTGGACGCGGTGTCGTTCTGGTTCGACATGGGTCTCGACGGGTTCCGGCTCGACGCGGTGCCGTACCTCTACGAGCGTGAGGGCACCAACGGGGAGAACCTGAAGGAGACCCACGAGTTCCTCAAGAAGGTGCGTCGCTTCGTCGACGAGAAGTACCCCGGCAAGGTCCTCCTGGCCGAGGCGAACCAGTGGCCCGCCGATGTCGTCGACTACTTCGGGGACTTCGAGGTCGGTGGCGACGAGTGCCACATGTGCTTCCACTTCCCGGTCATGCCGCGCATCTTCATGGCCGTGCGGCGCGAGTCGCGCTACCCGATCTCCGAGATCCTCGAGCAGACGCCGCCGATCCCGTCGGGCTGCCAGTGGGGCATCTTCCTGCGCAACCACGACGAGCTCACCCTCGAGATGGTCAGCGACGAGGACCGCGACTACATGTGGGGCGAGTACGCCAAGGACCCGCGGATGAAGGCCAACATCGGCATCCGCCGCCGGCTGGCCCCGCTCCTCGACAACGACATCAACCGGATCGAGCTGTTCACCGCCCTGCTGCTGTCGCTTCCCGGCTCGCCGGTCCTCTACTACGGCGACGAGATCGGCATGGGTGACAACATCTGGCTCGGGGACCGCGACGGCGTGCGTACGCCGATGCAGTGGACCCCGGACCGCAACGCCGGGTTCTCCTCGGCGACGCCCGGCAAGCTCCACCTCCCCGCGATCCAGGACCCCGTCTACGGCTACCAGAGCGTCAACGTCGAGGCGCAGCTCGAGAACCCCTCGTCGCTGCTGCACTGGACGCGACGGATGATCTGGGCCCGGCGCCGGCACGACGCCTTCGGCCTCGGTTCGTACGCCGACCTCGGCGGCTCCAACCCCTCGGTGCTGTCCTACGCCCGTGAGCACCGGCTCGAGGACGGCACCTCCGACGTGATCGTCTGCGTCAACAACCTGTCCCGGTTCCCGCAGCCGGTCGAGCTCGACCTGCGCCGCTTCGAGGGCATGGTGCCGACCGAGCTGCTCGGTGGCGTCCCCTTCCCGAAGATCGGTGAGCTGCCCTACCTGCTGACGCTGTCGGGGTACGGCTTCTACTGGTTCCGGCTCACCCCATCCGACGAGCGACCGGAAGGCCAGCTCCTGTGAGCAGATCCCCTGCAGCAACCCTCGACCCTGCCGCGTTCGAGGCCTACCTGGCGCGGACCCGCTGGTTCGGCGGCAAGGGGCGGCCCTTCGAGGTCAGCGACGTGCGCACGATCGGCGTCGTCCCGGGCGGCCCACCGCTGGTCGTCATCCACCTCGTGGAGCTGACCTACGGCGATGTCGGCGAGGACGCCGGCGAGGAGGCCGTCGAGCTCTACCAGGTCCCGCTGGCGCTCTACGAGCACCCGGAGACCCGGCTCGACCACGCGTTCGTCGGCTGGTGGGAGGACCCCGAGCACGGCTGGGTGCACGCCTACGACGCCCTGCACGACCGCGACGCGATGGCGCTCTGGCAGCGGGCCTTCGACGCACAGCCCGCCCCCGACACCGCCGGGGGACTCGTGTTCCACCGGCTGCCCGGGCACGACCTCGACCTGGAGGCGCACTCGACCCTCTTCTCCGGGGAGCAGTCCAACTCCTCGGTCGCGTTCGGCGAGGACGCCCTGATGAAGGTGTTCCGCAAGGTCACTCCCGGCGCCAACCCCGACATCACCGTCCACGCGGAGCTCACCAAGGCCGAGTCCGAGCACATCGCGGCGCTGTACGGCTGGCTCGAGGCGACCGACCCGGCGCGACCGGAGGGTGGCGTGCTGCAGCTCGCCATGCTGCAGGAGTTCCTGCGCACCGCGACCGACGGGTTCGAGCTCGCCCTGACGAGCGTCCGGTCGCTGTTCGCCGACGTCGGCGACGCCGCGGACGCCGAGGTGCACGCCGCCGAGTCGGGGGGTGACTTCGCTCCCGAGGCGACCCGGCTCGGTGAGGCGCTGCGCGAGGTGCACGACATCCTGCGCGACCACTTCCCGGCCGAGACCCGCCCGGCAGCCGCGGCCGCGGAGCTGGCCGCCCAGATGACCGACCGGCTCACCCTGGCCACGAGCGCCGTGCCCGAGCTCGCGCCGCACGCCGGGGGACTGCGGTCGGTGTTCTCGCGGGTCGCGACTCTCGACGGCCTGGCCGTGCAGCAGATCCATGGTGACCTCCATCTCGGCCAGACGCTCAGGACGGCGTCGGGCTGGAAGATCGTCGACTTCGAGGGCGAGCCCGCCAAGCCGTTGGCCGAGCGCCAGCGGCCCGACTCCCCGTGGCGCGACGTCGCCGGGATGCTGCGGAGCTTCGACTACGCCCCGCGGATCGTCGAGCGCGCCATGTCCGAGGGTGAACGGGCCGACGACGCCGAGGACTTCACGAAGGAGGCCGAGCAATGGGCCGAGAGGAACAAGAACCACTTCCTGACCGCCTACGCCGGTGGGGAGCTGACCTCGCAGCAGCAGATCTTGTTGGACGCGTACGTCGCGGACAAAGCCGTCTACGAGACCGTCTACGAGACCCGCAACCGCCCGACCTGGCTCGAGGTACCCCTCCAGGCCGTGGCGAAGATCGGAGCCCCATGACCACGCCCCCACCCACGCGCCGCTCCACTCCCGCCACGCCGGCGGCACCCACGACGCC
>NZ_JAEMSS010000304.1 GCF_016462705.1 Nocardioides sp. | reverse complement strand
CGGCAGCTCTCTCCGTGGGACGGGCTGATCCTGCAAGCCGCGCTGGATGCCGGCGCCGACCTCCTCACCTGCGTCGATGTCTCCCTGGCACCGGGGGAGCGCGCCCTGGTGCCGACGGGCGTCGCGCTGGCGGTGCCCGAGGGCTATGTGGCCCTGGTCCACCCCCGGTCGGGTCTGGCCGCCAGGCACGGGCTCTCGATCGTCAACACGCCCGGCACCATCGACGCGGGCTACCGCGGTGAGGTCAAGGTGCTGCTGGTCAACCACGACCCCCGGGAGACCATCGAGCTGCGGCGCGGCGACCGGGTCGCCCAGCTCGTCTTCCAGCGCGTCGAGCACGCCGCGTTCGTCGAGGTGGAGACGCTCCCCGACAGTGCCCGTGGCAGCGGCGGTTACGGTTCTACTGGAGGGTTCGCCAGTCGCGAACCGGCAGCAGAAGGAGAGCAGTGAGGCTACGCCGTAGGTCCGAGGTGTCCGACGAGACAGTGGACGACCTCGACGTCGACCCCGGGGACGACGGTTCCGGGGACGCGGGCCCGACCTCCGGGCCCTACGACGCCGACGAGCTGCCCGGGGACGACGCCGAGCGGGTCGACCTGGGGTCCCTGCTGATCGCCCCCGAGCCCGGCCGCGAGCTGCGCCTGCAGGTCGACGAGGCCAGTGGTGTCGTCCAGTCCGTGGTGCTGGCGGGGTCGGACGGCGCGCTCGAGCTGCGGGCCTTCGCGGCCCCACGCAACGGCGACCTCTGGTCCGAGGCGCGACCGCAGATCGCCTCCGAGGTCGCGGGGCGTGGCGGCACGGCGACCGAGCGTGAGGGTCGCTGGGGGCCCGAGCTCGTGTGCCGGGTGCAGGTGCGTACGCCGGACGGCAAGACCGGCACCCAGGAGTCCCGCATCATCGGCGTCAACGGGCCCCGGTGGTTGCTGCGCGCCACGCTGCTCGGCAAGCCGGCGACCGACGTCGACGGCTCGGCGGACTGGGAGGACGTGCTCAGCCGCGTCGCCGTGCGTCGAGGCGCGCAGGCGATGCCGGTCGGTGAGCCGCTGGCGGTCACCATGCCGCCGCAGGCGCGCCGCGTGGAGCAATGAGCGTGCCGTGAGCGTGTCATGAGCAAGAGCCGGCTGCGCCGCAGCCTGAGCCGCTGGGCCGACACCTCCGACCAGGAGGCGCGGGACCTGCGGGCCACCTACTCCGACCGGGGCTGCGTCCGGATCTCCGAGGCACCCGACCGCGAGATGGTCCGGCTCCGTGGGTCGCTGCGCACGGTCTCGCTGCGCCCCCGGGCCGGCATCCCGGCCCTGGAGGCCGAGCTCTTCGACGGGAGCGGTGTCATCGTCGTCGTGTGGCTCGGCCGCCGCCGGATCGCCGGGATCGACGCCGGCCGCTCCATCCAGGTCCAGGGACGGATCGGGGAGCACGACGGTGTCCGGACGATGTACAACCCTCGCTACGAGCTGATCCCATGACCACCCCACGAAAGCGCTCGGAGGGGGCGCTGCGCGCGGGCGACTCACGCTTCCGCGGGCACCCCGAGACCCCATGAGCGAACCGCAGTCCGCGTCACCACCCACGGTGGCCACGGCGCAGACCGTGGAGGAGGTCGTCCGCAGGCAGCTCACGACGGCCCTCGGCGGACGCCGCGGGATGCTCGAGGCCGCGGTCCCGACCATCGCCTTCACCGCGCTGTGGCTGACCACCCGCGAGCTGGAGCTCGCGCTGGCGGTGGGCGTCGGCGCCGCCGTCCTCCTGCTCGTCGTCCGGCTCGTGCAGCGCTCGTCGGTGCAGTTCGTTCTCAACGCGCTGTTCGGCATCGGGATCGGCTGGCTGTTCGTGACCCTGGCCGCCAGGCGCGGAGGCAGCGAGGACGAGCAGGCGCTCGCGTACTTCCTGCCCGGCATCCTCTACAACTCGGGCTACTTCGTCGTGATGGCGTTCACCTGCCTGATCGGGTGGCCGCTGGTGGGCTTCATGGTCGGGAGCGTCACCGGCGACCCGACCGCGTGGCACGCCGACAAGCAGGTCGTCCGGCTGTGCGCGCGGCTGACCTGGCTGCTCGCGCTGCCGTGCCTCCTGCGCGCGGTCGTGCAGGGACCCATCTGGCTCGGCGGCAACTCCGGCGCGATCGACGCCGACGCGGCGATCGCGGCCCTCGGGGTCCTCAAGATCGCGCTCGGCTGGCCGATCCAGCTCGCGGCGCTCGCGGCGATGCTGTGGCTGCTTGGGAGGAACCGGACCCCGGTCTCGCCGCTGGCGGCCTGACCGGCCGGTGGTCGAGGAGGCGCGCTCCGGTGGTCGAGGAGGGCCGCTAGGCCCGTCGCGAGGCCTCGCGAGGGCCGGCTGGGACGCGACCACTCCGCGGGCGGGGC
>NZ_JAEMSS010000027.1 GCF_016462705.1 Nocardioides sp. | reverse complement strand
GGGTGGAGCGGCTGGTGGCGGGTGCGGCGGGTCTCGTGTGGGACAGCCTCAGAGGCTATCTGGCAGCTGGCCGGCGAAGCGCGCGTCCTCCACCAGACGTGACGCACGGCGCAGCGCCTCGGGCGCCTCGGGGTCCAGGCCGAGCGAGTCGAGCAGATCGGTGTAGCGGGCCCGTTCGGCCTCGAGGAGCTCGGTGACCCGCACCTCCAGGGATCGCTTGGCCCGCGCGGCCAGGCTACGGACGGCCTGGTCGCCGAACACCGCCTCGAGGAGCTTCTGGCCGAGCACCGCAGAGCCACCCGCGATCCCGACCTCGGCGCCGAGCAGACCACCGGAGTAGGAGAAGACGACGACCATCAGCGCGACGGCGAGACCGTTGACGCCGAACGCCAGGAACCGTGCCGTCGAGCGCTTGTCCGCGCCCTGGGTGCGGACCATCTCCAGGACGTCGGCCTGCCACTCCCGCACCGACCGCTCGGCCCGGCGGCGCAGGTCACGGGACGCGCGCCCCAGCTCGGCCCCGTGCGGGGCGTCCCGGAGCAGGCCCTGGCCCGCTGCCAGCTGCCGCCAGGACGCCTCGGCGCGCTCGGCCGCGGCCTCGGCGTGCTCCAGGATCAGGAGCTCCAGGCCTGACTCGACGGCCACGGTGACCCGCTCGGCCTGCTGGGGCCGGCCCTTGACGGTGTTGACCAGGCGGTCCCGGATCCGGCCGACCCGGGTCTCCAGCCCCTTGAGCAGCTCGCCGGTCCCGACGAACTCCTGCCACCGGGCCAGCACCTCGCCGCGGAGCAGTGTGCCGTCCGCCGTGGCCGCGACGACGGCGGCGACCGCGTCGTCGTAGGCCTTCGTCGCATCCTGGCGCAGCTGCTCGACGGTGACGCTCTGGTCGGCCGCGGCGTCGGCCACCGGGAAGGTGCGCATGGTGAGGGCCCGGACCGCGCCGTCGAGGGTCTGGAGGACCACGGCGCCGCGCGCGCTCGTGTCCTCGGCCAGCGACCGCAGCCAGGCCCGGACGTCCACGACGTGGTCGGCGGGAAGCAGCCCGTCATCGTCGACCGGCCCCTCCCGGACCACGAACAGCGGCGAGTCCTTGAGCCCCCGGCTGGCGAGCATCCGGGCCAGGTGCGTCGAGACGGTCTGGACGGCCTCCTCGGGGGTGCGGTCCAGCACGATGGCGACGGCGGTCGAGCGCTCCGCGGCCTGCTTGAGGAAGCCCCAGGGCACCTGGTCGGCGTAGCGCGCCGCCGACGTGACGAAGACCCAGAGGTCGGCCGCAGCGAGCAGCTGGGCGGCGAGCACCCGGTTGCGCTCCTCGACCGAGTCGACGTCGGGCGCGTCGAGGATGGCCAGCCCGGGGGGCAACGCCTCACTCGGCACCAGCTGCAGAGCGCCCGGGTCGTTGGTGGCGAAGGAGACCCGCTCCAGGTCGGGCAGCAGCCGGTCCTGCCCGAACCAGGGGGCGTCGTCCGGGTGGTGCACGAGCACCGGTGAGCGGGTGGTCGGGCGCAGCACCCCCGGCTGGGTGACCTTCTGCCCGACCAGCGAGTTGACCAGGGTGGACTTGCCGGCGCCGGTGGACCCGCCGACCACGGCGAGCAGGGGGGCCTCGAGGGTGGTGACCCGCGGGATCACGTAGTCCTCGAGCTGGTCGACCATCTCCCGCCGGCTCTCGCGGTGGGTGTCCATGCCGGGCAGGTCCAGCGGCAGGCGCACCTGCTTGAGCGCGTCGTGCAGGCGGATGAGGGCGGTCAGCATGACCGTGCCGTACGTCGCGGGGTTGGCGTTGGTCATCGGGTCGGCACCACCTGTCCGGGGAAGGCGATGCTCGGACGGACGGCGTTGATCCGGGCGACGTAGTCGCCGCCCCGGGCCGCGAAGTCGGCGGGGGCGGTGCCGCGGAGGTAGCGGTGGTGCAGGAAGCCCAGCTCGATCGCGGCCTGCTGGTAGTCCCGCATGGCCTGCTCGGCGACCTTGCCACCCGTCTGCTTGGCGTAGGCGCGGGCGTGCCGGCGGGCCCGGAGGTCCACCACCCAGCCGATGTCGGTCGCCGGCACGAGCCCGCGCTGCGCCGCGTCGCCGAGGGCGGCCGTGAGCATCCGGCGCTCCGAGCGCCGGGCCCAGACACCGAGCCACACCAGCCCGGCGAAGGCCGGCACCATGATGAGGAGGTAGGTGCCGAAGAACCCCTCGGCCCCGAACAGGGTCGAGCCGTTCCACAACCCGTGTGCCAGCACGGCGAGCAGGTACCCGACGACCGGGGCCAGCCACCGCACCAGCGGGCGGCGGCTGCTCACGGCCAGTCCGATCCCGATACCGGTGAACGCGGTGAACAGCGGGTGCGCGAACGGGCTGAAGACGCAGCGCAGCACGAACGTCGTGGTGATGCCGACCACCCCGCCCGGGCCCATCCCGTCCGAGCCGTTGTAGGCGGCCCCGAGGTAGAGGATGTTCTCGGTGAAGGCGAAGCCGATGCCCACCATGCCGGCGTAGACGATGCCGTCGAGCACCCCGTCCAGCTCGGCCCGCCGCCACCACAGCAGGAACAGCAGGAACAACCCCTTGGTGAGCTCCTCGCTGACCGGCGCCACGACGGCGAGCGAGGCCTCCTCGGTCACGCCGGCGAAGATGCCGCCGATCCCCTGGACCACGAGGGCCCCGAACGTCGCGACGAAGGCTCCCCACAGGAGAGCCATGAGGAGGAGCCGGCGGGGTTCGGGCTCGTAGCGGTCGAGCCAGAGGAAGCAGAGGACCAGCGGGACGACGGGCACCGCCGCCAGGACCGTGGCCAGGATCGTGATCGCCGGGGCACTGGACAGCGCGACGACCAGGAGGATCGGGATCGCCCCCAGGCCGACGAGGACGCACACGATGACCGTGAACGCGCGGCTGTCACGTCGCGCTCTCCTCGCCGTCCCGGTCATGCGGAGGAGCGTATCGGGGGCCGGGCCACCGCCCGGCGGGCGGCGTACGCTGGCCGGGTGACCGACGAGACCTCACCCGAGACCTCACTCGACACGACCACCTCGGAGGGCGGGGAGCCGCTGCACGTGGAGTCCCACGACCCGGCCGTGCCGGACGCCTACTCGCAGTTCATGCGCCAGGGCTGGGGCGGCACCGACCTGGACCTGCCACCGCACCCCATCGCCGGCCCGGCCGCGCGACGCCGCGCTGCGCTCGCCGCGATGTTCCCCGGCGAGCGGCTGGTGCTGCCCTCGGGCACCTTCAAGGTCCGGTCCTACGACACCGAGTACCGGTTCCGCTCGGACACCGCGCACACCTACTACTGCGGCAACCAGACCAGCGACGCCGTGCTCGTCATCGAGGACGGCGAGGCGGTGCTCTACGCCCGCCCGAGCTCGCCCCGGGACAGCGACGAGTTCTTCCGGGACCGGCTCTACGGCGAGCTGTGGGTCGGCCGGCGCCCGTCGCTGCGCGAGGTCTCGGACTCCTTGGGGCTCGAGGTCCGGCACGTCGACCGGCTCCCCGACGCACTGGCCGGCAGCGGGAAGACCCGGGTCCTCCGGGGGATCTCCAGCGTCGTGGACGAGCTGGTGGCCCCGGACGAGTCCCGCGACACGGACTTCGCCCGGGTCGTCTCCGAGGCGCGGTTGGTCAAGGACGACTGGGAGGTCGGCGAGCTCCAGGAGGCGTGCGACATCACCACGCTCGGGTTCGAGGACGTCGTGCGCGACTGGTCCAACGCGCTCCGCTACGGCGAGCGCTGGATCGAGGGCACGTTCTTCCGCCGGGCCCGGGCGATGGGCAACGACATCGGCTACGACTCCATCGTCGGGGGCGGCCAGCACGCGACGACCCTGCACTGGATCGAGAACACCGGCACGATCGACCCGGGCAAGCTGGTCCTGCTCGACATGGGTGCCGAGGGCAGCAACCTCTACACCGCCGACGTCACCCGCACCCTGCCGATCGACGGCCGCTTCACGCCGGTCCAGCGTGAGCTCTACGACCTGGTGTACGCCGCCCAGCAGGCCGGCCTCGACGCCGTCCGTCCCGGTGTCCCGTTCCTCGCCGCACACGACGCCGCGATGGACGTGATGGCCCACGGGCTGGAGTCGATGGGCCTGCTCCCGGTCTCGGCCGAGGAGGCCCTGGACCCGAGCTCGAAGGTCTACGCCCGGTGGACGCTGCACGGCACCAGTCACATGCTCGGCATGGACGTCCACGACTGCGGGGTCGCCTCCGTCGACGTCTACCCGCGCGGTGACCTGGTCGAGGGCATGGTGCTCACCGTCGAGCCCGGGCTCTACTTCCAGGCCGACGACCTGCTCGTCCCCGAGGAGCTCCGCGGCATCGGCATCCGGATCGAGGACGACGTGCTGGTCACCGCCGACGGCAGCCGGAACCTGTCCGCCGCCCTCCCCCGCACCTCCGACGAGGTCGAGCGGTGGTTGGGCGACCTGATGCCGTAGCGGTGTCTTGTCGGCATCTCGGGGACAATGGACCCGCATGCCTCCGTAGCTCAGCTGGATAGAGCGCCGGCCTTCTAATCCGGATGCCGCAGGTTCGAGTCCTGCCGGGGGCGCTCAGCGATCAGGTCCTCACCCCTGCGGCGGCTTCTCGGGCGCCCCGGAGCTGTCGTCCTCGTAGGTGAAGAACGAGATCTTGCCGTCGGCCTCCAGCACGGCGTACTCGATGTCCGACGTGCGCCGGATGCCCTGCTCCCGGGCCGCCACGAGGAGGTCCGCGACGGCGAGCCGGTGCCGGCGCATGGCCGGCTCGTCGGGCTCCCCCTGCGCCACGACCAGCACCGGCCGCCCGGTGATGACGTCGCGGGTGCGCGGGAAGCGCCACTGGGTCCACGACAGCCCGACCGTGAGGAGAGCGAAGGTGCCGACCGCGAGCACGGCGCCGGTGACCGAGTAGTCCTGCTGGGTGACCGCCTGCTGGACGAGGTCGCCCATCGTCACGTAGAGCAGGAGCTCGAACGTGCTGAGCTCCCCCAGGGTCGACCGGCCCACGGCGCGCGTGACGAGCCAGAGGAAGGCGAAGACCACCAGCGCCCGGATCACGATCTCCATGACGACACCCCCGTCCTCACGGCCAGATCCGGGTGTCGAAGTCCACGGTGACGACGGGGCGGCCGCCGTCGATGACGCTCAGCTCGCCGCCGTCCCCGGACTGGGCGGCGGGCTGGATGTAGGCGTCGTAGGTGACGACCAGGGTGTCGCCCTCGGGCGGGGCCTCGAACGTGAGGTAGAGCAGGTCCCCGTCGCGGCTCGTGGCGTCGGGTTCGGGGTTGAAGCCCTGGGTCTCGTAGAGGTCGAGGTAGGTCCCGGTGATCGCCAGGGTGACCTTCTCACCCAACCCGCCCGCGCGCCTGACCGTGGCGGTGACCGGCACGTCGAGGCCCGCCCGCGCCACGGACGGGTACTCCAGCTCCAGCTCCCAGCCGGAACCCTCCGCGTCCACCGTGGCAGTCCGCACGCCCAGCAGACCGACGAGACCCGCGGTGACCGTCAGCGCCAGGAGCGCGAGGAGCCCGCGCCGCGCCCAGAGTCCGCGGAGGTCCTGGTCCCGTCGCTCCAGGTCCCCGAGGGTGGTCGAGGGGAGTGTCACGGCAGGTCGGTAACCACTCCCGCGACCGAAGAACTCCCCACCGGTCACCCGACGCCCGAGACCACGTCTCCGGGGCCGGGCGCCGGTCCTAGACCAGCGTCAGGTCGATGCCCGGGTACTTCGCGGCGAACTCTTCGTCGGTCAGGATCTCGATGGCGCACTTGCGGACGTCGTCGATCTTGTTCCGCAGGTCCGAGGGGTTGCCCACGATCGTGAGCAGGCCGTCGGCCTGCGTGTCGTCGGTGATGAACCCGCAGTACAGGTTGTCGAGCTCGCCGTCGCTGCGGACGATGAGGTGGTTGTAGCCCTCCTCGCCGTAGACGGCGTCCTCACCGGGGCCGGGGACCATGATGTCGTCGCCCGCGTCGCCGGTCATGCTGCGCTTGCCGTCGTAGCCGCTGAGGTTGCCCTCGTCGCCCGGCCCGCCGTACATCACGTCGTTCCCGTCGCCGCCGTCCATGTTGTCGTCGCCGAGACCGCCCCAGAGCGCGTCGTTGCCCTCGCCGCCCGACACGTGGTCGGCGCCGTCGTCGCCGTACATCACGTCGTCACCGGCGATGCCGATCACCTCGTCGTTGCCGGCCCCGCCGACGCCCACGTCGTTGCCCGAGCCGAGCTGGACCCGGTCGTCGCCGTCCTCGCCGTTGACCGTGTCGCCGTCGCCACCGCCGTTGAGACGGTCGTTGCTCGGGCCGCCCAGCAAGAGGTCGCCGCCCGCGTTGCCGGCGAGGTTGTCGGCGCCGTCGCCTCCGATGAGCCGGTCGTTGCCGGCACCTCCGGCGACCTGGTCGTCGCCGCCCAGCGACTTGACCCGGTCGTTGCCGGCCCGCGCCTTGATCGTGTCGGCCTGGGGCGTGCCCTTGATCCGGTTGTCACCGCCCGTCCCGTACTGGTTACGCGCCTGGGCCGTGGCCGTCGTGGCGAGCAGGGCTCCGGCGAGGAGCAGGGCGAGCAGGAAGCTGAGCGGGCGGGTGCTGCGAGTCACGGGTCACTCTTCCGGTGGGTGGCGTTACCGTCGTGTAGACCGATTGTTGATCTCGTAACGCCGCCCCGTGGGCGATCTCCGCTAATTCACCCTTTCGGCCAGACTTCATGGTCAGGCCTCACGGTCGGCCGGGCCAGTCACCCCTGGCTAGACCAGGGTCAGGTCGATGCCTGGGTACCGCTTCACGAACTCCGACTCCGTCATGGTGATCGGACGACCGCATCTCCGGACGTCGTCGTCGGGGTCGACCGCCAGGGCCGGGTCGTCCTGGTCGGCGTAGACGTAGACGATGATCCCGTCGGGCTGGCTCGTCGCCGCGAGGAGTGAGCAGTAGAGCTCGTCGAGGTCCCCGTCGTTGCGGGCCACGATCAGGTTGCTGCCCTCCTCGCCGTAGGCGTAGTCGCGCCCCGGGCCGGGGACGAGGATGTCGTCGCCTGCGTCGCCGGTGATGCTGCCCTTGCCGTCGGCGTCGCGGATCAGGCCCTCTCCGCCGGGACCGCCGTAGATCACGTCGTTGCCGTCACCGCCGTCGAGGTTGTCCTCGCCGGGACCGCCGAACAGCTTGTCGTCGCCCTCGCCGCCCGAGACGTGGTCGTCGCCCTCGCCGCCGTCCATCAGGTCGTTGCCGTCGATGCCGACCATGTCGTCGTTGCCGAGCCCACCGGTCCCGGTGTCGTTGCCGGCGCCGAGCTGGAGGGCGTCGTTGCCGTCACCGCCGACGACCACGTCGTTCTCGGTGCCGCTGTTGATGTCGTCGTTGCCGGTCCCGCCGTCGACGGTGTCGTCGCCGGCGTTGCCGTTGATCGTGTCGGTGCCATCGCCACCGACGACGCTGTCGTTGCCGCCACCGGCGTTGACGGTGTCGTTGCCGACGCCCGCGTCGATGCGGTCGTTGCCGTCGTCGCCCTCGAGGGTGTCGTCGCCCTCGGTGTCGATGATCGTGTCGTTGCCCGTGCCGCCCGCGATCGTGTCGTTGCCGACCTCGCCGAGCAGGGTGTCGTTGCCGTCCTGGCCGGTGATCGTGTCGGAGCCGGTCCCGCCGTACGCCGTGTCGTCACCGGTGCCGAGCGTCAGCTTGTCGTTGCCGCCGTCCCCGTAGACGAGGTCCTTGCCCGGCCCGGCGTCGACCTTGTCGTAGCCGCCCTTGGCCTTGACCTTGTCGTTGCCGCCCTTGGCGTTGATCTGGTCGGCCTTGCTCGTGCCCTTGAGCCGGTTCTTGCCGTTGTCGCCGTTGATGGTCTTCGCCTCGGCGACCGCCGGCGCAGCCAGCATCACCCCGACCACCAGCGCCGCGGCCACTCGTCTCGCGCTCATCCGATCCTCCCCCGTGAGGGTGGCAGTGTACGCAGACTAGGAGTCGGCGCCAGCCCCCGGAAAGACCTCGAACTTGGCTTCTCCGACGCGGCTGGGCACCCCGCCCTCGATCTTGACGGTCGCCTTGCCGGGCTCGTCGCCCACCGGGAAGGCGTACTCGAACTCACCCTGGGCGTCGGCCTTGCCCTCGACCAGGACCTCACCGAGGTAGGTCACGGTCACGCTCTCGCCCTCCAGCAAGCCGGCGACCTTCACGGTCTGGGTGCCGCCGACCTTCAGCTTCTTCTTGGTGACCTCGACGTCCAGCTTCTTGGGAGCGAGCACGAGCACCGGGGTGCTGCCCACGCGGTCCTTGTTGCTGCCCATGACCGTGAGGGTGTACTCGCCCTCCTCGGTGCCCCGGGGGATGCGCACGAGCGCGCTCACGTCGCCCCGCCTGTCGGCGAACCCCTTGGCGAGCAGGTCGTCGTCGAGGAAGATCTTGAACCGCTCCCTGGCGTCCAGGCCGTCGGCGCGGACCCGCACCAGCGTGTTCACGGTCACGAACTCGTCGGGCACGGCCACGGTCAGCTTGGCCGGGGCGCGCTGCGCGACGACCTTGACCTTCGCGCGGGCCTTGCCGTTGACGTTGGTCGCCTTGAGCTTGTAGGCGTGGAAGCCGAGGCTCTTGATCGTGATCCTCTTGCTGCCCTTCTTGGGGCGCTTGCCGTGCCAGTCACCGCCGGCCTTGAGCTTGTCGGCTCCCGTGGAGACCCAGCTCAGCTTGATCTTCTGTCCGACGTAGGGCGTCCTGTCCGAGACCCAGAGCTTGACCTTGGGCTTGGGTCCGTACTGGACCTTGTGCACCTGGACGCCGGCGGACACGTCGTGCGTGGCGTCGCCGGTGTACGTCGCGCTCAGGGTGTGGTTGCCGACCGCGAGCGACGAGACGTCGAGCCGCGCGACTCCGCCGCTGAGCGGCGCCGAACCCAGCAGGGTGGCGCCCTCGTGGAACTGGACCGTCCCGGTCGGCGTGGCACCTCCCGCGACCACCGCCCTCAAGGTGGTGGCCTTGGAGAGCTCGGAGGGGTTGGGGTTGGTGGTCAGCGTGGTCGACGTCGGCGTGAGGACCGTGGGCGTGCCGGCACCGTCGAAGTTGAAGGAGAAGGCGCCGGTGCCCGCTCCGGCGGGCGCGTGGGACTGGACCATCGTGTAGACCGCGCCCGCGCTCAGGGCCACCGTCTCGCTGACGTCGACGAAGGCCAGGCAGTTGGTGGCGGGGCTCGTGGGGCTGAACGGACCGGTGTAGATGCCGATCCGGCCGTCGTTGGCGCCGCTGTTGTCGGTGACCGTGTAGCTCGCGGTGGCGCTCACCGTGAACCGGACGACCTTGTAGCCGGCCGGTCCGCCCGATCCCGGTGTGCAGCTCGAGTCGGTGCCCAGGGGGGTGCTCATGACCGGGTCGGTGAGCGCGACCTGGTAGCTCACCGGCGTCACGACGGCCGAGGCCGGTGAGGCGAGGACCAGACCGCTCAGGGCGACCGCCAGGGACAGGACCATGAGGGTGACCACACGGGTCACACCACGAGACTCGTTTCTCACCCGTTCACGGTACGTCGGGGCATCCGCGCGTGTGGGGGAAACGAGAAAGCCGCGCGGATCCCGCCGCTCGGCCTTCTCCCCACGCCGACTCCCGGGTCCCGCGGTCCGGCCAACCAGCGGTGGGTAACGATTCAGTCATGTCCTCGACCTCGGCGACCGGCAACGGTCTCGCCCCGCACGTCCTCGTCCTGTTCGGCGCCACAGGCGACCTGGCGGGCCGCAAGCTCTTCCCCGGCCTCTACCGGTTGGCCGCCGCGGGCCGGCTGCCCCAGAGCTTCCGGGTCATCGGCAGTGGCAGGACGTCGCCCGGCACGGACGAGGAGTTCCGGGCGGCGATCCGCGAGGCACTCGAGGACCGGGTCGACGAGCTCGACGGCGAGGTCCTCGACGACCTGCTGGCGCGGCTCAGCTTCCAGACCTCGAACGCCGACGACGGCTCGGACCTGGCCGCGGCGGTGCGGGCCGCGGAGGACGAGCTCGGCGACGACGTACGGCGCCTGGTCTATCTCTCCGTCCCCCCGTCGGCGATGCTGGACATGATCGCGATGCTCGGTCGGGAGGGTCTGGCGGAGCGGGCCCGGCTGGTGATCGAGAAGCCGTTCGGGCTCGACCTGGAGTCGGCCCGCACCCTCGACGCGGCGCTGAAGGAGGTCGTCGAGGAGGACCAGGTCTTCCGCATCGACCACTTCCTCGGCAAGGAGGCCGTCCAGAACATCCTCGCCCTGCGGTTCGCGAACGGTCTCTTCGAGCCGGCATGGGACCGGCGGAGCATCGAGTCGGTGCAGATCGACGTGCCCGAGGAGCTCGACATCCAGGGCCGCGGCAGCTTCTACGAAGGCACCGGGTGCCTGCGCGACATGATCTCCACGCACCTGTGCCAGCTGCTCGGCTTCGTCGGGCTCGAGGACCCGGGCGCCTTCCACGAACGACGTCTCCGCGACGCCAAGGCGCGGGTGTTCCAGCAGCTCCAGCCGCTCGACCCCGAGCGCGTCGTGTTCGGGCAGTACGTCGGCTACCGCGACGAGGACGACGTCGACCCGGAGTCGAACGTCGAGACCTTCGTCGCGATCGAGGCGTACGTCGACAACGACCGCTGGCGCGGCGTGCCCTTCTACCTCCGCACCGGCAAGGCGATGGCGCTGAGCTGTCGCACCATCACCCTCCGGTTCCGCAACCCGGCCTGCGACTGGTGGCAGGCGCTGTCGATGGACGGGGTCAACCCCGGCCCCAACGAGCTGGTCCTGCAGCTGACCGACGACGCGCACATCTCGCTGGAGATGCGGGCCAAGAAGCCCGGCCCCGACATGGAGCTCGTCGAGGCCGTCATGGCGGTCGACTTCGCGCAGGACTTCCCGAACGACGACCCGCTCGAGGCCTACGAGCGCCTGATCCTCGACGTGCTGCGAGGTGACCGGACCCTCTTCACCCGCTCCGACGAGGTCGAGCGGCTCTGGGAGGTGTGCCAGCCTCTGCTGGACGACCCGCCGGAGGTGGTGCCCTACGACAAGGGGTCGTGGGGTCCGCAGGCGGCCCTCGACCTGCCCCGGGGTGGCTGGCGGCTCGGCGGCTGAACGGCTACCTGCGCGCGGGGAACTCGGCCTCGTGCGTCGCGGTCTCCCGCATCACGTCGGGCCGGAAGCCGTGGCTCACACCCCACAGCACCGCCTGGGAGCGGCTGGTGACCCCCATCTTGCGGTAGGCCGTGCGGATGTAGGTCTTGACCGAGTTGATCGACAGGTAGCTGCGGGTCGCGATCTCCTGGTTGGACAGGCCTTGGGTGATCAGCGCGATGATCTCGGCCTCACGCGCCGTCAGACCCTCCGTCTTGCCGGGCCAGTCGCCGGCGTCGCGGTCTCGGCCCGCCGGCCTCGTCGGCACCACCACCTGCCCGGCGTGCACCGCCTCGATGGCACGTACGAGCTCCTCGCCCTGGAGGCTCTTGGACAGGTAGCCCGACGCGCCCTGCTTGAGCGAGCGGGCGACGAGCTCGGGCTGCAGGTTCCAGCTGAAGATCGCGACCTTGGCGCCGTTGCCCTCGACGAGGTCGTCGAGGTCGATCCCGTCGCCCTGGACCTGTCCGAAGGTGTCGTAGAGGACGACGTCCACGTCCTGGACGACGGCCACCTTGGCGTCGAGCTCGACGACCGCGACCCGGTCCGAGTAGGGCTCGAGGAGCGCGGCGACGCCGCGGACGACGAGCTCGTAGTCGTTGACGACGGCTACTCGGACGGGGCCGTTCCCGGAGCGGGTGTTCATGCCCACTCCTTACCCAGTGCGGGCGAGTTCGACACCCTTTCGGGTGGCGTAGCCGAGGTGGACCGGGTCACAGGGCTCGCACCGGGTCGACCGGTCGCGGCCGCGACACGCCCGCGTCAATCCGAGGTCCGAGGCCGGGCCGCGCCTACGTTGGTCGTGGCCCCGCATCGTATGAGGTTGCGGGGCCTGAACTATTTGCCCTGGTTGGCGACGTCTCCGGCGTCCGCCTCGTGGTCGCGGACGTATCCGTCGATCTCACCGAGGATGCGGGCCTTGACCTGCGGCTCGGCGAACGACGCGTGGACGCCCGCCCGGGCGAGGTCGGCGACTCCCGCGCGGTCCAGCCCGAGCAGGTCCGCGGCGATCCCGTACTCCTGGTTCAGCGTCGTGGAGAACATCGGCGGGTCGTCGGAGCCGACCGTGATGACCACGCCCGCGTCGCGGAAGGCGGCGATCGGGTGCTCGGCGAGACTGGCCACGGCCCGGGTGGCGACGTTGGACGAGGGGCACACCTCCAGCGGTGTGCCGGTCTCGGCGAGGTGGGCGAGCAGCGCGGGGTCCTGCGCGGCCGAGGTGCCGTGGCCGATGCGCTCGGCCCCGAGGAGACGCAGCGACTCCCAGATCGTCTCGGGCCCGGTCGTCTCCCCCGCGTGCGGCACGGAGTGCAGCCCGGCGGCGCGAGCGGCGTCGAACACCTCCGTGAACTGCGCCCGGGGGACGCCGACCTCAGGCCCACCGAGCCCGAACGCCACCAGGCCCTCGGGCCGGTGGTCCACGGCGTACGTGAGCGTCGCCTCGGCCGACGGCAGCCCGAACTCGCCCGGGATGTCGTAGACCCAGCGCAGGACCAGCCCGAAGTCGCGCTCGGCGTCGAGCCGGGCGGCCTCGATGGCCTCGGTGTAGGCCTCGATCGGCATGCCGAGCGACGGGTCGTCCGGTCGGACGGACGTGAAGGGCGTGCAGGTCAGCTCGGCGTAGCGCAGCTGCTGCTCGGTCGCCATCTCCCGGGCCACCTCGTGGGTGAGGTAGTAGACGTCGTCGGGCGTCCGGATGAGCGCGACCACGGCGAGGTAGACCTCGATGAAGTGGGCGAAGTCGCGGAACTCGTAGAACCGCCTCAGCTCGTCGAGGTCGCTCGGCACGGTCCCAGGGTGGCGCGCAGCCAGCTCGCTGACGATCCGTGGGGACGCCGAGCCGACGTGGTGCACGTGCAGCTCGACCTTGGGCAGGTCGCGGATGAACTGGTCGAGGCCGGGGAGAACGGGGGACGTCACTCCACCACTGAACCGCGAGGACGGGGTGAACTGCCAGTTCTCGACCGCCGGGCAGGACGTCCCGACCTGTGGGGCCGTTGGTCCCGACCCGGGCCTCGGGCCGTGGCGATCGTGGGTTCGCCTCCTACCCTGGACCCGAACCAGCCCGGGCCATCGGCCGGCACGACGACCGAAAGCAGCAGATGAGCAAGCAGTCACGGATCAGGACCCAGGAGCTGCGCAAGGCACAGCAGGAAGCAGCAGCCCGCAAGGCGAAGCAGCGCAGGATCGCCCAGGCGCTGGGCGGCGTCGTGATCCTCGGTCTGGTCGCCGCGATCGTGTGGGCCGTGGTCAACGCCGCCAGCGGGGACGACGACGGCGGCGGCCCGACCGGGACGGTCGTCGTCCCGGACAACGTGACCTCGTCCGGAGCCTTCCCCGTCGGTGCGGACGACGCGCCGGTCACCGTCGAGATCTACTACGACTACATGTGCCCCGCGTGCGGCGCCTTCGAGTCCGTCAACGAGGCGGAGCTCGACCGGCTGATGTCCGAGGGCGTCGCCAAGGTCGAGCTGCGCCCGATCTCGATCCTCGACCGCTTCTCGGAGGGCACCGAGTACTCCACCCGGTCGGCGAGCGCCTTCGCCACCGTCGTCGACGGCGCTCCGGACAGCGCCTGGGCCTTCCACAGCGCGCTGTTCGAGCAGCAGCCGGACGAGGGCACCGAAGGGCTGAGCGACGACGAGATCGCCGACATCGCGACCGACGCCGGGGTGCCGGCCGACGTGGTGGACCAGTTCGGCGAGGGCACCTTCGAGGCGTGGGTCGCCTCGGTGACCGACGAGGCCACCACCGACGGCGGCGTCCAGGGGACACCGACGGTCAAGATCGACGGCGAGGTCTTCGAGGGCGACTGGTCCAGGCCCGGAGTGCTGACCGAGGCCATCGAGTCCGCCGCCGGCGACCAGTGACCCGCACGCTCGACGAGATCGCGCCCCCGGCCCGCGGGTCACGGCTGGGCGAGTTCCGGCACAGCAGCGTCACCGTCTGGGTGACGATGCTGGTCGCCTCGATCGCCAGCCTCGTGGCGTCGTTCGTGCTGTCGGTGGAGGCACTGACGCTCGCCGAGAACCCCAACGCCGACCTGGGCTGCGACATCAACGCGGTGATCAGCTGCGGCACGGTCGCCGACTCCTGGCAGTCCCAGGTCCTCGGCTTCCCCAACGCGTTCCTCGGGCTGATGACCGAGCCCGTCGTGATCACGATCGCCGTCGCCGGCCTGGCCGGGGTGCGCTTCCCCCGGTGGTTCATGCTCGCCGCCCAGGTCGTCTACACGATCGGGCTGGTTTTCGCGTACTGGCTGTTCCACCAGGCGATGTTCGACATCGGCGCGCTGTGCCCGTGGTGCATGTTGATCACCCTGGCCACGACCCTGGTGTTCTTCGAGATGACCTACGTCAACATCCGCGACGACAACCTCTACCTGCCCAGGCGGGTCCAGGCCGGGCTGGCCCGGTTCGTGCGGTCCAACCTCGACCTGATCCTCGTGGTCGTGTGGCTCCTCGTCCTGGTCCTGGCGGTGGTCCTGAAGTACGGCGAAGCGCTGTTCGCCTGAAGGCCTCCGACGCCACGCCCTAGGGTGGGGGCGTGAGCGAGCGACTCGTCTGGATCGACTGTGAGATGACAGGTCTCGACCTGGTGAACGACGCGTTGATCGAGGTCGCCGCCCTGGTCACCGACTTCGACCTCAACGTGCTCGGGGACGGGGTCGACATCGTGATCAAGCCCCCGGACGAGGCGATCACCCAGATGGGCGACTACGTCCGGCAAATGCACCAGAAGTCCGGGCTCACCGCCCAGCTCGAGTCCGGTGTCTCGCTCCAGGAGGCCGAGCGACAGGTGCTCGCCTACATCCGGAAGTACTGCGCCGAGGGCAGCAGGCCCCCGCTCGCCGGCAACACCGTCGCCACCGACCGGTCGTTCCTGGTGCGGGACATGCCCACGCTGGAGTCCTTCCTCCACTACCGCATCGTCGACGTCTCCTCGATCAAGGAGCTGTCTCGGCGCTGGTTCCCGCGCGCCTACTACCAGGCGCCGTCCAAGCGGGGGAACCACCGGGCGCTGGCCGACATCCAGGAGAGCATCGAGGAGCTGCGCTACTACCGCGAGGCGGTGTTCGTGCCCTCCCCCGGCCCCGACAGCGACACCTCGCGGCGGATCGCGGCCAAGCACGGCGGCTCGATCACCGGTCTCCCCGAGGCACCTCCTGCGGAGGCGGGCGCTCAGCTCTGATCCCGATTCCCGGCGAACGCCTCGCCTCCCCTACACTTTCGTGTCGGTCCTGGGCCCTGCCCGGGACCACATGGTGGGTATAGCTCAGCTGGTAGAGCGCCGCGTTGTGGTCGCGGATGTCGCGGGTTCAAGTCCCGTTACTCACCCCAGGTCGTTCCCCAGCGGGCCGTTCTCTGACTAGAGTCAGAGAATGGCCGACACCGACGTGGTCCGGCGGTTCAACCGGACCTACACCCAGCGCATCGGCGCCCTAGACGAGTCGTTCCTGGGGCTCGGGCTTCCTCTGGGGCTGGCTCGGCTGGTGTTCGAGGTCGGCACGTCCCCCGACGGGTTGACGGCTCTCGGACTCAGGTCGCGGCTCGGCCTGGACTCCGGCCACCTCGCCCGGCAGCTCCGGTCGCTGGAGGAACGTGGGCTGGTCGACGTCCGCCCGGACCCTGCTGACCGCCGTCGTCGCGTGGTCGCCCTGACCCGGAGCGGGTGGGCACTTCGCGATCGTCTCGACGCACGCTCCGAGCGGCTCGCCGCGCGGCTGGTCGAGCCACTCACCGAGCGACAGCGTGCCCGGCTGACCGAGGCGCTGGCCACCGCGGACCTGCTGGTGCGGGCCGCCACGGTCGACATCCGGACCGTCGACCCGACCGAGCCGGCGGCGGTGGAGGCCATGGACAGCTACTTCGCCGAGCTGGACCGCCGGTTCCCCGACGGGTTCGACCCGGGGCCCGCCGAGGTGGGCGACATGGTGGCCGCCACCGGCGGCGCGTTCGTGCTCGCCACCAGCGACGGGGGGCCGGTCGCCTCCGGAGGGATCCGGTCCCTCGGACCGGAGGTCGGCGAGATCAAGCGGATGTGGGTCCACGACGAGTGGCGCGGGGCGGGACTGGGGTCACGGCTGCTCCGACATCTCGAGGCCACGGCCCGGGACCTGGGCCACCGGACCGTCCGCCTGGACACGAACCGCACGCTGACCGAGGCGATCGCGATGTACGACCGGGCCGGCTACCGCCCGATCGAGCGCTACAACGACAACCCGTACGCGCAGGCGTTCTTCGAGAAGGCGCTCGACTGTGAGGTTCCCGAGGGCGGCGATAAGGTTAGGCGTCCCTAAGCCTGCCCGAGAGGCCGCACCATGCGCAGAGCGCCGGTGGCGCTGACCGCCGCCCTCCTGATCGCCCCCCTCCTCGCCGCCTGCGGCGGCGACGACGACGGCCCCTTCATCACCGTCTACAACGCCCAGCACGAGGAGCTGCTGGAGGAGGTGGCCCCGATCTTCGAGGAGGAGACCGGGATCGAGGTCAAGCTGCGCAGCGGCAAGGACCTCGAGCTCGCCAACCAGCTGGTCCAGGAGGGCGACGCCTCGCCCGCAGACGTCTTCCTCACCGAGAACTCCCCCGCGATGACGCTCGTCGACAACGCCGGCCTGTTCGAGCCGATCGACGACGAGACACTGGCGCTGGTTCCTCCGCAGTTCTCCCCCTCAGACAAGAGCTGGCTGGGCTTCATCGCCCGGTCGACGGTCATGGTCTACAACACCGATGCCCTCTCGGAGGACGAGCTGCCAACCTCGCTGATGGACCTGGCCCAGCCGGAGTGGGCGAGCCGGGTGGCGTTCTCCCCGACGGGCGCGGACTTCCAGGCGATCGTCAGCGCGGTCGTGGCGACCCAGGGCGAGGAGGCGGCCCGGTCGTGGATCCAGAGCCTCGCCGACAACGGCACGGTGCTGGAGAACAACCTGGTCGTGATGAAGGCCGTCAACGACGGCGAGGTCGACGCCGGGATCATCTACCACTACTACTGGTACCGCGACCAGAAGGAGTCCGGCGAGAACAGCGACTCCTCCCAGCTGCACTTCTTCGGCGACCAGGACCCGGGTGCCTTCCTCAGCGTCTCCGGCGCCGGGGTCCTCGCGGCGAGCGACAAGAGGGAGGACGCCCAGGCGTTCGTCGAGTTCCTGGCCGGCGAGGAGGGCCAGCAGGCCATCGCCGACTCCTACGCCCTCGAGTACCCGCTCAACCCGGCCGTCTCCCTGGAGCCGCCCGTCAAGCCGTTCAGCGAGCTGGAGCCCCCGGCCATCGACGTCTCGACCCTCAACAGCGAGGTGGTCGTGCAGATGATGCAGGACGTGGGGCTCCTCTGAGCACCCTCGCCGCTCCGCTGGACCGGCCGCCGGGCGACGCCCCGGCGCCGCCGGCCGAACGACGGCGGCGGCCTCCTGCTCCCCTGCTCGCCGCCGGGTCGGTCGTGGGCGCACTGGCCCTCGTCCCTCTCGGCTTCGTCGTCGTCTACACCGCACTGATCGGACCGGGCGACGCCTGGGACCTCGTGGCCCGACCGCGGGTGGGCGAGCTCCTCGGCAACACCGTGACCCTGGTCGTGGGCTGCACGGCGACCTGCACCGCGCTCGGCGTCGGGTGCGCATGGCTGGTGGAGCGCACCGACGTCCCGCTGTCGCGGGTCTGGCACGGCCTGCTGGTGGCCCCGCTCGCCGTGCCGGCGTTCGTCAACAGCTACAGCTGGGCCTCCCTCGTCCCCGGCATCCACGGCTTCACCGGCGCCCTGGTCGTCATCACGTTGTCCTACTACCCCCTCGTCTACCTGCCGGTCGTCGCCGTCCTGCGCGGGTTGGACCCGGCGCTCGAGGAGGCGGCGTACTCGCTGGGGCACAGCCGCGCACGGACCTTCGCGCGGGTGGTCCTACCCCAGCTGCGGCCGGCGGTCCTGGGTGGCTGCCTGCTGGTGTCGTTGCACCTCCTCGCGGAGTTCGGCGCCCTGCAGATGCTCCAGTTCCCGACCTTCACCACGGCGATCTACGACCAGTACGGCTCCACCTTCAACGGGGAGGCGGCCAACATGCTCGCCAGCGTCCTGGTGCTGCTGTGCATGCTGATCCTGCTCGCCGAGCTGCGGCTGCGGGGCCGTCGCCGCTACGCGCGGGTGGCCCGAGGAGCGGCCCGGCCGGTCGAGATCATCCGGCTCGGCGGCGGCCGGGGCCCGCTCACGCTGGTCCTCGCCGCGGTGGTGGCACTGGCCGTCGGGCTGCCGGCCTACAGCCTGGTCCACTGGCTCCGGGTCGGATCGTCGACCGAGTTCCCGGTCGGCGAGCTCGCCGCGGCCGCCGGCACCTCCCTGGGCCTCGGCGCGGCCGCGGCCGCCGCGACCGTCGTGCTCGCGATGCCCGCGGCCTGGCTCGCGGTGCGCTACCCGGGCCTGACCAGCAACCTGGTGGAGCGCAGCACGTACGTCGCCAACGCGCTCCCCGGCATCGTGGTCGCCCTGGCCCTGGTGACCGTGTCGATCCGTGCGGTCCAGCCGATCTACCAGACCTACGTCCTGCTCCTGCTCGCCTACGCGATCATGTTCCTCCCGCGCGCGGTGGTCAGCGTGCGTGCCGCCCTCGAGCAGGCGCCCGTCCTCCTCGACGAGGTCGCCCACAGCCTGGGCGTCGGGTCGCTCGCCACGGTGCGCCGGGTGACGTTGCCGATCATCGCCCCCGGGATCGGCGCCGGCGCCGCGCTGGTGTTCCTCGCCGTCTCGACCGAGCTGACCGCGACCCTGATGCTGGCCCCGATCGACACCACGACCCTGGCCACGCGCTTCTGGGCGGAGTCGTCCTCGGTGGCGTACGGCGCGGCCGCGCCGTACGCCCTCCTCATGGTGCTCATCTCGATCCCGGCCGCGGTCCTGCTGGGCCGTCACGCGAGCCTCTCGTCGCCGTGGGAGGCCCCACGATGACCAGGCTCGAGCTGCGAGGGGTCAGCAAGTCCTTCACGGACGTACGCGCGGTGGCGGCGGTTGACCTGACGGTGCCGCACGACTCCGTGACCGCGGTCCTCGGACCGTCAGGGTGTGGCAAGACCACCCTGCTCCGGCTGATCGCCGGGTTCGTGGTGCCCGAGGCCGGCACGATCAGGTTCGGCGACGTCGTGGTGGCCGGTGACGGCCGCGCCCTGCCGCCACAGCAGCGCAAGGTCGGGTACGTCCCCCAGGAGGGCGCGCTCTTCCCGCACCTCGACGTGGCGGCCAACATCGCCTTCGGCCTGCCACGCAGCCAGCGTCGCTCGGCCCGCGTCGGCGAGGTGCTGGACCTCGTGGAGCTGCCCGCGGCCTTCGGCTCCCGGTACCCCCACCAGCTGTCGGGCGGCCAGCAGCAGCGCGTCGCCCTGGCCCGGGCGCTGGCGCCGGAGCCGTCGGTGGTGCTGCTGGACGAGCCCTTCTCCTCGCTCGACGCCTCGCTGCGCGCCAGCACCGGACGGGCCGTCCTGCGCGCCCTGCGGGTGGCGCACGCGACCGCCGTGCTGGTCACCCACGACCAGGACGAGGCGCTGAGCCTGGCCGACCAGGTCGCGGTGATGCGCGAGGGCAAGGTGGTGCAGGCCGCCACACCTCGCGAGATCTACCGCTCCCCGGTGGACGCCGGGGTCGCCCGCTTCGTCGGCGGCGCGGCGATGCTCCCCGCGGCCGTGCGCGCTGGCGTGGCGTCGACCGCCCTCGGAGAGCTCCCCGTGGCGGGTGATGTCGGTGACGGCGCGGCCGAGGTGCTGGTGAGACCCGAGCAGGTGCTGATCGGGGCGGGCGCCGCGACCGTCAAGGCGCGGGTCGACGAGGTCGCCTACTACGGCCACGACGCGTCGGTCACGCTGACCGTGCTGCCCGATGGTCCCGTGGTGGTGGCCCGGGCCGGAGGCCTGGACGTCCCGGAGGTCGGCGCCACGGTCACCGTCTCCGTGGCCGGCCCGGTGGTGGTCTTCCCGTGACGGTGCTGCTCGCTCCCGACCGCACCCGGCGCGAGTCGGTCTTCGGTCTCGCTCGGCACGGCGGCCGCCCGGCCTACCTCGGCCCGGACGGCGAGGTGAGCTATGCCGAGCTCGCCGAGCGCGTCGACGCATTCGCCCACGACGTGCTGGGAACCACGCGACGTCTGGTCATGGTCGAGGGCGCCAACCACCCCGACGCGCTGGTGGCCTACCTGGCCGCGCTCCAGCACGGACACGTCGTCCTGCTGGTCCCCGACGATGCCGCCCACCGGTCCCGGTCGCTGATGGACACCTACGACCCCGACCTGCTGGTCCGGCGCACGGACGACGGATGGCAGAGCACCCCGCGGCGCGAGGGGTCGGCCCATGACCTGCACCCGGACCTGGCCCTGCTGCTGAGCACGTCCGGGTCGACCGGCTCGCCCAAGCTGGTCCGGCTGTCGGAGGACAACATCACCAGCAACGCGGCGAGCATCGCCGGCTACCTCGGCCTGACCTCGCACGACCGCGCGGCCACGACCCTGCCCCTGCACTACTGCTACGGGCTGTCCGTCGTGCACAGCCACCTCTCGGTCGGCGCCGGTCTGCTGCTGACGGAGCAGTCGGTCGTCGACCAGTGCTTCTGGGACCGTTTCGACGACGCCAGGGCGACGTCGTTCGCGGGCGTCCCCTACACCTTCGAGCTGCTCGAGCGGTCCGGGTTCGCCGAGCGGCGGCACCCGTCGCTGCGCCGTGTCACCCAGGCCGGCGGTCGGCTCGCACCCGACCTGGTCCGCCGGTACGCGTCGCTGGGCGAGCGCGACGGCTGGGACCTCTTCGTCATGTACGGCCAGACCGAGGCGACCGCCCGGATGGCCTACCTGCCGCCGGAGCTCGCTGCCACGCGACCCGAGGCCATCGGCGTCCCCATCCCGGGCGGGTCGCTGCGGCTCGACCCGGTCGAGGGTGCCGATCCCGGCGTGGGCGAGCTCGTCTACTCCGGCCCCAACGTGATGCTCGGGTACGCCGACTCGGCGGCCGACCTGGCGCGGGGCAGGACGGTCAGCGAGCTGCGCACCGGCGACCTCGGCCGGCTCCGCGACGGGCTGTTCGAGGTCACCGGGCGGACCGGGCGACACGCGAAGCTGTTCGGGCTGCGGCTCGACCTGGACCGGGTCGAGGAGCAGGCCTCCACGCCCCGGACGCCCGTCTGGTGCGCCGCGCACGGCGAGTGCCTGCACGCCTTCACCACCCGCCCACGTCGCGCCGACGCCGTCCGCGCCCGGGTGGCCGAGGCCGCGGGGCTCCCGGTCGGGGCCGTCCGGGTGCAGCACGTCGCCGAGCTGCCGCGGACCGGCTCGGGCAAGCCCGACCGGGCGGCGCTGACCCGGATGGCCGAGCTCACCACCCTGGCCGAGGCCGGACGGCCCGGCGCCACGGCCCAGTCCGGACCGGTGACGCCCGAGGAGGTCCGCGACGAGATCGCGCTGGTGCTGGGCCGGCCCGACGCGACGGTGGACTCCACCTTCGTCGGGCTCGGCGGCGACTCGCTCTCCTACGTCGAGCTCGCCACCCGGCTCAGCCGTCGGCTCGGCGACCTGCCGCCCGACTGGCCGCACCGCACCGCGACCGAGCTGGCATCGGCCCGGCGCAGCGGCCGAGGCGTGCTCCTCGACCCGACCATGCTGCTGCGCGCACTGGCGATCCTCGCGGTCGTCGGCTCGCACGCCGACCTGTTCACGGTCATGGGCGGGGCGCACGTGCTGCTGGCCGTCGCGGGCTACAACTTCGCCCGCTTCCACCTCACCGACGCGCCGCGCGCCGCCCGGGTGCGCAACGCCCTCGTCGCCACCGCCCAGGTCGTCGTGCCGAGCACGCTCTTCATCGCTGCCGTAGGCCTGACGACCGGCGCCTACGACCTGCGCACCGCGGTCTACCTCAACGGACTACTGGGGTCGGACCGGTGGACCGACCAGTGGCAGTTCTGGTTCCTCGAGGCCCTGGTGTGGACCTCGGTGGTGCTCGCCGCCCTCCTGTCGCTGCGCGCGTTCGACCGCTGGGAGCGGCGCTCGCCGTTCGCGACGGCGGCAGCACTGCTGGCCGTCGCACTCGCTGTCCGCTTCGTCTGGGTGGGGATCGAGGCCGGTCCCACCGAGCGCTACACCGTCGGCGTCGTGGCCTGGTGCTTCGCAGCCGGCTGGCTGGCACAACGAGCGCGGACCACGGCGCACCGGGGGGTGGTGCTCCTCGGGACGGCGGCCGGGGTGGCCGGGTTCTTCGGCGACCCGCAGCGCGAGCTGCTGGTCGTCGTGGCGGTCGCGGCGCTGGCCTGGGTGCCCTCGGTCCGCGTGCCCGCCCGGGTCGCCTCGGTGGTCGGCGTACTGGCCGCGTCGTCCCTGTTCGTCTACCTGACGCACTGGCAGGTCTACCCCCACCTCGAGGACGACTACCCGCTGCTGGCGACGCTCGCCTCGTTCGCGGTCGGGATCGCCTACTGGCAGCTCATGCGACCACTGGTCCGCCGCCTGGGGGCGGCGCTCCGCTGACCTCGGTCAGCTCGTCCCAGTCGGTGACGACGGGCACCAGGCGGCCTTCTGCCCAGGCGTCGAGCTGGTCGAGGTGGTGCGGGCTCCGGGGGTCGCCGGACGCGCCCATCGGCACCACCCAACCGCTGGCTCCGACGCCGGACAGGTCCCACACGTACCGCGCGACGGATCCCCGGTAGCACTCGTCGGTGATCGCCGGCAGGGAGCCGGTGCAGCGCACGCAGTCGATGTCGCCGCTCACCGGCACCGCCGGCACCGGCGGTGCGACCAGGTCGTCGTCGCCGAGGTCGAAGCCGTGGGTGGGACCGAGCACGTGCGTGTCGCCCCACGTGGCCGGGTGACCGACCGCGTCGTCGAGGGCGAGGGTCGCCAACCGGCGCACGTCGATCCCGAACGGCCGGGCAGCGGCGCTCGCGGCGAGGATGGTCTCGAGCGCGAGACCGACCCACGCGGTGATGTCCAGATAGGGCGCGAAGACAGGGCCGTGGACTCCGTTGTCGCGGAGGTCCGCGAACGCCGGCTCCGCGACCAGCCGCCGGGTCAGCGCCGTCCGCCAGGCGGCGTACGCCGCCGCGCCGGCCGAGTCGGCGTCCATCCGGCCGTCCCAGGACACGATCAGGTCCTGCACCTGGGCGCCCCCGGGTCCTGGCCGCAGGTCGCGGACGAGGCGCACGGGGCCGAGCGCGGCGGTGTTGACCGTGTCGTCGTGGAACCGCTCGAAGTCCGCCGGCGTCAGGTCGTCGCGCCCGCGGAGGAGCGTGTGCAGCCGCTGGGCCCGGTGCTGGGGCGCGAAGGTGTTGCCGATCGGCGCGCTCTCGGCACCCCGGCGCTCGTTGGCGGTGACGACCTGCCCCTCGGGTGGCACGTCGTGGCGCGGGAGGTCGAGCCAGCCGGTCCAGCCGCCGTCCGGGTCGTCGCTCGCGACGATGCCGTGGCGCTGGGCGTCGGGGTGGACCGGGACCCGGCCGGCGTACCGGAACCGGACCGTGCCGTCCCGGTCGGCGATGACCACGTTGTTGCCCGGCTCGACCCAGGCGTCGAGGGCGGCGTCCACGTCGTCGACGGTCCGCGCGCGCAGCAGCGGCAGCAGGGCGTCGAAGCCGAGGTCACCCAGGACCGTGGCGGCGTCCCGGACGGCGAGCCCACGGCCACCCGCGCGGTCGATCTCGAACAGCGGCCCGCGCGGGGTCGACGCCACCTCCACCGGGACCGGGTCCTCACCGCGGACCTGGACCAGCTCCTCGCCGCTCTCGACGACGTCGTCCAGGGACTCGTCGAAGACGTCCTGGTAGTCGGCGCACGCGTTCGTGATGGCCCAGGCGACGTCACCGGCGTGCGCGAAGTGCTGGACCCCCGGGACGCCGGGGAACGTGAACCCGACGACGTCGAAGTCGTCCCCGCCGTCCGGGCTCTCGCAGACGAGGCGCACCTGCGCGTAGACGCCGGGCGACTCGATCACCCGGTGCGGGTCGCCGCCGACCAGCGGGAGGCCGCTCGCCGCCCGGGCACCGCCCACCGCCCAGGCGTTGCTGCCCGCGGTGACCGCTCCGTCACGCGCCAGGAAGCGGGCGTGGTCGCCGAGCACCGAGCGGGCCCGGTGCTGCCACAGCTTGTCCGGCAGTGCGGCGAAGAGCAGGTGCTGGGCGTGGAAGACCGCCAGCGGCGTCCAGGGCTCCCAGGGGGCCGGTTCGATGCCGAGCCGCTGCAGCTCGGGAGCGTCCGCGTGCAGGCCCGCGTTGACACCGTCGACGTACGCCGAGACGAACGACTGCGACTCCGCGCCCAGGGTCGCGAAGGCGCGCCGCGCGGTGTCGGCGATCCGGGTCCTCCGGACCAGGACGTCCCAGTCGAGCAGGCGCCGGCCGAGGACCTCGGCCGCGCTGCCCGTCGCGCGGCGACGGAGGTGCTCGAGCTGCCAGGCCCGGTCCTGGGCAGTGACGAAGCCCTGGCCGCGCGCCAGGTCGAGCACCGAGGTGGCCCGGACGTGCGGGACGCCGTACGCGTCGCGGTAGAGCCGGGCCACCCGGTGACCCTACGCAGGGATGTGCCCGAAGTGGCCCTTCTGGAAGTCCTCGTAGGCCTGCATGACCTCGGACTTGGTGTTCATCACGAACGGGCCGGCCCAGGCCAGCGGCTCGCGGATCGGCTGCCCGCCCACGACGATCACGTCCATCTTCGGCGAGCGGGTCTCCTGGCTGCGGTCCGCGGTGAGCGAGAGGTAGTCACCCGCGCCGAGCACCGCCGACTGGCCCTGCTGGATCGGGCGTGCCTCGGTGCCGACCGTGCCCTTGCCGTTGAGGACATAGACCAGGGCGTTGAAGTCGACGTTCCAGGGCAGGTCGAGGCGGGCACCGGGCTCGAGGGTGGCGTGCACCAGCGACATCGGGGTGAACGTCGACCCCGGCCCGTCGTGCCCGTCCACCGACCCGGCGATGACCCGGACCAGCGCACCGGCGTCCGCGGAGCCGAGCAGCGCGACCTCCTGGGAGCGGATGTCCTGGTACTTCGGGTTGTTCATCTTCGCGTCGCGGGGCAGGTTGACCCAGAGCTGGATGCCGTGGAACAGGCCGCCCTGCTGGACCAGCCACTCCGGCGGCGCCTCGATGTGCAGCAGCCCGGAGCCGGCGGTCATCCACTGGGTGTCACCGTTGGTGATGGTGCCCCCGCCGCCATGGCTGTCCTGGTGGTCGAAGACGCCGTCGATGATGTAGGTGACCGTCTCGAAGCCGCGGTGCGGGTGCCACGGGGTCCCCTTGGGCTCGCCCGGCGCGTACTCCACCTCGCCCATCTGGTCCATCATGATGAACGGGTCGAGCTGGGCCAGGTCGATGCCGGCGAACGCGCGCCGCACCGGGAAGCCCTCGCCCTCGAAGCCGGTGGGAGCCGTGGTGACCTGCCAGACCGGGCGCGGCTGGTCGCCCAGGCCGGGCTCCTTCACACGGTCGAGCACGGTGAGGTCGTCGACGGTGATGGCGGGCATGGCGGTCACTCTCTTCGGTCGGGGGGTGGGACAGCCGCCTCAACGGTAGTTGAAGATTGGATATTCCGGCTAGCGCTTCTTGCGCACCGGCAGCGGCGCCAGCGAGTTGCCGGGGCCGATGTCGGCGCAGTTCCCCGCGAACGGGGTGCCCGCGAACCGCTCGGCGAGGAACGCCATGGCGGCCGGGAAGAACTGCACGCCGCCCTGGGTGTGGTCGGCGCCGTCGTACACCTCGAACTGCACGGGCACCCCCTGCCCGCAGTACTGGTGGGCGAGAGCCTCGACGTCCTTGGCGACCATCACGTCGTCACCCGTCCCGTCGTGGTCGCCGACGCCCATGTACATCGGCATCGTCGGGTGGCCCTTGGCGCTGCCCATGATCAGCCGGTTGACCACCCGCGCGAACGCCGGGACCCGGAGGAACCGCTTGTACTTCTTCTTCACCAGCTGCTGCACCCGCAGCCCCGGGTAGTTGCCGTTGAACCCGCCGATGCACTCGTCTGCGACCTCGTCGGTCACCTTGTCGCCGTACGCCGACTGGTACTTGCTCATCCGGAGGCCGAACGCCCGGCCCAGCGAGACGAGGACCGCCGGGATGACGCCCGACCAGCTGTCGGTGCCGTTGATGTAGCTGAGGTTGTGGGCGAGGTGGACCGGCACGCCGCCGATGGCCGTGCCCACGATGTTCAGCTCCGGCGCGTACCGCGGCGCGAGCTCGCTCGCCCACTCGCCGGCGATCGACCCGCCGGAGTAGCCGAACAGCCCCACCTCCTGGCTGTTGGACATGCCCAGGAAGCTCTCGGTGGCCCGGATGCTGTCGAGGGTGCTCCAGCCGGACTCCTGCCCGGCCACCCAGTGCAGGTCGGTGCCCTCGAAGTCCGGCACCGTCACCGCGTAGCCCTGCGCGGCGAGCGCCGTGACCAGCCCGGCCTCGGTCGTGGCCAGCTCCATGTTCTCCTGGCCCGGGTCGCCGCCGCGCAGCGTGTAGCTCGGGCTGCACTTGTCGCCGAGGGCGTCGTAGAAGCTGAGGTAGGCCACCAGGCCCGCGTTGGCGGGTCCGGTCGGGTTCACCACCGTCGTCACGGTCACGCTGGGCTTCTTCTGCTGGTCCTGCGTTCGGTAGAGCAGCTGGGTCGCAGGGAGCAGGCCCTGGCCGGACTGGGGCAGCCCGATCGTCACCGAGCGGGTCTTGAGCACCGTCCCGCGCTCGATCTTCCGCAGCGGCTTCTTGCCGGTGTAGCGGTAGAACGGGTCGTCGTGCGGGAGGGGGATCGCCGCCGCCGCGGCCGCTGCGGCCGACGTGGAGGCAGGAGCGGACGGCGCGGCGCCGTTGCTGGCCGGTCCCGCGAGCCCGGCGAGGACCACGAGGAGGGCCACGCAAACGATCGTGAGAGGGCGGGTCGTGCGTGACATGGGGGCCTTTCGATGGACGCCGCTGGACGTCGGAGGGTCTGGACGGGCAACGACCCGCCGTCTGCTGCGGTTACGGTTCCCGGATTTCGGCGCACCCGGCACCCGCTGGTAGCGTTGGTGGTCGCTTCAAACCACGCGCCATTAGCTCAATTGGTAGAGCAGCTGACTCTTAATCAGCGGGTTGGGGGTTCAAGTCCCTCATGGCGTACCAGCACCGTTCCTGATCCACCGGGTTTCCCGAAAACCCGGGCTCGACGCTCGCCAGCCACGATGATGGCTCCATGCTGAGCGCGCGGTGATGACGAGGCGCGGTCGCCTTGCGACCCTCCTCGTGAGCGGGTTCATCGCGCTCGGCCTGGTCGGGTCGTGGGTACTGGCCGACGCGATCGGGGAGCAGGAAGCGGACCGCGCCGGCGCGGCGATGGACCTGCGGGTCCAGGTGGTGGAGAGCGCTGTCGCGGCCGAGGTGCGGCGCTACGTGGAGACCAGCATGGACCTGGCCGCCGCGATCGGCGCCCAGAGCGACCTGAGCGCCGCGGACTTCACGGCCCTGAACATGACACTGACACGGGAACGCCTGCCCGGGACCACGGGAACCTCGCTGGTGGTCCCGGCGGCCCACGACGACATCCCCCGGCTGCAACGGGACTGGCGGGCTCGCGGCAACCCGGACCTCGTCCTCAGCCCCTTCGGCTCCGATGACGACCACCTGTTCGTCGTGCTCAACCACCCTCTCGACGGCATCCCGGTGCAGACCGGACGCGACGTGAGCGAGGCGTCGGAGCCGACCGAGGCGCTCGCCGAGGCGCGCAGCCGCGACCAGGTGACGGCCAGTGCCACCTACGTGCTCCTCAAGGACCGCGAGCGGCCGACGACCGGGCAGCAGCAGTCCTTCGTGCTGGCCGCACCCATCGTGGGGGCGGCCGAGACCGCGAACGAGGGCGTGTTCCTCGGCTGGCTCCTCCTGGGCATGCGCGGCCGCGACTTCCTCGACGAGACGATGGCCCGGGCCTCGCAGGACGCGGTGGCGGTGACCCTCACCGACGACTCGACGCCCACGACCGAGGCCGTGCTGGTGGCGGGGGTCGACCTGGGGAACGTCGTCGAGGGCACCGGACTCGAGCGCACCGTCACCATCCCCGTCGCGGGGCGGACCTGGCGGCTGCTGGTGCAGCCCACGGAGGAGTTCATGTCGAGCCTCGGTCCCTCACGCAGCACCCGGGCGCGCAACGCCGGAGTCCTGTTCACCCTGCTGCTGGCAGTGCTGCTGGGCACCTTGTCGACGTCTCGGCAACGGGCCCTGGCCAAGGTCGACCGGGCCACCGCGGCACTGCGAGCCGACATCGGGCGCCGCGAGGAGGTCGAGGCGGCCCTGCGGGCCCGGGAGGAGGAGCTGCACGTGATGGCGTTGACCGACTCGCTGACCGGGCTGGCCAACCGCCGGGCCTTCATGGAGGCGCTCGACCGGGCCCACTCCCGGGCCGTGCGCCACGGCACCCGCCTGAGCGTGCTGTTCTGCGACATCGACCACTTCAAGACGGTCAACGACACGTTCGGCCACGCGGCCGGCGATGCCGTCCTGCGTGAGGTCGCCTCGCGGCTGCGGCAGCACTTCCGCACCGAGGACACGATCGGGCGGCTCGGCGGTGACGAGTTCGCCGTCATCTGCGAGGACGGCGCCGACTTCACCCAGGTGCTGCTGGACCGCCTGCGCGACGCCCTGGCGGAGCCCCACCGCATCGGAGGAGCCCTGGTGGCGGCCCCGGTCAGCGTGGGGTTGGCATCCCCGAGGGACGGCGAGACCGGCGCCCAGCTCCTCGAGCGCGCCGACAGCACCATGTACCGCGACAAGGCGCAGCACACCCTCACGTGAGCGGGGCGTCCCGCACCGACGGCGTCCGCGCCGTCGAGCACCGCGGGCGAGACTGGGGAGTCAGCCCGCCCGGCCGGTGTCCCTCAGACCCGCTCCTGTCGCGAGCCGTCTGGGCGGCGAGATGACCCTCCCGTTCGGCGTCCGGATCTCCGTCGGTGCCGCCGGGAGGGTCACGATGAACGCCGGGTCGGTCAGGTCGTAGCGCACCGTGCCGCCGTGGGCGCGGACCAGGTCCCGGGTCACCGAGAGCCCCAGTCCCGAGCCGCCGGGAGCGGAGCCGGGGCCCTGCGAGTACCGCTCGAAGAGACGGGGGATGAACGTCTCGGAGACGCCCGGGCCAGCGTCGCTCACCCGGAACACCACCATGCCGTCAGGCTCGGAGCGGACCCGGACCGAGACCGGCTCGGCCCCGTGCCGCTCGGCGTTCCGGATCAGGTTCGACAGGATCTGCTGCAGCCGGAGTGGATCCACCCAGGCCACGAGCCCCGGCTGGCAGTCGATCCGCAGGTCCAGCCCGGGGAAGCCGGCCGCGGACTCGGCGAGCTGGGACTCGACGTCGAGCAGCTCGGGCAGCACCTCGAGGTCGCCGTGGGCGGCGACCGCCGCGGTCTGGAGGTCCTCGGTGAGCAGGCTGAGCCGCCGCACCAGGACGAGGCAGCGCTGATGGATGCGGGCCACGAACACCGGGTCGACCTGCTCGTCGTCGACGATCTCGAGATACCCCTGGAGCCCGGCGATCGGGGCCCGCATGTCGTGGCTGACGACGGCCGTGACGTGGTCACGCAGCCGCTGGGCCTCGAGCAGGTCGTTGATCTGGGCCTCGAGGTCGTGGTTGTCGGCGGCCAGTCGCCGGCGCACCTGGGCGTTCTCTCGCAGGATCACGCCGAGCACCACCGCGGACGCCGCGATCCCGAGCAGGCGGGCGCCGTACCAGGCCAGGGTGAACCGGTCCTCCTGCATGAAGGTGAAGGCGACGTCGCCCAGCCAGGCGGCGGCCGCCACGACGCCCCAGACCTCGATGCCGTTGCTCGTTCCGCGGCGGAGCACGCCCGCCAGTGCCGTGAGCACCGCGGCGGTCGTGATCGCGAGGACGACCCCCATGCCGAGGCTGTCGTAGCTCCCGGTCTCCGGGTCGACGATCGTGGGCAGCGACCCCGGCTCGAGGGCGAGCCAGACGAACAGGACTCCCGGGCCGGCGGCCACGGACCCCGCCAGGGCCAGGAGGGTGCTCCGACGCGTCAGCCGCCCGCGGCCCTCCCATCCGAGCGGCCAGGCGGCGAGGGCGACGGCGATCAGCAGTGGCGGCCCGGTGTGCCGGAGCGCCCAGATCCAGGCGGTGCTGTTGGCGTCGGACGCGAACGTCGGCGTCGCCGTCAACGCACCGGGGACCGCGAAGGCCAACATGACCACGAAGGCGCCCGACCAGAGGAACGCCATGGCCAGCAGCAGCGGTCGCGGGCCCATCCCGGTGCGGGACATGCCGATGAGCAGCCCGACGGTGATGAGGTCGCAGGCCAGGACCAGCGTCAGCCAGCCGACCGTGAACCCGGGGACGACCGGCCCGTCCGTCCCGGCGAAGGGAAGTCCGACGAGCACCAGGACAGGCACGCACGCAGCCACCAGCAGCGCTGCCCGGCGGCGTCGAAGCGCGGCCCCCCGGCCGCCCCCATCCTCCATGCCACGAGCATGAACGCTTCTCGAAATGCCCAGCGAACAATCCGGGAAATGTGGCCCAACTGAGCACTTACCAACACGCGGCGATGCTCTCCGCGGTCGCTGCTGCCTCTCAGACCCCGTCCGTCTCGACGATCACAGTGGTGGCCTTGACCACGGCGACCGCGGGCTTGCCCACCTCGAGGCCCAGCTCGTCACACGCGTCCCGGCTCATCAGGGAGACCACGCGGAAGTCGCCGCAGGCCATCTCGACCTGCGCCATCACCTCGTCGCGCTTGACCGCCACCACGATGCCGGCGAACCGGTTCCGGGCACTGGAGGTGCTCGAGGCGCCGGCCAGCGACGCCAGCAGCGGAGCCAGCTCGTCGGCCCGCAGCACCCGCTGGCTGCCACGACGCTCGAAGGTGACCTTCCCCTCGGCCTCCCAGCGTCTCAGCGTGTCCACGCTGACCCCGACCGCCTGGGCGACCTCGCCGATCCTCAGGTACGTCGCCATCGCGCCAGCCTAGAGCGGGTAGACGGCGACCTCGGTCGCCTTGACGCTGAACGTGACCTGCTGGCCGGCCGCGAGCTCGAGCGCGGCGACGGACTGGACCGTCACGTCCGCCGCCAGGCCCTGGCCACCCTGGCCGCCCGCCACCGCGCGGACCCGGACCAGGTCACCGAGCGGCTCGAGGCCCGTGACGGTGACGGCGAAGCTGTTGCGCGGGCTGCCCGTGACCGGGGCACGGTAGACCGCGACGGCGTGCGGCCGGAACGTCGCCACGACCCGGTCCCCCGGCTGCGGGACCGGCCCCGACGCGAGCCCGCGCACGGCGCTGCCCCAGTCGCTGCGCACCTCCTCCCCCGTCCAGGTGCCCTCCACCAGGTTGAGGCCGGCGAGCCGTGCCGCGAACGGGCTCCTCGGCCGGGAGAGGACCTCCGTCGCGGGACCTTCCTCCACGACCCGACCGGCTTCGAGCACGACCACCCGGTCGGCCAGCAGCAGGGCGTCCAGCACGTCGTGGGTGACCAGCACGACGGTCCGGTCCGCCAGGACCCCGCGCAGCAGCTGCCGCATCGCCGGGGCCACGTCCACGTCGAGGGCCGCCATCGGCTCGTCGAGGAGCAGCACCCGGGGGTCGGCGGCGAGAGCCCGGGCGACCGCGACCCGTTGCGACTGGCCGCCGGAGAGTTGCCCGGGCCTGCGACCCGACAGCTCGCCGACGCCCAGCCGGTCGAGCCAGCCCTGGGCGCGCTCGCGCGACTCGCGTCGGGCGGCCCCCGCGCTGCGCGCCCCGAAGGCGACGTTGTCGAGGGCGCTGAGGTGCGGGAACAGCAGCGGCTCCTGGCCGAGCAGCGCGGTACGCCGGTCGTGCGGCGGGACGTGCACCGACCGGCCCACCCCGGCCACGGTCAGCTCCCGGCCGTCCAGGACGACCCGGCCGTGCCGTGGCCGGACCAGGCCGGCCATGACCGCGAGCAGCGTGGACTTGCCGGCGCCGTTGGGGCCGAGCACCGCGAGGGTCTCACCGTCGGCGACGGTGAGGGCGGCCTCGACGTCCCGCTCCGGCACCCGGACGTCGAGCTCGAGGCTCACAGCGCGCTCCGGCTCTGGCGGGCCAGGCCGATGACCAGCACGGCGACGACGACGAGCACCAGGGCCAGCGCCACGGCCGCGTCGGGGTCGGTCTCGCGCTGCAGGTAGATCTCGAGGGGCAGGGTGCGGGTGACCCCCTGCAGGCTTCCGGCGAAGGTGATCGTCGCGCCGAACTCGCCCAGCGCCCGGGCGAAGGCGAGCACCGCTCCCGACAGCAGTCCCGGAAGGACGAGCGGCAGCGTGATCCGGCGGAACACGGTGGTCGGACGCGCCCCCAGCGACGCCGCGACGACCTCGTAGCGCTCCCCCGCCGTGCGCAGCGCCCCCTCGATGCTGATGACCAGGAACGGCAGCGCCACGAACGTCTGCGCCATCACCACGGCGACGGTGGAGAACGCCACCTGGACCCCGAGCGCGTCCAGGGACTCGCCCAGCAGACCCCGTCGGCCGAACGTGTAGAGCAGCGCCAGGCCACCGACCACCGGCGGCAGGACGAGCGGCAGCAGCACCAGCGAGCGGACGACGCCCTGGCCGCGGAACTCGGTGCGGGCCAGCACCGCCGCCATGGGAACCCCCGCGAGCACGCACAGCACGGTGCTCGCGGCCGACGTCTGCAGGCTCAGGACGAACGCGGCCCGGGAGGACTCCGAGGTGATGAGGTCGCCAAAGCTCGCCCAGTCGACGCGCGCGACGATGGCGACGAGCGGGAGCAGGACGAACGCCGCGCCGACCGCCGCGGGGACGAAGACCCAGCGCGGCAGTCTCACGGCTCGCCGAACCCGGCCTCGCGGAGGAGGGCCTGGCCCGCATCGCCGAGCACCAGGTCGACGAAGTCCGCGGCGAGGTCGCTCACCTCGCTGTCCGCCAGCGTGGCGATCGGATAGCGGTTCACGGCCGCCGATGCCTCCGGGAAGTCCACGCCGTCGACGGCTCCGTCGGCGCCGAGCACGTCCGTGACGTAGACGAGCCCGGCATCGGCCTCGCCCGAGGTGACCTTCGCCAGGACGTCGGCCACCGACTGCTCCTCGCTCACCGGGGCCAGGTCCACCCCCGCCGATTCGGCTGCCTTCTGGGCAGCCGCCCCACAGGGCACCACCGGCGCGCAGGTGACCAGCGTGACGCCGGCATCCGCGACGTCGGCGAGGGACGCGATGCCCAGGGGGTTGCCCGGCGCGACCACGATCTCCAGCGTGTTGGTCGCGAAGACCCGCGGCTCCCCGCCCTCGAGCCCTTGGGCGGTCAGCTTCTCCATGGTGGCCAGGTCTGCCGACGCGAAGACGTCGGCCGGCGCGCCTTCCTGGATCTGCGCGACCAGGTCGGCCGAGCCACCGGAGCCGAGCTCGACCCGGACACCGTCGTGCTGCGCCTCGAACTCCTGTCCGATCTGCTCGAAGGTGTCGGCGAGCGAGGCGGCGGCGTAGACCGTGAGAGTGCGCTCGCCCTCGTCCTGGTCGGACCCGCAGGCGGCCAGCACCGTCGACGCCACGAGGGCGGCGGCGAGGGCAAGGGCGAGGG